>CAYTHG010000099.1:0-11720 GCA_964437525.1 uncultured Myxococcales bacterium | reverse complement strand
AGGGCGTATACGGATACGTGGCAGTTAATTCTTGCGTTGTTCCATGAAATGCCGCTGGGCAGAGCTTCCATTATGCTTCTGCCTGTTTTGGGTGGCTTAGCCAGGCTGCTTGTAAAAAGAGACGATCACTCCAATTCGTTTGTGTTTCTCTCCATCCTTGCGATTTTCTTTGCCGTAATGGTTCTTTATGAAACAGGCGGCTTGCATGGGGCATATTATTTCGATCTGGCAGTGCCCCTGTTGATTTATGCTGCGGCCTTGTTTTTGGTCGATACACACCATTTTGTACTCAGCGAGTTCCGCCGCCGCCGGATTTTCCAGAGTTTGAGACTCAGATATGTCGCAGACTTTGCGGCGGTGCTTCTGGTGGTTCTGAGCTTCGTCAATTTTACCACTGCCGAAGAACTTTCGTATACGCTTGGAGTCGACAACTTCGATAACTTTGAAACTATACAGACTGTTTCAGGAAAGCCTGTCGTCACCAATTTCAGAAACTACGGATACGTCTCAACCCATTCCGCCTTGAAATACAAACTGTTGCCGGAAAACGTTTCTGCCGAACTTGAGTCACGTACGAATTCTCAGGGACTATACAAATTTGACGATATGCAGCAAATTGAAAACTTCCTGAATGAAGCTTCTCTCGCCGACGAATATTTTATGGTTTTAAACGGCAACAGTAAAGACGACCGCCTCCTGGAACTGGATTTGACGCACAACTGCAAAAATCTGTTCAAAGACAAACCTACCCACAATGCCCTTATGTACCTCGACCAGATGCCCGGCACTTTGCATTTCTATCGCTGTTACGGTGTTCAGGAATAAACTTCTGTAGGGTTTATCCAGAGAAAGCCCTGCCCATCTACTCAACACAGCTATTGATATCGATGATATAAAGCCCGGAAATGAATGCCGCCAGATAGGCGCGGCTGCCGGAGACGGTGACGCTCATGGACTGGTTGGGCATGTCGTAGCGGGCCAGCAGTTCGGGAGAGAAAATGTCGCTGACATCTACCATCAGCATTCCCGATTGGGCGTCGGCTATAAAAGCCAGTCCGTCTTGTACCGTCACGTCGTGGGCGTAACCCTGCGTACTGAATTGCGCGACCTGCGACGGTTGCGTTTTATCCGTGATATCCACTATCACCAGTCCGGCGCGGTCGGCTGCCAGATAAGCGTAGTTGCCCGAAATGTAGACGCCGCGCACGTCTCCCGGTGCGTCGAAGGTGCCTGTCAATTTAGGCGCGGTCTTGTCGGAAATATCGATTATCTTGAGGCCGTCCATATAATCGGCGATATATGCGTAATTGCCATCGATCCAGATACCGCGCGCGGCTCCGCTGGTGTCGAAGACCCCGACGCCGACGGGCGTGTCCTTGTGAGATACGTCGATAATCTCCAGCCCTGATTCGTAACCGGGAACGTAAGCGAAGTCATCGACTACCACCACGTCATAAGCGTTGCCTTCGGTCTGGTGCCAACCTTTGAGAACAGGTGCATTCGGATTCGAGATATCGGCTATCAGCAAGCCGTTCGAAGCGTCGGCGATATAGGCGTAACCGTCGGCGATGAAGACTCCGCCTGCAAAATCTCCCGTTGCCAGATGGCTTACGAACTGCTGGCGGGTCGGGTCGGATACATCCACTATCTGCAGACCGTAATAGCCGTCCGCAATGTAAGCCAGGTTGCCTTCGACACGCACATCGAAGGCGAAGCCGGGCGTATCTGTCGTTTGCAGCATCGTCGGCGCTTCGGGTTTCTCGATCTGTATCAAGTGCAGGCCAAGCTGGTCGTCCGCTATCAGCACTCCCTTGTCGCTCAAGGCAATATCGAAGGCATAGCCGGGTGTGTTCAACGATCCCAGCAGAACCGGCGATTCTTCCTGCGATATATCGACTATCTCCAGTCCCGCTTCCCATTCGGCGATGTAGGCTTTGGAGTCCGATATCTCAAGAGAAAAGGCGTATGAAAGTGTGTCGTATGAACCTACGATCTCGGGTGCGGAAGTGTTCGATATGTCGGCTATCTGCAATCCTGCGCTATCGCAGGAGATATAGGCGCGGTCAGCTTGAATTTCAACGTCGCGAGCTTTGCTCGGAGTGGCCAGGATTCCCGATTGCTTGATGTTGTAAGGATCTGAGACATCCAGCAAAACCAGTCCGTTGTCCCCGCAGGCGACTACGGCAAGCGAGCCTTCCATATCCAGTGCCAGTGCATGGCCCGTCACTTCGGAAAATGCCACAAACTGCGGCGAGTTAGGTTCGCTGATATCCAGTATCAGCAGTCCGGCCACGTCATCGGCTATGTAGGCATAGGAGCCTGCCCCTTTGATATCGAGTGCATTCCCGGGTGTTTCGAAGCTACTTGTAATAGCCGGTGAGCGCTTATCGCTCAAATCTATTACCTGTAATCCGCTACCATCGTCAGCTACAAATGCATAACCGTCTTTGACGAATACGGCTCTGGCTTCGCCGGGAGTATCTATGCTGCCCTGCAGTTCCAATCTGTCATCGGCATCGAAGGAATAAACATACAAGCCGCCTTCTCCGTTGGCCAGATATGCGTAACCGTCTTTGTAATGGATACCGACAGCCGAACCGCCGAAGCTGGATTCAAGAGCCGGGACACAGTAGCAGGCAGCGATGCCGGAAGAATCGTCGCAGGCTCCGTTGCAGTGTGACATTTCTTCGTGCTGGCAGGATGGCAGACAGAAGCCGTCGCCGTTGTTGTCTTGATAGTTGTCGGCGCACTTGTTGCAGTATGGGCCTGAATATATGGGGTCGCAGGTGCAGTATTGATCGTAGGCGTTACAAAATCCGTGCAGGTTGCAGTCATAGCTTTCGCCAGCGCAATGCTCCATGCCGGAGTTCAGTCCGTCGCAGATTTCACCGAAGCTACAGGGGTTGCCATCGTCGCAGACCGTACCCGCTGCGGCGTGAATATCTGCGGGACACAGCTTTTCGTTGCCGTTGCAGTATTCGGCGGCATCGCAGGGTTTTTGCGGCTGACGACAGATTTCATCGGACATCTTAATGCGGTCGATAGGACAGGCTTTGTCGCTGCCGGTGCATGTTTCTTCAATATCGCACAGACCTTGAGTCTGACGGCAGACGTAATCTTGAGGGTGCAGCAAATCTTCGGGGCATTTGATGGACTGGCCGTCGCAGTATTCGGATACGTCGCAGAGCTTGCTGGCTTCTCGGCAGAGTTTGTCTTTTTCAAAAAGCTCATCCTGCGGGCAATCGCTGCTTTTGCCATCACAGAACTCAACAACGTCGCAGGCTCCCATGGAGGGGCGGCACTGCTCTTTCGATTTAATGTCGGGCGGACAGAAATCGTAAAAACCGCCGCAACGTTCCGCAGGATCACAGATGCCTTTCGAGGTGCGACATTCGCCGGTAAGTTTTAAATCGTCGGGGCAATGGTTACTTGTCCCATTGCAATATTCGGCGGCGTCGCATTGGCCCAGCGCCGGACGACATTCGATTTGAAGCTTTTCGTCCTGAGGACAATCCGCGGATTCTCCGTCGCAGTATTCGGCTGCGTCACAGGCACCGGCGGCAGGTCGGCAAATGGTATCTATCGATGATGTACTCCAGGAGTAAGCATCCCGCTCGGGATCGCATATCACGCAGTTGTGTTCGGGGTCAGGTCTGCCTGCTGCGATGCATGAGCCTTCGATATCGCAGAAGCCTTCGTTGCAGACGCACAGTCCGTTTTCAGGGTCGCAGCTTCTATTTGAATCCGGGTCGCATGGGTCGGGGTCGCAGAGATCCTGGCGTGTTTCTTCTTCGGTTTCCGTTTCCAATTCGGAATCATATTCCAACTCGGAATCAGAATCGCCATCGGAGCCTTCAAAGTCGATAGGCGTTATATCAGAGGAATCGTCGTCGCCGTCGCTTAAACTGAGATCCTGGTCTCCGGCAACCAGCAGATCGGAATCGCCGTCTGCAACAGGTTCGGCCTCTACGCAACCCAGCATGAAAATAACAGCCAAGACGCCCCCCGCCAACACTGTAAGCTTCGACCAGTTTATATTCCAACTCCCTTTGTTATATTTACGCCGTTTCTGCTTCCTACCGATCCTTCTACCTTCTTCACCTTCTTCACCTTCTTCACCTTCTTTATCTTCTTTAACTTCTTTACCTTCTCTACCTTTAAATATAGCATGTATTGGAAGGACGGCAAGAGAATTACCCCTGTCAACATAAATATAATTTTATATATTCTATATAGTTACATAAGGTTTTGCTGGCTTCTCAATAAGTCCGGGGAAATTCATGAGCCGTCATTCTGAATGAAGTAAAGAATCTTGTATTTGAATCAACTTGGAGATCCTCCACTATGCTCAGGATGACAAGCTACTTGGACTTATTGAGAACTTACGGGCTATCGGGGCTTTTGTTCTGTTCGTTATCTTTCGGCAACTGGTCTGCCCTGCCAAGGATTTTCCAGATTGCAACAGGCACAGGATCTTTCAGGTAGGCTTCCCCAAAGGCTCCTTTGGCATTTATATTGCCGTTGACAAGCTTCTCCATTCTGAACTGAGCTTCAATCTGGCGGCATTGCTTCAAATAAAAATCGCTGTCACCCTTTATTGTGTTCATTTTGTAGCAGGACGGCATTTCCAGATACAGGACGCAACTGAAATCGTGGGGCAGAGAGTTCCTGACAAGGTTGATGCCTCGCGGTTGGCGCTGACGGTCGAACCAGACGAGTTCGGGATTTGAAAGCGCGTGGTCGCCATCGGCCAAGGAGTATGTGACGACACAGCCGTCTTTCAGCAGGTCTTTATTATCCTTGATAAATCTGTAATGCTGCATGAATCCGTAATCGCCGGAAAGAAAGCTTGAGTATTCTGTCAAAACCAAGACGCACAATCCCAACGCGGCAAGTTTGGAGACAAGTCGGGCAGGAGAATTCCCCAATTTTTTAGAAAGCCAATTGAAAAACACACCAAGGAAGAACCCGCCTGCGATAATGTAAAACGGCAGGGCGATCAACTGGTAATGAGTCACAGTGAAAAGCGGTCTGAAAAAGAATGGGTTCCACAAAAACATCGTTATTACTGCAAAAAGAGCAAGGGCTGTGAGTGTTTTACGCTTGAACATCAAAACGAATCCGAGTAGTGCAAATAAAACGTGTGGCCAAGCCGACCAACGCGGATCAATGTAGGTGTTGTATCCGGGGAACCACAACCAGGCTTTCAAAGATTCCATCAGATCTACAGAAACCATGCTGGACATCCTGCCACCGGTCTGGGCTGCGAGCACAACCAGATATGGAATCAAAATTGCGGTGGCTGCCACAACGGACCAGGCTGATATTCTAAGTTTGTGGCCCAGAATAAATTTCAACCTTTCTCCTCCCAAAAGCAGGATTCCGGCAAGAGAAAGCGGCATGAACTCCCCGCGTCCCAGCATCGAGAGAACCACCAGCAATACGGCGAAGGGGATATCCCGATTTTTGGGTTGCTTGTCATTTAAAAGTAGCGCCAGCCCCGAGAAAAAGAAAAACAGCGAGATTGAGTGTGTCAAGTCGCTAGCCGAATAACGCAGCCAGGTCGGATGAGTCAATAAAAGCAGGGCTGCAGCAAGTGCAGCCGGACGGCTTTGAAAACGATTGCGCATGAAAACATACAAGGGCGCAGCACACAACAGACCAGCCATACGATTTGCGAAAAACAAGGCATCGTCGGAGGTTCCCAAAAAACGATAGACAAGCTTTTGCCATGAGAAATATCCGGGGCCGTAGGCGTCCCAGATGTAGAGGTCGTGGGCTTCGTTTATGAAGTGCAGTTTGATATCGCCCACGGCGGCATCGGTGAATATAAACAGGTTGATCGCTCCCAGCCCCAATACAGCAAGCAACCATATATCTTTGCGGGAAAACATTTCGGGCAAGCCGAAAAAGAAACAATAAAGCAGGGATAAGCCCATCAAAAGCATGACGATGTGGGCGTAGATATCCGATGTCGTCCAGAATTCGCCGGTATCGCACAGGTATTCTTCGGCTGCTTCCAGGTTGGTACGCTCTATGATCTCAGCTTTCTCGGCAGGCGTGAATTTGCCCTCGAAATGATAATCGTTTGCAGAAAAATCACCGATTCTGTCTATGATCACCTTGCGTGTTTCACCGTTCTGGGAAAGCAGCGTAAGCTCTATCTGGCGTTCGGTAATCCAGGTCGAAACGTCTTTGAGATCCAGAAGACGCCTGAAAGACATGTTTTGGGAGCCTTCGCTGTCGGAAAATTCGCGGAAAGCTTCCTGTAAAAAATTATCGAGAGAAACCACCGAGCAGGTCGAATTGCTGTTGCTGACGATTTCGGGTAAAGCCGGGTTATATGGCACCAGTTTGAAAATAAACAGCAGGCAAAAAAGCGCTAAGACGATCCACCTGACTTTATTTTTGTTTATGGACATTATCGAGAGCTACCAGAAAATTGAATAGATAAAATTAATGAAAGATCAAAGAAAATCATTGAAAATTTTAACTGTTATCGCTTGTTTTGTCAAAATGTTGATGAGTTCTCAATAAGTCCAGGTAGCTTGTCATCCTGAGCGTAGCGAAGGATCTCCAAGTTGCAGAAAATACAAGATTATTCACTTCGTCCAGAATGACGGCTTTTGTAGATAATGAACTTGTTTTTCACAAAACATTTGATTTCACCGACAAAGCCTGAGGAAGCCGCTTTTTTAGCGGCTGTCTCGAAGGGCGAACCTGATTCCACCGCCGTGCTTCGAGACAAAAAGCTTCGCTTTTTTCCTCAGCACTAGCGGTGTCGTCGGTAGGGGCGACCGGCCGGTCGCCCCTACCGATTTTAGTATCTGTACAAGATTGATAGCGGGAATTCTTAGGCGGATATCTCGTCAACAAGTTGCCCATCCTGCTAATCTGCTGTAGTCTGAGCTATCATAGAGGTGGATGTTCATGTACGAATTGTAGGTGTTCAGCTTTCATGGAGTGTTGCAATGCAAAACATGCTTGCCGATATAGAGAACTGTATCAAGGCCGGTTACCCTTATATATATATCATCACTCCGGAAGAGGAACGGGCCGTAGCTGCGTTTAAGAAACTGGCGTCAAAGCTTAGTCTGCCTCTTTATAGCTGGAGTTCCTACAGCGGGTTTATTCCTTCTATTGACTCAGCATCCGATTCTCCTCTTGCCGCTGTTTGCCAGCAGGCCGGAGAGGGCATTTACTTTATGCGTGATTTTCACCTGCAAATGCAGGACGAGGTGACATGCCGACAACTAAAAGATCTGCGTCGCGCGATTACCTCGGAGAAAAAAACAATAATTGTCTCCGCTCCGCGCCTTCATCTCCCTTTGGAACTGGAAAAAGAATTCGCCGTTTTCGAATTGCCTTTGCCTCAGATTGACGAGCTGAAAGATATCTTCCTGTCTGTCTTTGGAGAAGTTGAGAAAGACAAGTCGGAAGAATTCGCCCGGTCCGCCAGCGGTTTGACCGCCGAAGAAGCGCGACTGGTGTTTGCGAGAGTTCTGCTCGAAGTGGAAAACGGCAATGAGCCGGAGACATCCTTGGTAGTCGATGAAAAACGCCGTCTGGTGGCGGGCGAACAGGTGCTTGAATTCTACGAGCGCGAGTTCTCGACCGATGACGTGGGCGGAATGCATACCCTTAAATCGTGGCTGTCGGAGAGAAAAACCGCCTTCGAACGCGAGGCGCGGGATTTCGGATTGCCGGAACCCAAGGGCTTTTTGCTGCTGGGTGTTCAGGGTTGCGGAAAATCGCTGATGGCCAAAGCGGTCGCAGCCTTTTGGAAGCTGCCCCTCGTGAGGCTTGATCTGGGAGCGGTGTTTTCGTCCAGGCGCGGGCCGGAGGAAACCATGCGACGAGCCACCAGGCTGCTTGAAGCCATGTCGCCCGTGGTTTTGTGGATAGACGAAATTGAAAAAGGTTTTGCCGATGGCGGCGAAGGTCATGCACTTGGAAGCCGCATTCTCGGACACTTCATTACATGGTTGCAGGAAAAGAAAAAGCCGGTTTTTGTGGTGGCGACTGCCAACCGGGTCGAATCGCTGCCGCCCGAGCTTTTGAGAAAAGGCCGCTTCGACGAGATATTCTTCGTGGATTTGCCAAGTTCAGCCGAAAGGCGCGAGATACTGGATATTCATTTAAAGCGCCGCAAGCTGGATTCCGGTGCCTACGATCTTGATCTGCTTTCCAAGCGCACGCGCAACTTCAGTGGATCGGAAATAGAACAACTTGTTGTGGATTCGCTCTATCGGGCTTATGCACGGAACTCAAAGCCCGATATGGAAGACTTCAAAAAAACGATTCTGGAGGCCGTGCCGCTTTATCGCACCTACGAAGAAGAAATCAAAAAACTGCGCGACTGGGCCGCCGAACGCACCCGGCGGGCTTCGCTGGATACCTCGCTTGTGGACCACTTCGAAAAGGTCGATTGATGAACGCTTCGAGGTTTATGTTTCTGCTTTGCTGCCTGCTGCTGTTGACGGCCTGTGTCCGTGACTATTCCGGTATCACACGCATCAGGGCGGGTGAATATCTCATCACCAATAACCGTCCCGGCTTTTTCGAGACTTGCGAACTGACCGAAGACGGGCAGGGATTGAAATGCCGTCGCCTGAGCTTCATGGTGTCCAAATACCAGTTCTACGATTTTGAGGGCGTGGCGTGGGTAAACGACGATTTGTTTTATGCGGTGATAGAAAAACGCAACAACCGCTGCATGTTTGGTTGCAAGCTGGAACAATTTATATTGCCATTCCACATAGACCAGCGCAGGCGGGTTACAATCGGCAGCTGCGGTGAGATGGAAATTCCTCTGCAAAAAGGTGACGATCCTAACTGTCCTTTTGCCAATTGTGGGCTTGAGGGAGTGGCTTTCAATCCTTCGGAGAACTTGCTCTATGTAGCAAAAGAGCGAGATAGAAAACGGCTTTTCAAAGTTCCCTTAAAAGACGACTTTTGCCCTTCTGGAAACTTCGAACAGTTTGAAATAGGGGATAATTTTTCCGGATACAGCGATCTTGCATATTCTGAAAAACGCAAAAGCTTGTTTGTTCTTTCACGAAGCGACCGGGCTTTTGTGGAGTACTCATTTGTCGAAAAAAAAATAGTGCTGCATTCCCGCGATTTGCCTGAAGCCGCGCTATTTATGGACGAGAACCCTGATGTCGAAGGTATATTTGTAGAAGATGATGATGGCAGTCTGGTTCTTCTGGCGGAGAGCAAAGCATTCTTGCGCATGAAACTGGCAGGAGGTCAAATTATTTTACCAGCCTCTGGTCAAGCTTCACAAGGCCAAAAACCTTGACTTTTTAGATGGAAAAGTGGTATTAAGACTCACATTGAAGCCATTGAAGAGCGGTAAGTTGATTTGCGTGACACAAACGCTTGATGTACATAGAGTCGATATCTTCATTTGTTGTGGCTTTAAGCGGCGGAATTAGGGGTCTTTAAAAAAACAAATTTTATATTGACTTTGGCTTCAAGCGGGCATATAGGTATTTGCCCAGTATTAATTTGCTTACAAAGTGAATGCTTTCACTGATTTATATGGGACGTGTAAAACGTGTAGGGGTGCGAGATACCCTGTAAGAAGTTGACTAGAACGCAATAATGAGAAAAGGAGTGCATGAAATGAAGAAAACATTGGTATTGATGGTAATGGCTCTGTTCGTAATGGGCATCATGATTTCTTGTGGTGACGACGACGAAGAAATGGGCGAGCAGTGCCCCGATTACGCCACCGAAGAAGAATGTGGCGCAGACATGCAGTGCATCTGGGACGTTGAAGGTGCCATGTGCGCCAAACTGCCGGGCATCCAGTGCGTCGGTTACGAAGAAGAAGTTGCTTGTGGCGAAGACACCGAATGTGTATGGAATGCTGAAACCTTAGCTTGCGACGCATTCATCGGCGGCGAAGGCGAAGGCGAAGGCGAAGGCGAAGGCGAAGGCGAAGGCGAATGTGAACTCGACGAAGAGTGCAATGGCATTTACCTTTGCGAAGGTGAAGGCGTTGACGCTATCTGCAGTGACGACGTTGCCTTGGTATGTGTTGCTGACATGTACAATGACGGCTGCCCTGTTGACCAGTTTGTAAACGTCAGACTGACCGCCAGCGTATGTGCTGAAGTAGCTTGCGTTGAAGATGTTGACTGCATGGGCATTGGCATCTGCGACGACCCGAGTGGCGACCGTAGCCAGGAATTCGAATGTGGCGCCGATGCAATCTGTAACCGCATCTAGTTAAGCCATCAAGCGAATTTATCGCTTATTAAAAAGGGCTTCCTTCGGGAAGCCCTTTTTTTATGCCTGAGTCTGTAATTTATTGATTTTGTCGAGTGGTAGAGATGGTTTTAGCATCGGATTCAGACAAAAATAAGTGCTGATTTAATTTGAAGCTTTGTAACAAATCCGGTATAAAGGTGCGAATCTAAGATTAGAGGGGATACCCCATAGCTTCTGTTTCGTTAATTGAAAAGGGAGGAAAAGATGAATTGCTGTATGAGCGGTGTATTCAAGGCTTTTGGGTTGACATTTTTAGTTGTCGCGCTACTTGCCTTCGGTTTCGGTTGTGCTGAAGACAGCGGTGAGGACTTCGGCATCGGAGGTTTCTGTAAGAACTTCCTGAACTGCTGTGAAGACGTGGGCGAGGATTACTGCGTTTATGAAGGCGAAGAAGATCAGTTGCAGGATATCTGCGAGATCAACGTCAATGCCGCCATCGACGCCATGGAAAACAACGCGCCTAAAATCTGCGACAAGTGGTACGGGTTGCAGGCTACGTTCATGCGCTGCCTGGGCGACAAAAAAGCGGACTGTGACGAGTGGTTGGGCGAAGATAAGAGCAAAGACTCGGCCCCCGGCGAGTTGGATAACTACATGGACATCTGCGACAAGCAGTGTGAAGACCTGGTTGACTTCAACAAGGACTTCGACGTTTCCAAATGCGGTTCTCTGGTCAGCTTCGGCGGTAAAGACAACGAAGCCTGCCTGTTCACATGGCCTATATAAGTAGGGAAAGAAAGGAATCAATTATGCGTAAAGAATCTATGTTTTTGTTGATATTCGCGCTTTTCCTGCTGATGGGAATGGGCGCCTGCTGGCCGATGGGTGATGACGACGACGGCGATCCCAAAGAAGCTGCCTGTCAGAAAGAATACGAGTGCGGTCTGCTTGATGACCATGAAGCCATGAATGACTGCTCCATAGGTGTCAAGGCTACTCGCGACAGACTTAAAGTCGTCAAGGGCAACGACGGAGCCTGCGAAGATCTTTTAGAAGAATACGAAGACGCTCTGAAGTGCATCAAGAACCTGGATTGCGAAGAGATGGCTGATGATCCCGACGATGACGGCATGACCGAAATCGACAAGTGCTGGGAAGACTATTTCAAAGCCGTGCAGGATATCCGCAAGGACGAAGACGAATGCCAGGCCTGCTTCCCCGAAGACGACTTCTGCTGGGAAAAGAACAACTTCGGCGGCGAAGGTGAAGGCGAAGGCGAAGGCGAGGGCGAAGGCGAAGGCGAAGGCGAAGGCGAAGGCGAATGTGAAGGCGACAACGATTGTCTCGGCATCGCCGTTTGTGTATATGGCGATTACAACTACTGCTCCGGCATGGTTACAGACGCCTGCTCGGATGGTACCTACAATCAGGATTGCTCAGGCAGCTCCGAATTTGCTACCGCCAGATATGGCACCTGCAATGAAGTGCCTTGCGACGAT
>CAYTHG010000098.1:0-11753 GCA_964437525.1 uncultured Myxococcales bacterium | reverse complement strand
CATGGTCCAGGGCAGCAAGTCGTTTGTGTCGGTTATGTCAAAGGATTTTCCTGGGGCGTATGGCTTCAAGGACTGAATATATTCAACGATCTCGTCTATGATTGCAGTATCGAAACCACCTTCTTCTTCTCCTTCACCTTCACCCTCGCCTTCTCCTTCACCCTCGCCTTCACCGCCGAGGTTCTGCAGGGCCAAGAGGTCGGCCAGATCTTGCAGGTTGTCAAAGAAGTCGTCCTGCATTCCACCTAAAGGACGAGCAACGCCCCAGTATTTGGAGTCGAAGTTCTTCTCCGGCAGGACAGCTTTGGTAGCCCACAGGGGAGCGCCATCACCGGCGACGCGGTCAGAATAGGCGTCGCGGTAGCTGGAACCGGCTTCGAGCTTGGCAAGGTCGGGGAACAGCGACCACAGCATGTTTTCTATTTCGCCCTTGTCGCCGCGCGCATTCTCGTTATAGAAGGAATACAAATGGCGGCTCCACATGTTTTCGTGGGCGTTTATCAGGACGTAAATCCCGTGTTCGCCAGCCGACTTGATAAGGTTTTCAAAGTAATCGAGGAAAACCGTGTCAACTTCGCCCGGTGCGTTGGGGAAAACCGACTCCCAGATGAACAGCAGGCGGATGGAGTTGAAGCCCATTTCCTCAAGCTTGGCCATCCACTCGTCCACTTTCTCAGGCGGAAAAGGATTGCCGACGTAGGTGATAGGATCGTCGCCTGTGGGAACCTTGAAGGTGCCGTCTTCGCGGATGTAGGTGCAGTTGTCGTACTCACCGTTTGCGGTGGCATAACAGGGAGTCTTGGTACTGCCCGAGACATTGGTGCCTTTGAAATGCACATAACGCCCTTCAGCATCCTTGATGTAAGTCTTATCCGTATGAACCGGCTTTAATTGACGCTCAAACTCGGGCGCGTCACCGCTGCATCCGGCCAGCACCAGTGCTACTAATGCCGTCAACAGAATTGGCAAGGCTTTCTTCATACCTTCCTCCTGTAAACAAAAATTGTTTTTTTCTAGCTCGAATAAATTCCGACCCTGAGCCGACAGTGCCTGATTAAAGCACCATCGACAATGTCGATACAATTTATTAGGAATCGGCAGGCGCGTCAACTTCTATCATAAAAGCTTTTTGCCATAAAAAAAGGCGGGATCGCTCCCGCCTTTTAAAAAACCAAGTCATCGTTCTTCTTAAAGGATGCCTGCCTCGTCGAGACATTCCAGAGCCAAGATCAAGCATTCACCCTGCTTGGTAAGCGCGTTTTCTGCGACGCAGTCTTCCATGCAATCCACATATGTGTTCAGGTAACACTGATTTTCAGCGCTGCCATCGTCTCCCATATCGCTGACTACTTCGCATTTCAAGTAATCACACTGGACATTTCCGTCATCATCGGTTTCCGGTGCATTTTCACAATCGGTATCGGGCAGATAGTTTTCGACGGCTTCGCCTTCACCTTCGCCTTCGCCTTCGCCTTCGGCACCTTCTACCGCCACACAAGCTTCATTTTCTACATCCCATTCGCATTCGGCATCGGTCATACATTCCAGCCCGGTCAAATAGTCGGGGCACTGCGAACCGGCATCCTCGTCATCGCCGCCACATGCCACAGCAAAAAGGCTCAAAGCGACCGCACAAAAAGCTACCATCAAAATTCTAAACTTCATCAATCACTCCTTAGGTATACACAAAATAAAATCAGACGCTCTACATTGGACAGAAAATTGTTACAGCATCTCTGAACAAAAAGCAAATGGCTATTTGGTTTTCGCGCCTAGAAGAACTCGGTCTGGAAAGTGAAATGGTAGTAGGGATCAAGCCTGTTGCGGAAGTCCTCTTCCAAGGGAACACTGGCGGCAAATATCAAAGCTGCCCACTTGTATTGACCGCGCAGCATTATATCAAAGGCGTGCTGGGTGCGCTCTTTTGCATAAGGATTACCAGTAAAAGCTCGCAGGTTCTGGCCGCTATCGTCCGGATCGACCAAAGCGCTGACCCCGCTTGCCAACTCCACATAACCCCAGAAATCATAGCCGATAGAGGCGGCATAATGCAGCATCCAGAAGTGCGTGTCGCGCTGGAATTTTTTATCGTCTTCGACCTCCACCGCATAGGTGAATCCGAAATCGAACTGCGTGAACAGGTTCCAGCGATTGAGACGTAGAGAAACTTCTGGCGAGAAGGGGAAATAATCTTCCAGCGCATATTGGAAGCGGTAATTCCAGTGCGAGAGCAGTTGGGCGCGCGGGTCGATTCCCAAACCCGTCGAGGGCGGATCGGCTTTCTCATAAGTCGGCGTAAAAATCTTCAAGCTGCCGCCGACCTGCAACCAGCCGGTTACTGGGTACATGTAGCTGGCACCGAACATGATATTGCCGCGAATGAAGTTGTCCTTGCCATAAGCTCCCGAATATCCCGAAAAGGGAAAGCCGAAGCGCAGGTGCAGGTTTTCTATAAGGTTGTAATCTATGTTGAAGAGATAATGCAGAAAGTCGCTTTGGACAGGCTTCTGCATTTTGCCGAAAGCCACTTCCAGCCCGATGCGGTTTTTGGGGGAGTAGTCGGTCTGGGGCCAGGTATGCGCGGCGAAAAGCGGAGAAGCAAACGCCAGAAGCATTATTATTGTAGCCAGACACGCAAAGCGTCTCATCTCGACTTCTCCCGTAAAAAAGCCCGTATCGGCAAAAAACAGAACCGTTTCGCCGAATGTCGATTATTAGAATATCATAACAGGCCACAGGCTTGTCGGCAAGCCGAGCCTTGTTTTACGGCATCGGTTCCATCTTTTATGCATCCCAGACGCTCAAGAATTTCAGATAGGTCTGCTCCGCTCTTCCTCAAGCAACTCCGCAACGCGCAGGGCCGTGTACTCGTATTGCTCTAGAGAGTTGTAAGCTTGAGCGCAAACACGCAGAAGGCGCTTGGGATATTGCGGCCAGGCGGTCACGATGGCCTCTATCCTGTAGCGCGAATACAAGGCCGCTTGCAGCCTGTCTTTCCAAGGCTCCACCGGATCCGGCGGGTGAGGATTGTCGCACAAAGGCAGCGAAGCCATAGCACCCAGCATGGATTCCGGACAGGGCGTATCTATGGAAAGTTTGTCGCACAGTATCCCTCTGGCCTCGATTGCAAGCTGACGGTTTTTACGCATGTGCTCTTTGATACCACCGGGATAAAGCGAACCCAAAAACTCTATGGCCTTGGGAATCGCCAGAACTGCGGAAGGATCAGTCGTGCCGGTCCAGTCGAATTCGAGCCTGAAGCGCATGTCCTCGGGAACCTCGGCAAGATAGCCGTGGCTGATGGAAAGTGGTTTTATGAGTTTCCTACGGTCGCGGCGTACATGCAGGAAAGCCGAGCCTTTCGGCGTACATAACCACTTGTGGCAATTGCCGGTGTAATAGGCGGCGCCGATATCGTTTATATCAAGCGGTAACATTCCCGGAGCGTGAGCGCCGTCCACCAGCGTATCTATACCGCGCCTGTCGAACTCCTCGACTATGCGCTTGACAGGCAAAACCAGCGCCGTCGGGCTGGTGACGTGATCTATCATCAAAAGGCGCGTCTTGTCGCTTACGGCTTCAAGCAGACATTCGATTATTTCTTCTTCGCTCTCAAGCGGGAAAGGCAGATTGACTACCACGGCTTTTGCGCCGGTGCGCTTGGCGATATAGTACAGCGCGTTTTTGCAGGCGTTGTATTCGTGATCGCTCATCAAAAGCTCGTCGCCGGGCTTAAAATCCAGGGAGCGCAAAACGGCGTTGACGCCACCTGTGGCATTGGGCACAAAACCCATATCATCCTGATCGGCTCCCACAAATTCGGCAAGCACGCTGCGGGCTTCGGCCAGAAGGCCATGATAACGCCGATCCAAAAAATCCAGCGGCTGACGCTCCATCTCCTGACGCCAGCGGGTCTGCTCATCAAGCACAGCTTGCGGGCAGGCTCCAAAAGAACCGTGATTCAAAAATATCTCGCCTTCATCGAAAAGCCAGTGACGGGCGTTTTCGGAAGCTTTTATATTGCTTGCATCCGACATATTATGCTCCTGAAAAATCGGGGCTGTTTGTTATGTGCATCTTTTAAGACAGGTCTTTATCGCAAGCGCAAACACTACGGGCCGCCCATGGTCTCAGGCACGCAGACAGCCGAATCCGCCACCGGCTGACATTTGTAGTTTTCGCGGCAGGAGCTGCCCATGGGGTTGCACCTCAGGAGACAGATTCTTTCCCAATCGTCGGGGCCGATTTGTATTCCCGAACAGCGCGTATCGCCTGCGCAATTGCTGTCGTCTTCACAGGTAGCCGTGCAATGACCGCGCGGCCAGCGGAAACCGAACTCGTTGTCGTTTTCTTTGATACAGGAAAGACTCTCGGCGCATTCATCGTCAGTTGCACAGGAACCACCTGTGTTATGGGCGTTTCCGCAGGTGTGCGGGTCGGGCGAACAGACATAGTAGGCATCGGACGAGCCTGTGTAGTCGGAAACATCCTTGCAGACAGCTCCTTGCGGGCAGAGCGGGTCGGTCTCACGGCATATCGGGCCGCAGAAGCTTTCCTGGGTTTCGGTTTCCCAACCGCAAACGGCACCGTCGCCGGGGCAGTCTTCTGCGGTGAAGCAGGGCTGACAGTATCCGGGCCAGGCCAAGCCGGGCTCTATTATACATTCTCCGGTATCTTCGTCGCAGAGATAAGCATCGTCATCGCAGCCGGACACCATGCAGTGATTATCGTCATAAACGCAGTCGCCGCTTTCCGGGTCGCAGTGCTGGAGCGGCGGGCATTCTTTGCCATCGCACAAATCTTCGCCTTCTATATCTCCATCCGTCTGCTCGTCGTCGTCACCGTCGATCTGAGTTTCTCTATCCCCATCACTTGCCGTATCTTCGTCGGTATCGCCGTCTTCTGAGTCGCCATCGACTTCCGGCTTTTCGCCGGGAATGCAGGCATGGTTCTCAAGGTCGCACCAGCCTTCGGAACATTCCAGTTCATCGGAGCACCACTGACGGCATTGCATATCGACGCAGATCTCGCCGGTTTCGCAATCGGCGGAAGTTTCGCAACCAAAAGCCGGGCCAGACTTGTCGCCATCGGCATTTTGTGAGGCATCGTCGGATTCATTGCAGGATAAAACAAAAACAGACAACGCTAAAACCATCAGCAAGATCTTCAAGCTGTGCATAAGCCAACTTCCTTTCGGCTGTTCGATCACCTCGACCGAAACTCTTCCTGGATACAATACAATTTTTTATTCTATTCCGAGCCGTAAGCAAAAACAACTGCAATTGCCGCAAAAATTGAAAGATTGACGGATAAGCTGACAACAGAATTTAACTTCGTGAGCGCTTGCGCGGATTGCGTCTGCCGGAACTATGTTGCTTTTTATCTTCTCTCCCACCAGCCGAAGCTCCGACGCCAGCAACCGCCTTTGCAATCTCCAGTGCATTCTCCGGTTTATGGTAGAGAATCAGCGACTTCTGCAACTGCCTGCCTTTCTGAGTTTTCTCGACGAACACGGGTTTGAGCGTGGCCGGGTCGAGACCAGTGGCGTACATGACAGTCGCCGTCGTGCCGGGCGTGGGTGTGAAAATCTGGCATTGTTCGACCTGCAGGTTTTCCCGCTTCAGGTAATTCATCAATTCGACCATGTGCTTAAGCGTACTGCCTGGATGCGCCGCGATCAGATACGGTATCACCTTTTGCTTTTTACCCGCTTTTTCGGTGGCCTGTGCAAAGGCTTCCAGGAACTTCTTGAAATCGTCCCCGGCGGGTTTGCGCATGTAGTTCAACACCTCGCTGACAACATGCTCCGGTGCCACCTTGAAATGTCCGCTGGTGTAATGCGTGACAAGCTCTTTTAAAAGAGGCCGACAGTGCAGAATCAAGTCCAGTCGAATTCCCGTGGTGACAAACAGATTATTGATGCCCTCGACTTTTGAGGCTTCCCGTAAAAGATCGAGGTAGCGATTCTGGTTGAAGTCGAGATGCTTGCAGCGTTTGGGCCACAGGCAGGAAGGCCTGTTGCAGCTTTTCTTGCTGGTGCAGGAAAGGCCGTACATATTGGCAGTCGGGCCTCCCACATCGTTGACGGTACCTTTGAAATCGGGATGGCGCGCAATCTCGCGCAATTCCTTGAGTATGGAATTTTTGCTGCGGCTCTGGATCGTCTTGCCCTGATGAGTACCGATGGCGCAAAATGAACAACCGCCGAAACACCCTCTGTGCGATGTAACCGAAAAGCGCACCTGCTCCAGTGCTGGTACGGTTTGCTTTTTATAAACGGGATGGGGATTGCGGGAAAACGGCAGTGCGTATACGGCATCCAGTTCTTTTGTCGATAAAGGCGGCCAGGGCGGGTTTGCCGTTATCCGCATACCGCCGGACTCCTGACAAAAGCGCCTTTGGCGATTGCTTTCCTGCATGTGATGGCTGCTTGCGTGAAGCTTTGCATCTGCTGCCACTTTTTCGCTGGACGGCAAAATCAAGGCGTTTTGCGGCACATCCAAGCGCTTTGCTTCTCGATACACCAGCCCGTCAATGTCGTGCAATAAATCAACGCGCTGGGCGGTGGCAGACTCAGCCGTTTCTCGCTCCAAACCTGAAAGCGCATCGGCAATGGCGACTATCGGTCCTTCGCCCATGCCGTGAACCAGCACATCGGCACCGCAGTCCATCAGTATGGGACGGCGCACGCTGTCGGACCAGTAATCGTAGTGGGCAAAGCGCCTGAGGCTGGCCTCGATACCGCCGCCGACGATAAAGGCAGATTTGCCGAACTTGCGGCGGATCAGGTTGCAGTAGACTGTCAAGGCCCGATCCGGCCTTCCCCCGGCAATGCCGCCGGGTGCATATGGATCGTCGGAACGCCGTTTCTTTTGTGCCGTGGTGTTGGCCACCATGGAATCGAGGGCTCCGGAGGTCACTCCGAAAAAGAGGCGGGGTAATCCTAAAGCCGCGATGGATTCGGGGTTTTGTATGTCGGGCCTTGCGACGATACCGACGCGGTAGCCTTTGCTTTCTAAAAGGCGTCCTAAAAGCGCAGCCGGAAAGGACGGGTGATCCACATAAGCGTCGCCGCTGACCAGCACCACATCCACCCAGTCCCAACCGCGCTTGCGCAGCTCGCGTCGGTTGATAGGCAGGTGTGGAGTCGGTCGCATCGCTTGAAGTCTCCTTGCAATAAAGACAAGTGGTTAGCAGAGGTTGAGATCCCGGCCCCCCTTTTATGCACTCAGTTTTTCAGTCGGAGTCGCTCAATCCTGATGAGTATTTTGATTCAACTCGGCGTTCTTGCCTTCTTTGATTTCTATTACCGGTTGCATGGCTTTGGAGGCTTTAGCCTCGTTGCGGCGATTCATTATCACCAGCGCAGCCTTGATTTCGTCGGCGAATTTCAAGCCGTCTTTCTGACCCAGAACGAATCCGGCATAGGCTAAAGCCTTGGCCTCCAGCGGATTGGAGGCAAGCGCGCTTACGACCCGCGAGTGCTGATGGGGAATACCCGTTTCAGGCTCGAGGATTTCGTGGTAACGGAAGCCCTTGCGCTGGAAGAAATGAATGAAATCAAAGGCGTTGCCGAGCGACTGTTCACCTTTTAGGGTGACGGTGGCGTAGTAGTTCCAAGCTTTGCGTGGATGTTGCAGGACAATCTGCCAGCCTGTACCCATGTCAGAGCCGGAGCAGATGGCATCCGATCCCATGAATATGAAATAATTGGAAAGCTCCATCTCGCGCATGACAAGCCGGGCGCGCTCCAAAACGTAAGCGCGGACGACGGCACGGAAATCAAGCCCCATGCCTTTTTCAGGCAAAAAGACCACACTGCGACCTTTGTCTATGCGGATCTTATCCGCGCCAACCAATGGCAGTTTCTTCTCGACCTCTTTGGCCTCCGCCATAACAGGTTTTAGCTGGTCGAAGTTCCACATCTCCAGTATGGGACGCAGGGTGATATCGAATTTCCCTTTGGTTTTGAGGGAAAGCTCTTTACAGCGCTCAATCAGGTCCAGCAGTTCGTCAGAAACCTTAACACCGCCCTTGCCCGCAGCGGCGTTTATCTCTGCTACAGGAGAATCCTTTTTGTCGGCGTCCAACATATTGATGACGCGCACCGTCTCTTTATAAATCTTATCGACAGCCTGTTGCACCTTGGCCGGATCGTCGGAGATGACCTTGATTATCAGCTTGGTGTCAAGCACCGTGGCCGAGCGCTTTATCAAACCGGCTTTTTTTGGCTCGACCTGGGCGACTTTTTTCATGACACGCTGGCCGACGCTTTCATTGATTTCATCGGAGGTTTTCCAGGGCGGGAACAAAACCACAAAGACGAGGATTATCAAAAGCACGATGACAAAACGCATGAAGTAGCTTTTGGGCGCGGGCATGTCGCTGTGGCGTGTGGTTCTATAGCGTGACATTGACTTCTCCGATTCTTTCAGCGTCAGTTTCGAAGAAGGTATCATAAAGGGAAAGACTATACAAAACAAGAGCTTTAGCATCCTTGAGGCAACTTCTCAATAAGTGCGGGTAGATTGTCATCCTGAACGAAGTGAAGGATCTCCAAGTGCTTTTGAATAATAGATTCTTCGCTGCGCTCAAAATGACGGTTCATGGGCTTGCCAGAACTTATTGAGAAGTTACGCCTTGAGGCAAGAACTTATGGATCTTACTTACCTTATGTGCTAAAATGCGAGCAATTATGAGGGAATAATCGATGTTTGACTGCTTGTTAAAATCTTTATTTATCTTCGCCTTGTGTTGTTTTGCCTGGAGTTGTGCACGAACGCTGCCCGAAAATGCCAAACCCAATGAATCTTCTGTAAGCTGGTATGATAAAAGCCTTGCCATCGTGGTGGGAATAGATGCCTATCGCTCCGGCACGGAACGCCTCAACAAGTCGGTTGCAAGTGCAAAACTTGTAGCAGACGAGCTTAAAAGACGCGGTTTCGAGGTCATAGAGCTTTACGACAGACAGGCCACTTCTTCTGTACTCCAAAAAACTCTCATGGCTACATTCGAGCGCATGAATTCCAATGACAGACTACTGTTCTACTTCGCCGGTCACTCCCGCAGCGATTTCGAATCCGAAGCCGGGAAAGAAGTGGGCTACCTGCTGCCTGCCGATGGAAACGAAGATGACTATTCCGGCCATGTGTCCCTGTGGAATCTTCGTAAATTCCTTAAAACCAAATGTCGCGCAAAGCACGCTCTTCTGGTTTTCGATGCCTGCTTCGAGGGGCGATTGATAGATAAAGACGCCCTTGGCGAAGACAAGAACGTATCCGAAATGCTCTCGGACAGCGGCGTTTACGGACTGATGGCGGGTGATCTGGACCGCCTGGAAGTCGATGGCGTTTTCAGTTCCGTACAGGGAATTTTTACACGCTCATTCATACAAGGCTTGTCCTCCGGCGCAGCGGATTCAAACCGCGACGGTTACATAAGCACATCGGAGCTGGGGCGCTTTGTTTATAACGATGTCCACACACGCAACAATTCCCTGCATCCCGATTACGGCTTGATGCACGGTGGCGGACAATTCCTGTTTAAAAGAAACGACAAGCAGAAAACCGACAAGGCAAAAGCAGATCCGCTCCTGGCAGAAATGCAAGACGATTATCAACAGGCTTTTAGCTACTGCCTGGGCAACAATCCCTCGGAGAAAAAGGCCGAGAAATGGCTTGAGTTCTCTAGAAAATGGAAAAAATTCCCCGAGAAATCCAAGGATGCGGAGCATCGTGCTGCCAAGTGGAAATTCCTGGATAAAAATATCAAACAAATGTCCGCCGATTGGAATAACAGCAGCGACAAGCAGAAACTCGAACAACTGGAGCGCTTGCTTGAAAAAGCTCCTCAATCCTGGCATCAATTGCCCCGCCTGAAGAATCTCAAAAAACGGCTCGAAGAGAAACTGTCGAAAAGCGATTATGGCTCTTCGCGAGAAAACTACGAAGTCGAGACTTCCGATGTCTTTCCCGCTGAGATGGTAGCGATAAAAGCCGGAAAATTCATGATGGGTTCCCCCGAAGACGAAGAAGGCCGCGACCCGGATGAAACCCTGCATGAAGTTTCAATCGAGCACGACTACCTGATAGGCAAATACGAAGTCACACAAGCTCAATGGGTAGCCCTGATGGGCAGCAACCCGAGCACTTTTCCCGGATGCGGTCCCGATTGTCCGGTCGAGTACGTCTCGTGGTACGAAGCAGTGGACTTCTGCAACCGTCTCTCCAAACTGGAGGGTTTTGATTCCTGCTACACCATAAACGGCGAAGACGTACAGTGGAAGCGCGACTGCAAAGGCTATCGCCTGCCAACCGAGGCCGAATGGGAATATGCCACCAGAGCCGGAACGACTACGGCCCTCCACACCGGCAAGCTGACACCGCGAGGCAAAGCCGATGGCCCGGAGCTGGACGAGTTGGGCTGGTATGATGGCAACAGCGGAATAGAATACGAAGGCACTGTCGATTGCTCTCACTGGGTAGAAGTTCAACACAGGTACAAACGCTGCGGAACTCACCCCGTCGGTGGTAAAAAGCCCAATCCCTGGGGCATCTACGATATGTCCGGCAATGTCTGGGAGTGGGTCTGGGATGTTTATCCCAATGAGCTTGTCAAATTCAAAGAGCGCCTTAAAGACGCTCCTTTCAGAATGAATCGCGGCGGCGGCTGGAATGCCGGCCCCTTACCGACGCGTTCTGCCGCACGTTATTACGCCTCCCCCAAAATACACGCCAATAACGTCGGTCTGCGTCTGGCAAGGATGCTTTAACGGCGATAATTCTCGGCGATAATTCTCCAGGAAACCTTTGTTTCCTTCCAGATCCATCCCCAATTTCTGCAAGGTGCTATTTTCCGAAGGTGTTGAGGAAAAAAAAGCGAAGGGTAAATTCCCGTCATCCCCGCGCAGGCGGGGATCCACTCCGCTGATATTGTTTTGGATTCCCGCCTGCGCGGGAATGACAGGCTTGGTATCTTTTTACTCGGATGATAAAAACTATGCTTTGTCAACAGGCTCAGGTTTACAACTATTTCTGAGGGGCAAACTCGTCCAGTCCGTAAGCTCTTATGTACATAAGGTAAATTCCGGGGCAACGATAAGACTGCGAACATTCATCTTCAAAGGGGCAACTGACGGCTATTTTTATATCGTGTCGCGTATCGCGCAGGAAACTTTCCTTCAATTTGCCATCTTTATCCAAAACGCCTATGGCCGCCTGCAGATCGCTATATTTTTTCTGTTCCGTCGGAGGAGAAAACTCGCTTGAGTTACGAAGGTTCGCCTCCAGCACCAGACAGGGTGGCATGGCAATCGACGATATCCTGCGCAGGATGCGCTTTGCTATCTCGGGTTTTGCAGTCTTGCATTCAAGCCATTGCGAAGCGGCGGAATCCAGAAGCGTTGAGATACGAGGAACTATTTTGCGATAGCGTTCGATATCCCGAGTGAAGGGGGCCACCAGCTTGTATTCGGTGAATTCTGTCGAAAGACCGGCAGCAAGCTCTTCCATGGCCGCTATCTGAGAAAAATTATCCCGGCACAGCGTTGTGTGCAGTTTCAGATCCACGGAAGATGCAGACAAATTCTCAATTGCCTTTACCACACGGGAAAAAGATCCCGAGCGGCCCGCTACCAAATCATGTGTGGCGGCATCGGCAGCATAAACACCCATGCGCACTTCACTCACGCCTGAGTCGATCAACTTTTCCAGATAGGTATTGTGAGCAAAATATTCACCGTGCGTCTGCATGGC
>CAYTHG010000097.1:0-11781 GCA_964437525.1 uncultured Myxococcales bacterium | reverse complement strand
CGGCCCAAGTACATCACCAACTACATCGGCTCGAAGCAGAAGCTGGTGGACTGGATATGGAAGGCTACGCCTGATAATACCAAATCGGCGGTGGATGCTTTTTCCGGTTCGTCGGTTATCGGCTACATGTACAAATCAAAAGGCTTAGCGGTGCAGTCCATGGATCGGCTGCACTACTGCCATCACATCGCCCGCGCCATTGTTGAAAACGACAAGGTCACGTTAACGGATGAGGAGATCGACGCGCTGTTGACGGAATCCGGAAACGTGCGTGATTTCGTGCGTAAGAACTTCGGCGGGATTTATTTCAATGCCGGTGTTCATAAGCAGATCGACATCGTGCGATCCAATATCGACAAGCTCTCTGGCTACAAGAAAGACATAGCGCTGTTTTCGCTTGGCAAGACCTGTATCACGGCCAAGGGCGGCTTCGGCCATTTCGGCACAACGAAAAGCCATGACAACCGCGCCGACTCGCCTGCCGAGTTCAAGGAACGATACAAGAAAAACTGCCAGCGTATTAATGCTCTGGTCTTTGAGGGTGAGAAAAGCTGCAAAGCCTATCAAGGCGATACGCGGAAACTCTTGGGCAAGATCAATGCCGACGTGGCCTATTTCGATCCGCCCTATGCCACGCATTTTTCCCAGACAAATTATGAGCGTGCTTATCACTTCATCGAAGGTCTGATGACCTGGTGGGAGGGTAAGGAGATCAAGAAAGACTCTGTGACCCGCTCCTACGACATTCCGACCGAGGTGACCAAGGCCAACTCAAAAGGTTTTTTTGAAGCTTTCCTCGGCGCGGCCAAGCACATATCACACTGGATTATCAGCTACCGCGATCAGGCCTATCCGTCCGAAGCCGAGATCAAAAAGATCGTTTCACAAAACGGCAAGTCCAGCAGGATGAAGAGCAAGACGCATCAGTACAGCATCTCGGCCAAGCATGGCGAGAATAGTCTGGCACAGGAACACCTGTTTATCTGCTCGCCGGGTGGAAAAACCATGGCACACAGGCAGGATATCGAAACGCTGAGGAAGCATGTCCATACCCGGATTCTGGGGACGGTGGACCGTGCTTCCCTAGACAGCGCTTCGCTCACAGCCGATGCTGAGAAGACCGGCGACAAGCGTTTCAAGTTTGTCCTAACCCACACCGGCACCAATCGCAACGGCGATCACTTCACCGCCAATGAGTTGAAACAGGCGGCAGAAACGGCAGTCGGCAAAAAGATCGACCTGTCGCATTCACAGGAATTCCGGGACATCGTGGGCGGTATTGTCGAGGCAACCTTCATAGAAGATGGCGAGAACTCCCGCGTTGAGTGCGTGGGTGAGTTGTACATGGAAGAGTCCGAACCCGCCCGTCTGGCTTACAAGCTGATGAAGCGCGGCATTGTTTCTTACGTCTCGATGGAATGCGATTACGAAGAAGGCGAGTGTTCGGTCTGCAGAAAAAAGATCAAAAACAAATCCGAGTACTGCAGCCACCTCAAAAACTTCAAGGGACGTGAGTTCAAAGGAAAGCCCTGCTTCGAGATCCTGCGCGGTGTGGCCTTTACCGGTATGGGTCTGCTGGATCGCGAAGGAGCTGACGAGCGTGCGGAAATCAAACAGGTAGCCAATCACAAATCAGAACATGAAGGAGACATTATGGCTGACGAGAAGACTAAGGAGACGAAAGCAGCGGAGACCCCGCCTGCTCCGAATGAATTGAGTGAGGCTGAGAAGGCCAAACTCATCAAAACCCAGCAAGTGGAAATCGAGCGGCTCTCAAAAGAACTCGAGGGTCTCAAGAAGCAACTGGACGAGAGCCAGGCTGCTCACCGTTCTGTCGTTCGCAAGACCAAAGCCGAGCGTCTGTTGTCGCTGTGGGAGGAAGCCGGTCGTGACTTCGGTGACGATGTCTCGCGCACGGCGGAGATCGAGCGGCTCATGAAGATGTCCGATGACGCCTTTGCAGCGACTGAAGAAACCGTATCGTCCTTCGCTACGAGTAAGAAAAAGCCAAAGGATGAGCAGAAGATTGAGGACGGCGATGAAGAGGAAGTTGACGATCCCACACCGCCGAAGAAGAAAACCAAGAAAGCAAAAGCGAGCCTGAGCACGGATGCAGAGACCCGCCCGGTGGGCGTTCCCAGCGGAAAGCCGAATGATCTGGCGGGCAAACTGACCAAGGGCTTTATGGCCGCTTACAAAGACCGCGCCGGTATCCCGGCAGGTGAATAGGAGGAATTGATATGTCTTATGTACAAGCACTGGCTCCGGGCTTTCGCTACGGGCTGGGAACGATGCAGGGAGCCGGAGAACCCGGTCAGATTGTTACCTTGGCTGGCGATAACGTCTTCGCCGTGGCAAGCGATCCGACCGCTCGGTCTTTCGGCATTCTGGAGAGGAAAGTCAAAGACGGGGAGATGCCGGGCCTGTTCTGTCTGGGCGGTATTTACGAGACCGACAGCTTTATCGGTAGTCCAAGTGCTGGCGATGAGCTTTCCTGCGATGCGGAGACAGCACTTTTGAAAAAAGCGGCAGAGGGTGACTTCGTGCTGGCCGAAGTGATTTCGGCGGGTGCGGGCATCCTGCGCTTCAAGCTCTTGGTGTAAGGAGGAAGCCAACATGGAAAACCTGATCAACGTCCAGACCGAAGAATACATGGACACTATGGCCAAGCTGATGAACGAGGCCGCCGATAGTCCGGAGGGACTGAAAGCACTGGCTGCCGCCATCGCCCCACCCATCGACATGGAAATCAAAACCCGCGAGATAACCTCGCTGCTTTTGACCAAACACAAGCTGCCTGCCGGTGAGGAAGCCAAGTACCAGAAGAAGCCTAAGCTGAATGCCTATTGGATCAGTAAAGACGGTGACGCGGTGGAGTCTGGTATCCAGGAAGAGGAAGTCGTCTTTCCCATCCATCGCATCCATTCGATGCCCATGGTGGATATCGGTGTCTTGAAGCACGGTAACGTGGGCACCATGCTCGACATCCAGAAATCGGCGGGCGATGAGATCCGCAAGGCCATCGACAAGCGCACCATCACGGTCATGTCGGCATCGGTGCCTGTCGAACGGACGGTGACCGTCACTGGCGGCAAGCTGACCGACGAGGCTATCAACCAGGCCATCAGCTTCATCGAAGATATGGAGTTGCGGGTCAAGTACATCCTGCTGCGCGGCGCTCGCGCCAACGATATGCGCGGTTGGGAACTGGATCCACAGACCCGCCGTGATCTGCAACTCAAGGGCATCTTCAAAACTTACAACGGTGCCGACATCATCTCGACCGCCTCGATGGGCTTGAACGAGGTCATCCTGGTGCCTGATGAGGAAGTGGGCAAGTTCGCGATTCGTCAGGTGCTCAGCACCGACACGATCAACGAACCGAAGCGATTCAAGGTCGGCTGGCTGGCCTGGATGGAAGCGGCGCACGGTATCACACGTCCTGATCTTCTGGCCAAGGTCGTCATTGCATAGGAGGAGTCATGCTTGTTCTTAAAAATGAGCTTTCAACAGTGCTGTGTGTGGACTCACTGGTTTTTCAAGTTAACGGAGCAGCAGGAGATGAAAAAACCGTGCTGCGCAAATCAGCATCCATTGCAGCCGCTGTTGAAGCCGGGCAATTATCCATTGTATCAGAAACACCGGAAGCGGGTGATTCGTTCATCTTGGGCGAAGTGGTCTCAACCGGTGTGGAACAAAGTATCGAACATGGACTGGATACTATCCCATCTGAAGTGGCTGCTGCTGTTACCTATGTCCCTGACACCGGTTATGGCGGGGGCAGCGGTAAGCCTTTTGCGATCAATTTCGGGGAGCACACCGAGACGCATATCAAGGTGACAGCCACCAGCGGTATCAAATTCAAACTGATCGTTTCGCCCTGAGTGAAGAGAGGTGGTGATCGTGAACAATAATCATTCAAACAAGCCGTACATCATGATCGTTGGCGAGACGCTTGGTTTAGGCGGTGCGGAGAAGGTCACGGTAGATATGGCCAACGCGCTTCATAAAAGCGGACTGTATCGTGTGGCCATTGTTACCACACTTACATCCGGCGGAGTGTTTAGGGAACGCTTACAAAAAGACATCCCTGTTTTGGAAGTACATGAAGTGGCATCGGCTGAGGAGATGTTTAACCCTGCCCTGATTGATGAAAGGGAAAAAGCATTCATCGAGCTTGTTGCATCAGAGCGTCCCGATGGATTGCTATTGAACAACTGTCGTCTGGCCCAAAACTGCATAGGCCGGATATTGGAACGTCACAAGCCCGATTGCCTTTCATTTTTCATTCACGGATTCTCGCGCTGGTCCATGGATCTTTTACCCGACCAGTTACCTGAAGGCGCTCATGTTCTCACGATTTCGAAAGAAAGCGCAGAGGGCATTCTGCACCAGCGCCCTGACATAGCAAGGCCATCGGTCGGCGTATTGTCAAATTGCATTGATACAAAACGCTTTGCGCCATTGGCTAAAGGAGATAAGCCCACAGTCCCTGCTTGGGATAAGGATTCAGGACCTATCTTCGGTTATGCAGGCCGCTTCTCCGGAGAAAAGGGACTTATCACGATGGTGGACATATTCCGCCGTGTGAAGAAGAGACTGCCAAAAGCCAGGTTGCTGCTGGTAGGAGGTTGCGATCCGGGTGTTCCTGTTCATGAAGCCTATTGGAAAGCTGAGCGGTCTGCGGTAGAACAATCAATCAAACAAATGGGTCTTTTGGACTCGGTACAGATTACTGGAGTGGTGGATAAGCCTGAGGATTACTACCACATGATGGATGTGTTTTTGCTGACCAGTCACTTTGAGGGCGTTCCCCTGGTGATATTGGAGGCGATGGCCTGCGGTTTACCCGTTGTTGCAACAGCGGTCGGAGCGATACCAAGACTGTTGAAAAATGGTTGTGGCGCGGTGGTGGCCAAGCAGGGACTGGATCTAAACGATGTCGAGCGGGATTACTTTGTGGAGAGGATGGTGGAAATATCCACCAGTCCAGAGCTTTTAAAAATGGGAGTTATGGCGAGAAACAGGATTGTGAGGTCCTTTTCCATGTCCCGTTATGAGAAGTCTGTCCTCGATTACTTTTTAAGGAGAGTGAAACGATGATTACGATTGTAAACAAACTTCCAACCAGCCTTGTAATCCCTGAAGGATTGGGAGAAAAAGGCGCACTGGTGCTTGCGCCCAAGGCCGAGGCAAAAGTCGAAAAGATGACGGCGAGCATCAAAGATGCCGAGAAGCAGGGTCTGGTCGAGATCCTTTATCCCTCGGCTAAAAAAAAGAACAAAACAAAACCCGAAGCCTCCGCACAAGAGATTAGCTGATGCTCGATGCATTGGTAGCCGACATCCTTCAGGATTTTATTGATGAGGAAGGAGATGCCCTTGTAGCGGATATCTACGTCCTACGTCAGGCTGAGCGAGCCTTGCCGCTTGTGTCCGCCGATCTTGCAGTGTCATACCTACTCGATGATAACGACGTTTTACCCGAGATGCCAGGAGACCACCGCGAAGTATGGGCACTACGTACAAAGATCATGGTCTGCCGCTATTTGAGAACGCAAGCAGCAAGCCGTGTGAACTTCTCATCCGGCGACAAGAAGATGGACCGCAGCAAAGAGGCAGCCAACTGGGCGGCGCTTGAGAAAGATCTGACAACAGAATACGCCTCGCGCGTAAAGCGCATCAACCCGGCGGCAGATGAAACCCTGATCACACTTGATGTTCATCCGATGATTTTCGAGCGCGGATCGGCAGTTGAATGAAAGAGAGAAAACGATGTTGAAACAAAAGAATCTCGATCCATTTTCCTACGGAAAGCTGGACGTAATAAGCACGCTTGTTCAAGTAGCCACGGCCATCGCCGGGATTATCCTGGCCTTGAACGGTAATACTGCGGGTCTGCTCGCACTGGGAGCCCTGGCCGGAGGAACGAAAGGAAGCCTTATCGGCGATCTTGGCAATATGGTGATGAAGGATCTTCAGAAACCGAAGAAACCGAGACGCAGGAACAAGGGCATTCTGCTCATCATGGTAATCGTCGCGGTATTTGCGGTGGGTTGCTCGGGCATCAGCCAACAGTACCTGGTGGATTCACGCAAAGCGATTCTAGCCGGAACCGGAGATTACTTATCCGGCTGCCAATCCCTTGTTGTGGCTCCGGCTTTCAACGTGGACTGGAAGGAAACCGTGACCTATGGCGGCGGTGTGTTCGCCGGTTGTCCCGAAACCGGACAAATGATGGATCTCACCTGTCAAGTTCTGGAGGATACCGAGACGGGTGAGTTGAAGATGGTTTGTAAACCAGTATCTCTGTGGGAAAGGCGCGTGCAAGAAATTACGAACATGGAAAGGAAGAACATAAATGTCGACGAAAACTAATCCCAGAGGTCAAGGAAGTCCGCAGGATGGAAGAGGCAGCGGGCGGGGTGTACCTGGCGGTCGTGGTGGAGGTAAAAACTCCGGTGGTTGCGGCAAGGGCGGCTCTGGCGTTGGTCAGGGTGGCGGAAAAGGCAAGGGAACAGGGCGCAAGGGTTGATGAATGACGCGATTTGAGCGACAGACTGGCCAAGCCGCCCGTGACGTTGAGTGGATGATCCGCAAATCCGGATTGACCGCCACCGTCACACGTCCGGTGAAAGTAGGTGAAGGATCGTTCTTCGGTTCGCACGCCGCTTCTGAAACCGTTGTCGGATCAATCCCCATTGAGATGAAGGACCTGCCACAAAAGGACCTGGTGGAGATCGGAGCGGATGCTGTGGCTTCGGTACTGCCTGACTGCGGAATCGAGGAACAGGATTTTGTGGAGGTTAAAGGCATTCGGTATCGCGTGACGCAAATTAAACAGCAGAATTTATTCGGAGAGGTCACGCATCTTGACCTGCAACTTGAGTTGGAGAAACGTCATGGCTAAAAGAAATCAACTCGCCATAATTGACATCGACCTGCGCAAGATCGAGAAGCTGCAAAAGGCCATGAAGGCTATGCCTGATCTCATTACTGAAGAGTTGGGCCAAGCCGTGCGTGACCTGGTGCTGATCGTTGAAGCCAAGGCAAAAGAGTTGTGTCCGGTGGATACGGGCAAACTGCGGGCCTCCATCACTCCGGTGATCCAGAGTTGGGCAAAGGCTTATGTCAGCACCAACACTGACTATGCGCCCCATGTCGAATACGGAACGAAGCAGTCACCCGCGCAGCCATTTCTGGAACCGGCTTTCCTTGAGGGAAAGAAGCAGGCCTCAAAGGTGTTTGGCAAAGCGATAGCACGAGCCATCTCGAAATTTGAGCGGAGGGCCAAATGAGTGGATCGCTGAAACGAGCATTGGGGTTGTGGATAGTAGGACACTTAGACGGTTTACACGTTTACTCCGATGACTTGGCTAATGCCAGGCATCACTATCCCTCTTGCACGATCATCGAGTTATCTCATGAAACCGAAGCGCTTGGTTGTGGAAAGAAAGACTACACGGTGCGTGACAATGAAAGCGATATTGTCGTGGCTTCAGGAAAAATGCACCGTAGAGAAACAGTCTTTCGACTGACATTTATAGCTCCATCCGACAAACAGAATAATGGACAGGAAATAGTGGATCGTTTGCTGGAGGATATTGAATCCACAGTGCTGCTGACAAAACTTTCCTGTTCGAGTTTCGTGCTCAGAGATACCGAGACATCGCCGAGCGTAGAATACACGGTCGATAAACTGACCATTGTCAATCGCCAGACGATTCCACCCGATGTCTCCGGCGAGCCGTTTATATATCGCGGGACAATAAGCCTGCACGTGAGCCGAATTGTGTCTGTCGAAGAGCCGGTCGACCACGTCATCAAAGACATTTACCTTTTGGAGAAGTGATGGCAAACAAAAATAAAACACAGCCGGATATGAGTGGAAAGTCAGGAAACAGGCGAGGTTTATTCAACAAAGGCTTTGCCTCTTCAGGCATGGCTACGTTGATTCCCGTATTGCAACTGGCCATTGCCACCGACACGCCTCCAATACTTTTTGCGGCCTTGAAATCGACTTACGGCTGGACAGATAAAACTCGGCTGCAACATGAAAACTTTCTCAGGCTCAGGGACAAATGGCTCAAGAAGCCTGTAGGTGAGGTGCGCTCATGACAATACGAAAAATTATTCCCGATGCCTATACAACATATGAAGACGGGCATCTCGGCCTTATCGCTTCCTCGCTCGCAAATGTTGAGACCAAGATCGGTGCGGCATCAGGCGGACAACCTAACAAGGTTTATACGCTTTCCGGCCCTGATGCTAAGAAGCAGGCCAGGATTATTTTCAAAGGAGGATCACTGCTTCACGCCATCGAAGAAGCTCTCGATGCCGGATCGACACGCATTCATGCTGTTCGGCTTGGTAATGCACAGCGGGCTTACATGAATCTTGAGAGTATCGATGGAAACAATGGCTTAAATATTAAGGGAGGTTACGGAACTTCTGGAAATATGCACTACGTCAACGTGACGCAACGCTTCGATCACATCGATACCGGATATGTTGCAATCTTCTCCGGCAGTCCTTGTAAAGTGGTTTTCTGCGACAAGGATTATGAAATTATCCAGGAGATCGAACTCGATCCGCAAATCACGAGTGTTGCGGGTGTGGATGTTGACTTCTTCCCTTCCGGTAATCCGGGCTTTTCTGTTCTGGGTGTCGGGCCAGCGCCTGATAATAATCCCTCGCTGTGGCACTACTTGGACGGTGAGTTGCAGGAATCCGACACCATAAATCTCTCTTCCTTAATTCCAGAAGGAGACACTATCTCCGGTCTGGTCGGTGCCTGCGGTCAGCAGGAAGAAGATGATCTCATTATTACCACCGACAAGCACCTGCTGTTTTTAGACATGTCGTCTGAATCTCCGTCGCTCTCAAACTCCTGGGATTATGCGTCTTTGGGAGTTGATTCTCCGGATATTGTATCGGGAACGATCTGGCGAGATCTGGCCGCCACCTTGCGTGGTGAAGACCCTGAAGAAACGGTATTGCTGCTTGATCGCAATTCCAAAAAGATTTATGCCTTCAATATGGATGACGATTCTCCGGTTCTGGAAGGATATCTGGATATCTCCACATGGGTCGGCGGCGATTCTCCAGAAGGTATAGCCTCGGATCCTGCCAATGGAAATATTCTGGTAGCGGTGAGGAATAGCGGAAGCTATCCAAACTCGAGGGTGTTGCAGCTTGCAATTGATTGGGACGCGACACCTAACCCTGTCGCAAATTATTCCACCAGCTACGATATCGGCCTGAATGTCTACGGCCTTGGTCAGCATATTATTGATGGAGAAATCACGACCACAATCACATTCCAGGACCGTAATGAATCCCCCGTGCTGTCTCGTTCATACGAGGGAAGCGGGAACTTCCTCACGGTTACAGCGGCAGTGGCTCAGGCGATTAACTCTGCTGGAATCTATGAAGCGGAGCTTTTGTCCGACCCGGCCTACTGGCTAAATCCCACCTTCGGAGAAAACGGGCCTCCCGATCCGACGCGTTTTGATCCCATGTCAGGCGGTGCTGATTCCAGTGTCCTGACCAACGGTGATTACCTGGTCGGACTGGAAGCTACGAAATCCAAAACCGACACGGCCTGGATTCATGCGGTGGGCGCAAATACGAGCGCGCTCTGGACGGCCATCCTCTTGCATTGCAACGAGATGTTCGAGCAGCATCACGCAGAACGTTTTGCCATTCTGGAGACACCGCCATTTTTCTCTACATATGATGAAGGCAGCGCCGGGTACTTGAGCGATCTGCAGGACTACGTGGACAACATCGTCGAGATGATGGAGGCAGTAGGTGATCGCAATGCCTGTGTGTTTGCTGGTGGCGCGAGCTTCATGAACTCAGACGGCAATGAATACAAGCGCAGCGTGACATCTGCCTGCGGCGGAACCATGGCAGGGCTGGAAGTCCAGAAGTCTCTGATCAACAAACCTGTCTGTGGCGTTCTAGGACTGACACCCGAGTTTACACCGGGACATATCCAATCGCTCATCCAGGCGCGAGTCAACTGCCTGCGCTTCAAACCGGGACGCGGGTTCATCATAGCACACAGCCTGACTGCTGCTGCGGTCGGATCCGACTACTCGCGGGTCAACGACCTGCGTGCGGTTTACTACGGTTCCAAAGCCGCCAGAGAAGCCGCACAGCCTTATGTGGGTGAAGAAAACGACGTAGGCGGTGAAGGCTTACGCCGACTCGAATCCGCCATGGCCAGGCCGCTTGAGCAGATGCGTGATGGAGGTCAGATAGATGCGTTTGATCTGAGCGCAATGTCCACGCAGCAGGATCGACTCTTAGGCGATGTGTACGTGTCGCTTGGCATCCAGCCGCGTCGGGCCATGGAGATGATCTATACAACTGTGTACTTAAAGTAGGAGATAAGCCATGTCGCAAGAAGGATTTATTCAAGGGGCGCACGGCGAGGAGATCTCGCTGCTTGTCGATGGTATCAAGATCATGGCTTTGCAGAATCTCTCCTGGAAAGCCAGTCAATCGAAAAGCGTCATTCGTGGCGCGGGCTATCGCAAGCCGCACGCCATGGGGCGCGGACCTAAGGAATACGAGGTTGACTTCGAGGTCAAAGAACTCAACAAGGCCATTATAGAGGAGGCGGTCAATTCGCCACGCTCGCGTGAAGTCCAGATCAAGAAGTTCGTGGTGGGCGATCAGGAATTTACCGATCTGCTCGATCTGCGCAACTGCACCATTCTGATTGTCTATCCACCGAAGAATAATGCTACCCGCATTATCCGTTTCTTAGGTTTCGAGTTTACTGATGTCGAAGGCGGCTTCTCCGTGGATGACGAAGCGGTGGGCCGCAAACTCTCAGGTTTAGCCATGGATGCTGAAGGTCTGGTTTAGGAGGTCAGATGGACCGAATGAAGCAATATAAATCCGGTAACAAAGTAAACAGTATCTCCCATTGGGCAGAAGTCTTCGGTAATTTGTCTGTACCTATATGTCGGCCTGTATCATCCCAATACGCTGGATCGTCTTTATCTACCGGATCACCAGGGCCATTGTTACGCATCCACTCTGCTATTTTTGCTCCCAGTTGGTCCGTTGTTAATTGGCAGGATGTGTGTTTCCTGATATGCAAAATAAGTTCATCACTTCCAATAACCATTTTGCTTGGCATAGCTTCCTCCACAATTGTGATTTCGAATCTGATATTAAGTGCTTTCTCCAAGCGCTTCATCATGTCGGTTGTGATGTTGTATTTTGGGTTTCGCTCAATATTAAAGACAGTTTGCTGTGTAACAGAAAGAAGACGTGCAAGATCACTACGAGATAATCCTCGCGCTCTTCTGAGTCCTTCAATTTCTTTCCCAAAATCAATCATGGGTACTAAAATATCAATTGTAGAGCCATCTGTCAAGAAGGATTCATTTATCTTAGGAGTTCTAAATGTCTGCCGATGACGTAAAACTACTTGGTGAAAAAATCGACGCCATGGTGTTACGGGTCAATGCACTGGAAGAGGCCGTTTCAGCACTGATGCTGCGTAGCGCCAACCATGAAAAAATCATTCGCTGGTTGCGCAATGCGGGTCTGTTGTTGCTTGGGGCAGCACTGGGCTCCGGTGCTGTGCATCTGGATGATGTAGTCGCCATACTCAAAAACCCATAAAAATGGAGATGATAATGAACGAACAAATCTGTGAAATCGTCGAACAACTCAAAGCCGATAAACCCGATCTGCGCCTTTTTCAGATATTCGTCCCAAATCGTGAGGACGAAATCTTCATCGCTCGTAAGTCTCC
>CAYTHG010000096.1:0-11864 GCA_964437525.1 uncultured Myxococcales bacterium | reverse complement strand
TCTTTAGCCGACAATTCCTTTGATGTAGCATTGATATCGAAAATCAAGAAATATTTGGAGCAGGTTGGGAATCCATGCTCCAATGCAAGGCGTAGGGGCGCAATTTATTGCGCCCGATAATAGCCCAGGCTCGGGCGCGATGAATCGCGCCCCTACAAGAGCAATTTCCAACTGCTCACCTTCCGGCTGATGATTCAGAAACATCGTAGGGGCGGCTCCCCGTGGCCGCCCATGTACCAGAATTTCCCACACTCATGGAAATGCCTCCCGTAGGTCGGCTAATTCTTTAGCCGACAATTCCCTGTTCGTTGGTTCAGGTCTCCCGACCTGAACCTTTGTTTTTGTTTGGGTCTCTGACCCAACAACGGTGCATAAACGCGCGGAGCGGGTCGGAGACGCGCTCCGACGGAAGGCTAATTTTTTAGCCGACAATTCCCAATAGGTTGGACCAAGTATGAAGTACAAGGGACGAGTGGTTCTTAGTTGGGCTTGCTGACTCGCTCAGTCTGCTTTGGCAACTAGAGATTTGTAAAGTGCCATGTGTTTCTCGACGACTCTTTCAACCGAGGTTTCATCGGCGTAATTGCAGATTTTGTCGAGAAATTCGCCGTTTTCGCCTCTCTTTTTCAAAAGGCGGACGGCTTCTTTGGCCCAGAGTTTGTGACGGGTGGCTGGAACCAGCAATTCCGGCGAGACGTTCAGGCCGATTTCCTCGAACTTGGCACTGTCGGAACAGAGCATCAGACGGCGTGCCGCCAATGCCTGATGAGCGACACCCGAGGCCGATCCGTATTTCTGGCTGTGCGGCATCAATACGATATCGGCTGCCGAATAATAGTCGGCCACTTCTTCCTGCGGAACGAAACCGGCTAGCAACTTTACGGAATCTTCAAGGCAGTTTGATTTTATCAAGCGTCTGATGTAGCTGCCGTAAAGGTTGTTGTACCAGGTGCCGCCGGCGATAGAACCGGCAATAACCAGCTTTGCTTCGGGGATTTCCTTCAGGATATTCGGCATGGCCTTGATGACGGTATGCACGTTTTTCTGCACATGAATAAATCCGAAGAACAAAAGCAGCGGCGCATCCTGTGGAATGTCGAGTTTTTCACGCAGACCCGTTCCGTCGCCTTTGAGTTCTGTCGATGTCCAGTGCGGGATCATGTGAACTTTTTCGGTCGGGACGCCGTGATGTTTGAGCATGTTTATGATAGACGGCTGATGGACGACTATAGCGTCTGAGAGTTTGCCGAGTCTGTTGTTAAAGTACATGGTGTGCGGTTTGCGTTCCAGTATACCGGAATAAAGAGTGTAGACCGTGTGCATGGTCAAAACACTTTTAATCCCTCTTTCTCTGAGGCCTTTCAAGAGACCGTATATCTGGGCTCCGGTGCCGAGGATGTCGGGTGTGTACTGGATGTGGACGATATCAGGGCGATTGCGGTCTACGGCTTCCAGGATAGGATTGGCAAGGTTGTTGCGGCGTTTGAAAGTCGCTTCCACTTTGATTTTGTCATTGCTTTCTTCGGCATCCACGTCACCGATAACCATGACGGAGCCGGGTTCGGTCGCGTCTATGCCTTCAACCAAAGGGACGCTGTAAGTTGCAATGCCACACTGAGTGGGGGGATAGGTCGAGACAAAGGCTATTTTCATCAAAACTCCTGATGCTACTTAGATAAAAAAGCCCATTCACCAGCCATTGAACAGGCCGGGGAATGTTTGGATTCTTGATTTTCGTCTACTTTTTTTCTCCAAAAAAGCACATTGTTTCTAACATGTCCGGCTTTGATTGGCAATACCAATTAAGCGGGTTTGGCAGGGTGAAGCGATTTGAAGATATTTAGGCGAAACATCCTTTGAGTTTCTTATGCATGGGAGTAAACTTACGCGAATATCCGAGTTCAATTTGAATGAATATTAATCGAGAATCGATAAAGCGTGACAAGACTAGAGGAGCGTTATGAGCGAAGAAACAAAACGTCCGGTGGAAGAAACCAAGCCAGCAGAAACAGTGCTTCAGGATTCACAAACGGAGAATGCCGCCGCCGATGAGCTTTTATATCCGGTTTTGGTTATAGATTCGGATCTTGAATCTTCGGTAAAAGTTGCGGGCCTGAATCAGAAAGCCCGCTGGGAAAAAACCTTCGAGCAGTTGGATTTCTCCGGCAGTTTCGATGTGAAATTCTTCCAAGAAGATCTCTTCTCATCCGAGGTGGGTAAGCTTGATAAAGCCGCCCTGCTGGTGGACGGCTCTTTTGTGATCGAGCCTTTACTGGTTGAAACGCTTTTGGAGCGCGGTACTGATATTAAGGCAAACGAGGTAGTCTGTCTTAAGACTTCCAAAGGCTGCGCGCCCGTATTGCTTGTCGGTGCCGAGGCCGCCGCGACGATCTCTGCCGATTGGCAGGCCGGTCAAAGCGAGGTCATGCAGTCTTTGATTGATTTTGCAAGCGACAATACCTCTGTCAATATGAGGACGCTGGTTTTCGATAAGGCCTTTTTCTGGAACAGGCCGACGACTAAAAAGGAATCCAAGGAATCTGAGTGGGGGCTTTTGCAAAGGTTGCAATGGCGTCCGGGCGGATTGGTGGCTCAGCTTTTAAACAGGCCGGTTTCCATTCGCATGTCGCGCTATATGGCCGCAACGCCGATTACTCCCAATCAGACCACCATACTCGCGTTTTTGATCGGCTTGTTCGGTATATACTTCCTTTTCGTCGGACAATACTGGGGCGCTATCTTGGGAATGCTTCTGATACAGTTGAATTCCATTGTGGACGGCGTTGACGGCGAGCTGGCGCACCTGCGTCACCAGCGCTCTGAGTTCGGCGGTTTCCTCGATTCCGTCTGCGATGAGTTGCTCAACTCCCTAATTTACATCGCCACCGGATTCTTTTTGACCAACAACGGCTACTGGGTCGGTTACGTTTATCTCGGACTCTTTGCGGGAATTGCGTCTCTTATGTATGCGCTCACGCACTGGCATTGCAAGATCAAGCATGGCCTGGGCCTGTACTGGTGGTGGGACGCCTACAAACCGCGCAAGCGGATACAGAGCGAGATGACGCCTTATTTTTACCTGCGTAAGCTTTTCTGCAAAGACAGCATTATCCTGCTCTTTTTGTTCGCCGCCGTGTTCAGCTTCCTGCACTATCTGGTATGGATCGCTGCCGCAGCCGGTCTGGTGACGGTCGTGCTGCTGTTTATCCACATATTCATCAAGCGGGCTAGATGGTAAGATGTCTGAAGTAAAAGCAAAAAAAGGAAAGGCTTTGGCAAAAAGCGTTTTCAGAGCCGTTTTCTTTTTCCTGGCTCTGGCTCTTTTGTTCTGGCTTTTGGACATGATCGGCTGGTCCAAGATAGGCGAGTCGTTTGTCAAGGTCGGTTGGGCGGGAATCGGAATTCTCCTCCTTCTGGGAATGACCGAAAACATATTCGATGCCGCCGCTTATAAATATGCAGTCAAAGGCGAAATCAGCCTTTGGCGACTGCTTTCATACAACGGTGCCGGGGCCATAGTAAATATCCTGATTCCCTGGGAAGCGGGTGAGGTCGTCAAGGGCGCGCTTTTCAATCAGCATGTTTCCACCAAAGACGCCATCTCGGGTACCGTACTCTGGAACTACATCTTCAAAATCACCCGCCCTTTAGCCGCGCTGGTGGCGGTTTTGGTGGCTTGGATATTGGGCCACGGCATAGAAGACGATTCTGTCACCTGGATTATCACGGCAGCCTGTTTTGTGGCCTTTATGCCATACTTCCTGATGCGTATTCTTTTGAAGCTGGGTGTCGCCGGAAAGGTCGCCCGCTTTTTGGCTTGGGCTAAAATCTATCGCAAAGATCCCGAAAGCTTTGTCAAGGCTGCCAAGGAGCTTGACGAAACTTTAAAGCGCTTCTGGAAAGAACGCCCGAAAGATTTCATGATGGTTCTCGCCTGCCAGCTTTTGGCTCGTGTTGCCGCCTGGCTGTGCTGGTCGGCGACTATCTGGCTGGTTGGGCTCGATTTCTCTTTCGGCTTGTGTTCCATGATTTTTGCCGGTTTGAGTATCGCCAATTACATCGTCATGCTCGGCCCGGCCAAACTCGGCGTGGGCGAGGGCTCCGGCTATGTGCTTTTCAGCCTGTTCGGTTTAGATGGCGGAATGGGGCTGATTATCTTCCTGATTATGCGTATCAAGGCGTTGATAACAAACGGCATGGCCGGTATGGCTGTATTTGTGCTTCCCAAACCGAAAAAATCCTAGTAGATCCTCTTCCCGATCTGGCCCATAGAGTCTTGACAAATCCTGTCCAATGCTGTTTAGTGCTTGGATATTTTTGTTGTTTTGAGGTATTGGAAAATCCATGAGTATGAAAAAGAAAGTCTGCCTGTTCGACTTTGACGGCACGCTGATAGATTCCATGAGCGGCTTCGCCGATATAGCCAGCGAAATAATAGACCGTGAGTATTCTGTAGGACTCGCCGAAGCCCGTCACATGTATTTTTCGACCTCCGGCTTGCCGTTTTTTCAGCAACTCGAAGCCCTCTTCCCCGCTGACGAGCGAAACCCCGCCATGGCCGACGAATATGAGCAGCGCAAGCTGAATGGCTTTTTCGCTCAGGGATTTTTCGAAGATGTCCCCGAAACCTTAAAGAAGTTACGCGCAAGTGGCATTAAGGTAGCCGTCTCGTCCAACAACTTCCAGCACAACATAGATAAATTCGTTGCAGCAAAAGACGTGGAATTCGATTTCGTGCTGGGCTTCCGCGACGGATTCGCCAAAGGCAGGGATCACTTCGAGCATATCATCGCTGTCGAAAAACTTGATTACAAGGATTTCGTCTTTGTCGGCGATTCCATAAAAGACGGCGAAAAAGCTCAGGCTTTCGGCGTCGATTTCATAGCTCGCACGGGAACCTTCACAGCCGAGCAGTTTAGGGCGAGCTTCCCCGAAAGACCGGTAATCGACACCATCTCCGAACTTATCCCCCTGATTTTAGGATAGGAGTCGTCAATGCAGTTGGTAATTTTGTGCGCAGGTATGGGAACCCGCCTTGGAAAACGCACCGAGGCTCTGCCTAAAACCCTGTTGGAATTGAACGGCAAGCCTGTACTGGATCACATCCTCAGATCAACCGAGATAGACGAAGTTGAAGAGCTGATAATCGTCGGCGGTTTCCAGTTCGACAAATTAAAGGCACACCTGTCTTCCTACAAAGGCAAGCCTTATCGTCTGGTAGAAAATCCCGATTACCGCGAAGGCAGCGTGCTGACAGTCGAGAAAGCATTGCCGTACCTGAAGGGCAGCTTCGCCCTGATGAACGGCGACCACATCCACCCGCAGGAAATGCTTAAGAAATACCTCACTCAGGCAAAAGGCATCGCCTGCGCCTGCGATTATGACCGCAAGCTGACCGATGACGATATGAAGGTCAAGCTTGACGCCTCCGGCATGGTGGCCGAGATGGATAAAAAACTTGTCGATTACGACTGCGGTTACATCGGCATGACCCACTACGACGCCAGCGTCTTGGAGCTTTACAAAGAATATCTGGGTGTCACGCTTGAGCGATACGGCACGAAATCCAACGTTGAGAAAGTCGTTCATACACTGGCTGAAGACGGACACAAGGCAAGCATCGTGGATTTATCCGGTTTCGGCTGGCTGGAGATCGACAACGAAAGCGATTACCGCCACGCAATCGAAGAAATCGGCAGAAACGAATACCTTAAAAAACTGGCCTGAGAATCCCGGCGTTTGCAGTCGGAAAAACGTATAGGGACTGCTCCGTCTTTAAGGGCGACTCCGTTTACGAACGCATCTTTTCTATCATGGATCAGAAGGTGTGGGCAAGGTTGGGGAGGAGGGCGAAAGTGTTATTTCCCCGGCAAAATGCCTTCGCCTTTTCTTATCAAGATTATCATGTGTTGTGTTGAGGCGTTGCTGAAGACTTCTATAAAGTCTGCGTCCGGGCCTACTCCTAGTGGGGTATAGCAGGATTGGGTTGTGTAAGATTCTCCCGCAGGTATTGTCAGATTCTTTATGCAACAGATTGGATCTTGATTGCAATTGGTGGGGGTGTAGTGGCAATCGACTTTATGAATGATCAGGGGGGTTGAGCAAGTGCTGAAAAACGTGACATCCACGCATTTTGTCTCTCCGACCGGTACGCTGCCGAAGTCTATGGGATCGGGTGGTTCAGGATCGACTTCGATGCAGGCCTTTATTGCCGAGCCTGTTATGGCGATTTTGAAAGGAGACATCGTCATGTCAGAGTTGTGTTCTATTAAGAGTTCGGTCGAATAATCTCTTTCTTCATATGGCTTGAAAATAACTCCAAAGGAGTAGCTATCTTGCAGCATGATATAAATAGGCATATCCAATGGTGCTGCCAACCAGAATGCCTGTTCGTCATCGGCCAGTTCAATATTTTTTATTGTACATACACTACAAGATTCAGAGGGGTCTACTTGGTATGAGGAGCAGGTTAAACTAAACTCTACCTTTTCCTCTTCATTAGTAAGTACATCGCCGAAATCGTACTCTTCGGGTCCGACTAATAATTCAGTCGGGGGCATTCTACACCAGTTGTCTGCAAGGATTTTAATTTCAGGATTTGTCTCGTCGTCGGTTTTAACTTTTATAAAAGCGTTTTTAGTTCCTGGTGTCTTGGGTGTTAATAAAATTCTTATTCGAAATTCCTCATCTTTATCGATAGCTATTGGTTCCGTGCCGTAATCCTCCCCAAAATAAAAATCTTTGTCGCTGTCTTCGGAGAACTCCACCGATAGAATGTTCACTGTTTTTGAGCAGTAGTTTACCAAAGTAAGATTGCGGGCTGCTATATCATCTAAGCATACATAACCGAAACGCAGTCTATTAGGATGAGCCTCTATACAGGCGCTCTGGCGGTATTCTGTCAATTCGCCTTCGGATTCTTCCGCCTCATCCTCATCAGTATCAGCGCTTTCGCTGTCAAGATCGCCGTCTTCGTCTTCGAATTCGGAAGACGGCTCAAGGTCCGTGTCGCCTGTCTGGTTTGTGCTTGTGTCGTCGCTGGCGCAGGCGTGTAGTAGGACGAGCAGAAGAGCCAGTCCGCAGCCTGAAAGAATGGAAATCGAGCGAGTGAATGTAGAGCTATGTGTAAGCGGTTTCATTCTTGTTTCCCTTTCTCCGGCAAAATGCCTTCGCCTACCAGTGTCATCATTTTTAAGGGGACTTTGCTGTCGTTTGAAAAAAGTTCCAGTTTCTTTCTTATGCTTCCGGGTTCTGTGGGGGCGAAGCATGTTTTATAGGTACACGAATCACCGGAAGGGATAGTCAGGTCGTCTATCCAGCAAATGGGGTTGATAACCGAACAGTTTATGTAGGGTTCTTCGCATGTGGAATGACTGATTTGTACATCTCGGAGGCAGGTGCTTGAGAGTTCTATATCCAGACACTTCTTTTCGCCCACTTTCACTTGTCCGAAATTAAGCCACGGGTAGGGCTCAACCTCAAGGCAAACTTTGCTTGCCGAGCCTGTTATGGGGATTTCAAAAAAGGAAGCCGCGTTACGTCAGAGTCGTGATCTATTAGGAGTTCGGTGGAATATTCTCTTTCTTCCTTCGGATTGAAATTCACTCTAAAGGAGTAGCTATCTTGCACCATGATGTAAATAGGCATATCCAATGCTGCTGCCAACTCGAATGCCTGTTCGTCATCGGACAGTTCAATGTTTTTTATTGTACATACACCGTTAGACTCTTCGGCATCTACTTGATACGGCAGGCAGGCTATTTGAAATTCTACCATTTCTCCTTCATTGGGAATAAGCACATCGCCGAAATCGTACTCATCAGGAGCAACCTGTACTTCGTTAGAGGCAACTCTACCATTGTCGGCAAAAATTTTAATGTAAGGGTTCGTTTCGTCGTCAGTTTTAATTTCTATACAGGCTATTTTAGAGTTTGGGGTCTTGGGTGCTAATAAAATTTTTATCTCGATTTCCTCATCTTTCTCGATAGGTATAGGTTCGGAGCCGTAATCCTCCCCAAAAAAGAAATCGCTGTCGCTGTCTTCGGAGAACTCCACCGATAGAATGTTCACTGTTTTTGAGCAGTAGTTTACCAAAGTAAGATTGCGGGCTGCTATATCATCTAAGCATACATAACCGAAACGCAGTCTATTAGGATGAGCCTCTATACAGGCGCTCTGGCGGTATTCTGTCAATTCGCCTTCGGATTCTTCCGCCTCATCCTCATCAGTATCAGCGCTTTCGCTGTCAAGATCGCCGTCTTCGTCTTCGAATTCGGAAGACGGCTCAAGGTCCGTGTCGCCTGTCTGGTTTGTATTTGTGCCGTCACTGGCGCAGGCGCAGGTCAGCGCCAGAATTGATATTAGTAGCAGCCCCCGGAAAGAAAGGTCAAAGCGTGTGACATTGCCGCTCATGCAACTACCGCCTTCCATTCGCTCGCACAGTCCTTTTGCCGAACATGATGTCGTGTGTCAAATACCCTGAAACAATAATAGCGCATCCACATGTATCTTTGTCAAGTAATAGTAATGTTTTCTTGTGTTTGTAGATGGATGAGTTGTGTGTCGAGAGTGTGATTGTCTCTCAAGCTGGAGCAGGCTGGGAAGCCATGCTCCAGCTTCAAATCCTTGCCCTTAAAATAACTGTTACCTACCTCTCAGGTCCAATCTGTTACCTGTCTTACCGGTTTGTACCAACCCTGTCATTCCCGCGAAGGCGGGAATCCAGAACGATATCAACAGGATGGGCACCCGCTTGCGCGGGTGTGACATGAGTTTGAGAAATCTTTTTCAATAAATAGTGCTTTGCCAGCAATCTGAGCAAGCTGGAAGCTTGCTCCAACTTCAGGTGAAATCAAGCGCTTTATTGAAATGTCGAGTAAGTTTTCTCTTCAAGATGGAGCAGGCTGGGAAGCCATGCTCCGACTTCGAACAACCTTCACCAGACGGATAAAGCCTGCCGAAAGCCTTTATTTCCGATAGTTTTTTGACAATTTCCAACATTGTTAAGTATAGTGTTCGTGTATTTGGCTGACAGGTAAAAAATTTACTTCAGGCCCGGAGGAAAAACATGTCTTATGGATATATGGGTAAGATCCTGTATGTGGATCTTTCTAGTGGCAAAGCGGAAAGCCGCCCGCTTGACGACGAAGTCAAGCTGTATATAGGTGGCAAGGGTTACGGCGCACGTTTGTTGTACGACCTGACACCCGCCGGTGTCGATGCGCTCGGTCCCGACAATGTTATGATATTTGGAACCGGACCTTACAACGGCACTTTCGGACCGCAATCTACACGCTTTACTGTCACCACAAAATCTCCTGCAACCGGCGCTATTGCAAACTGCGCCTGCGGCGGCGATCTGGCGGTGCAGATCAAAAAGTGCGGTTACGACTTCATCGTGATTCGCGGTAAGGCCGAAAAGCCGGTCTATCTGAATATCACTGAGGATAATACCGAGATCAAAGACGCCTCGCATCTGTGGGGTATGACCACCATGGAAACCCAGGACGCGCTGGGCAAAAAGGGCGGCAAGGCCGTAATCGGTCCGGCAGGAGAAAATCTTGTCAAATTTGCCGCTATCATCAGCGGCGACCGCGTGGCTGGTCGTTCGGGTGTCGGTGCGGTTATGGGCTCGAAGAATCTCAAGGCCATGGTTTGTTTCGGCAAAAAGAAAGTCGAAATCGCCGAAAAAGAGAAATTCAAAAAGCTCAATAAAAATATCACCCAGTATTTTAGATCCCATCCCATGACCGGCAAGATTTTGCCGTCTTTAGGAACCGCCAACCTGCTCATGCAGACTTCGGGCCGCAACACGCTGCCTGTCAACAACTTCCAGCAGGGGCAGCACCCCGATGCATGGAAGATTTCCGGTGAGCAGATGGCAAAAGATGCGCTCATCAAAAACGGCGGTTGTACGGCCTGTCCCATCAAGTGCGGGCGGGAAGTCAAGCGCAGTTGGAAGTACAAAGATAAAAAGATGGGCGAGCAGGTCAAGGGGCCGGAATACGAAACTCTGGGCCTGATGGGTTCCAGCATCGGCGTTTTCGATCTCAACCGCGTCATGCAGTACAACGAAATTCTCGACGAACTCGGCATGGACTCGATTTCCTGCGGCGGCACCATAGCCTTTGCAATGGAGTTGAACCAGCGCGGCATGTGGGACAACGGACTGGAATTCGGAGATGCCGCAAAAGTTGAGCAGATTTTGTTCGACATAGCTTATAAGCGCGGCATAGGCGAAGAGCTCTGCATGGGCTCTTTGTGGCTTTCAAAAAAATACGGTGGTGAGGGCTTTGCCATTCAAGTCAAGGGACTGGAGATGGCGGCTTACGATCCGCGCGGCAGTGTCGGGCAGGGACTCGATTACGCCACGCAGAACAGAGGCGGCTGCCACATCAACGGCTCCGTCATGTTCTTCGAAATCACCGGGCCGCTCTCGGTCGATCCGCTTTCGGCCAAGGCCAAGCCGGAGTTGGTGATTTTTCAGCAGAACATGTTCGCCGCCATAAACGCGATGATAACCTGTGTTTTCAGTGCTTACGCGATTATCCCCTCGATTGTCAGCAAGCTGGCTCCGCGGGGCAAGACCTACAGAGCTGCCGCCTGGGTGGTCAAGCATTCCGGGCCTATTTTGAGAGTGGTGCTTAAAACAAACGTATTTGCGCCTGTGCTGTGGTACGAGCGCTTCTTGGGCGCGATTACCGGCGAGCGCTACACTTTGGGGCGCATTATAGAGTCCGGCGAGCGCAACTTCAATATGGAGCGCCTCTTCAATGTGCGCGAGGGCTTTTCTGCCAAAGACGACACGCTTCCCAAGCGCATGTTGGAAGAACCTGCCTTCCCGGAGCAGAAAAAAGGTGTGCCTTTGGATGAGATGCTGCCTACCTATTACAAATTGAGAGGCTGGGATCCAAACGGCATTCCCACCGAACTCACCTTAAACCGTCTCAAGATAAGGAGGTAGTCATGGCAAAATTTCTACCCCATTTCCGCCTGGCGGAAAAAATAGGTGGCCACGAGTTCGACTGGGCTGCAGCCACCGTCCGCGAGCTTTTGGATCGCGGCGAGCAGGAGCACGGCTCCATCTTCTGGGAAGAATTGAAAACCGCCGACATTACCGTCAACGGGCGTTCGATAACTTATCTCAGTGGTCTGGACACCCCTGTAAGTGAGCAGGATACGGTCTGTACCATTCTGACAAGCGACGAAATCTGAGCCACGGTGAAAGTGAATCTGGACTCCTGAGTTTAACTTCGGTTTGTTCGGAAGCTGAAAGATATCATTGACTTTTATAGTATTATCGGTATACTACGCCAACTCTAAGTTAATTTGAAATCCGATCTTGAGTTTGGTCTTTTGTGAATTAATACAAAAGGGTGAGGGGTGTCTGTTTGCGATCTGAGATTCTCAGATGCGGTTAGTAGTATTGAATTCAAATAGTTTTTGTTTTCTAGAGAACCGTTATTTTGAGTAGTAATTAAAAGAAATATCCAAGAAAGAGGAAGAGAAATGAGAAAATCTATTTCGACATTGTTGGTACTAGGTCTGGTTTTTGTTTCATCGCTGGCTTATGCCGACGATACCGAATGTGCGGACATGCCTTTTGAGGGATGTTGCTCGGAGAGCAAAGCCTATTGGTGTGAAGAGGGAGTGCTTAAGTTTGCGGATTGTCCCTCGAACCCAGAATCTGTTGACCAGACCTGCGGTTGGAGTAATGAGGACTCTTATTACGATTGCGGTCAGGTAGGCGAAGATCCCAGTGGTAACAGTCCTCTCGACTGTGGCTTTGGCGAAGTCGATGGCGACGAAGTTGTCGATGGTGACGAAGTTGTCGATGGTGACGAAGTTGTCGATGGTGACGAAGT
>CAYTHG010000095.1:0-12033 GCA_964437525.1 uncultured Myxococcales bacterium | reverse complement strand
TTTTTCCTTGGAAATGTTTATTGAAGCACAGTGCTTATACCCCGAAATTCTGCGAAGCGACCGTGACGGCGCAATAGAAATCGGTGCGTCTTCTAAAGGCGCATGGCAGGTTGTCAAGTTGCGCGAATCAAGCTCCTCCGAGCTTGCAATACACTGATTACATTGAGGAAACATATCTTGCGTTTTGAGTTTCGTGCTGCTAAATTGCAGGTTCGGATTTATGCCGGAACTTGAAATGTTTTATTGTGAATACAAGTTTTCGAGGAGGATACAATGCAGCGAATCGTCGAGTGCGTGCCTAATTTCAGTGAAGGCCGGAACCAGGAAGTAATTGAGGCCATCTCTCAGGCCGTGCGCGATACTGCGGGCGCAACTCTTTTGTACGTAGATTCCGATGCGGACTACAACCGCACCGTTTTCACTTTTGTAGGCGAACCCGAGGCCGTGGTCGAGGCGGCTTTCAACGCCACCAAGGTCGGAACCGAACTGATAGACATGAGCGCCCATAAGGGTGGACATCCGCGCATGGGCGCAGCCGACGTGGTGCCCTTTGTTCCTGTTGCAGGTGTGACAATGGAAGAATGCGCCGCCTGCGCAGAGGCTTACGGCAAGCGCATTGCAGAAGAGTTGAGCATCCCGGTCTACCTTTACGAGCGCGCCGCTAAAAAGCCTGAAAGACAGAACCTTGCGGTAGTCAGGCGCGGCGAATACGAAGCCCTGCCCGAAAAAATGCAGGACCCTGAATTCGCTCCCGATTTCGGCAAAACCGAGTTCAACGCCAAATCCGGTGCCACCGCGACGGGCGCGCGTCCTTTCCTGATCGCATACAACGTCAGTCTGAAATCCGAAGACGTGAAAATCGCCAACAAGATAGCAGGCGCTCTGCGTGAGTCTGGCGTCATCGCCAAGGATGAGGACGGCAACAAGATTATGGGAGAAAACGGCAAGGCCAAGCGCATCCCCGGACGCCTCAAGGCTTTAAAGGGCATGGGCGTGGAAATGCCGAAATATAAAATCACACAGGTTTCCATGAACCTGACCGATTTTCACCTCACCGCGCCGCATGTGGCTTTCCAAGAAGTAAAAAAAGAAGCCGCCAAATACGGTGTCGAAGTCTCAGGCTCAGAAGTGGTCGGCCTGATTCCTAAAGAAGCCCTGATTATGGCCGGTAAATATTACAAGAACGATGCGGCTTCCGATGAAGAGCTGGTCAAAGCCGGTATCGAGGGGCTGGGCTTGTCGGATCTGTATGAATTCAAAGCCGAAGAAAAAGTGATCGAGTATTTGATTTAGTTTTATATGTATTTGTGGAGGAAGCGATGTTGCGGGAACAGAACCTGAAAGAATTTTGCGAGAGTCTGGCAAGTGTTGACCCGGTTCCTGGCGGCGGTTCGGTTGCTGCCGATGCCGGTGCGCTGGCTGCTTCTTTGGTCTCAATGGTAGCCAAAACGACCATAGGCAAGAGCGGTTATGAAGATGCCTGGGAAGACATGGAAAAGCTGATGGAGCAGGCCGATAACACTGCTAGCCGTATGCTTGAACTTGTGGACGAAGATGCTCAGGCTTATCAGGCTGTGGTCAAAGCTTTCCGTATGCCCAAAGAAGATGAAGTAGACAGGGTAGTTAGACTGGACGCGATTCAAGCCGCTTTTCGTCACGCCGCCGAAGTTCCGCTGACTACCATGAGAACCGGGCTTGAGGCGCTGCGCCTGGCCGCAATGGCCGCTCATAAAGGCAACAAGAACACCCTGACAGACGCAGGTGTCGCCGCTTTGATGTGCTGCGCCGCCATCGAAAGCGCCCGCTATAACGTGCTGATAAACCTGCCGTCCATAAAAGATGAAGCTTTTGTTGCTGATGCAAAGGATAAGGTTCAGCGTTATAAGCACGACGCCGATGAAATCCACAGGCACATCAGCGAGTTTGTGGACGCTTCTTTATAAATTATTTCCAAACAGGTCCGGGGTTTGTTTATAAACCCCGGGCGGTTTCATTTATCCATTCGCTCATCATATCTATGAGCTTTTTACGATCTTCATCACGCGAAAAGCGGTGGTCCGCACCGGGAATGATCTCGAAGCGAGTTGCCGCCTTGCGCTCTTTGAGAGCTTTCTCCGCCATTGCAGGAGGTATGATTTCGTCTTTCGCGCCGTGTACGGCCAATAGCGGTCCGGCGAAATTTGCAAGAGCTTTGCCCACGTCGTGCTTATGCGCGTCCTCGGCTATGGCATAGCTTATCTGTCTGTCGCCGTGTTTCATGAAGCCGCTGATGTGCCAGAGTCGCTTTTCTTCTTCGCTCATGGCGTCCCATATCAAGGTCGTTGTGGGCAAGGTCGCCATCAATGCAAGGGCTGCAACATCGCTGCGTTGCTCACCAACAAGGGCGCTGACTGCCGAGCCCATGCTCGATCCGCACAAGATGAAGCTTCGTGCTCCTATTCTGATGCAGGTGTCAATGGCGGAGTTGAGGTCATCTATCTGATCCGAAAAGGTTATCAGCTCCGGGCGTCCCTGCGATTCACCCTGTCCCGAAAAATCGAAGCGGAAAATGTTGTAGCCTTTGCGTTCTAAAGCCTTGGCCAACTCTCCGTGTTTCTGACTGTCTTTGCTCGAAAGCATTCCGTGGCTCAGTATTACCCAGGGACGGGAATCCACCACTGTTGCGCCGGGGTTGAGTATGCCTGAAAGCAGCAGCTCTCTGCTGTTTTGAAAACTTATATGTCTCTCATCCATTGTCTACTCCCTATCTGATTTCAATGCACCGGCAAGGCTTGTATGTGCAACCGCATCCGGGATTGTCGTTGTCTCCAGCAGTTCGTCTATCTTCACGGCGCAGGTCGCGTCGTGTCTGCGGGCCAGTATCGCAAGCTCTACGGTTTTTGACAAATCGAATTCGGGAGTTTCTTTTCTGCTTGCGAATTCTTTTCCTAAAACGACAGCGTTCTGCCACCAGACGATTTCGCCCAGGCGACGCTTGAAATCGGTATCTCCGGCGCAGGCAATGGCCAGCCTTTGAGCGGCCCCGGTTTCTATGCGTTGAATACGGCCTTTACTGATACCGGAGAGCTTTTCTGTTTCTACCAAAGACAGTTGCGCCTCCAGCCTTCCCTGTCTCAGTTCTTTGCCGCTTATCAGTCTGTCACGAATCGCTTGTCTCATTGCAAGCACTCCTTGAGTGTTTCAACAGCAAAAGAAACTTTTCTCAAACAGATTCATTCATGCTAACAAAATTCAATAATTAATTCTAATTAGAAATAATATTAATAAATTAATCGAAATCAGAAATTACCCCGATTAATCGTATGGATCGTAAAAAGCTTAATAATAACAAGGTAAACGGCAATTGTCGGCACTTCCGTAATTTAGGTTGACACCTGGGTGCGCGATTCGTTATAGAAATATATCAAGAGGTAAAAATTACAAAAAAAATAAGCTAGCCAGGAAGAAGGATAAGAGTATGGACTGGAATGAGATGAACGAAGATATTTTTGATGGTACTTACATCGAATGCGCCAAGGGCGATGAAAGCGGTATTTATGAGTATCGGGCGGAATTGAAGTTTTTCATTTCGGCATCGAGTGAAGAAGACGCTGAGGACTACGCACGCCGCTTGTTCTCGGAAATGTTGAAGCAAGCTTCATCTCATGGCGTCGAAGGTGAACTTGAATGCGTTTCTTTTGCAGCTTACGGAGATGACGATGTCGATGCTTGACGATCTGTATCGAACCGTAAAATTGGTGCGTCGCCATATTGTCAAGGGTGGCGTGGACATAAGCTATGGAGGTTCTTTGTGGGTGCGTGTCGGGGCTACAAATTCTGGTGGTGACGGTGCAGCGGAATCTTTCATGCTTTCGCCCCGGGTTGATAAGTCCAGATGCATCGGTATAGAAGAGGAGCGTGCGGGGAGTGAAGCCGCGCTGGTTCTGGCGCTGATGAAGGCTCTTGAGCGCTTTTGCACTGATGAGGAAATAGAGTTGGTATTTGCTCCTTACAGGCGCTGGCGCAAACTCGGTTACAGGTCGCCTGGCGAACGGGAAATGGCCATCTGGAAGCTTATAAAGCGTCTGGAACCGGAATTTCAGGCGCTTGGATTGCATTTCGGAGATGAAGAGATTTAAGGAGGAGTGGTTATGCTTTGCAGACCTGAATTCGAACGTCTGCCAAAACATCTGCAGCTTGTGTTTCATAAGGGCAGGGAGCTTTTGGATTGCCCGGCGGAGATTATTTACGACGAGCTTATGGATTATGTACTCAAGGGTGATGAGAGGATATACAAACTCAACAGTATCGCTGATGAACTTGGCTTTTCGGAGCGGACTATACAGTCCTGGCGCAAAAGTAACCATAGAGGTTTCCGAAATATTTTACACCGTGAAGGCCGCACCTACTTTGCCATAAGAAGCGATCTCGTGAAATGGTTGCAGGATTCGGGGGTTCTAAGTTAGTAGCCGGCAATCAAAAGTTGTCTTTTGTTGAGGTTGGAGCAGCGCTTCCCAGCCTGCTCCAATACAGTGCAAGTTGTCGAACCTCAATCTTAGAGCCTAAGGGCTTGGCCAGTCTTGCCAATATCGGCTGTGGAAGCTATAGTTGTTGCCGTGTTTACGTAAGTGAAAAGGAACAAGATTATGCCGCGACTGGCTTTGATGACAGCTTCGACTCCCGGCAGGCCGACCATGCCCGATATGGCCGCCGGTTTTGGAACCGCGTTTGAGTTTGAGAACAACGGCGGTCTGATGGGCCTCCTGGAGTGGTTCAAGGATTTCCTTTTATACCTGCCCAACGTCCGTTTGGCCTACGTTATCGCTTATGCCAGAAAAGCCGGTTGGGACGTGGTTTACGCCCATAACGAGGTGCCGCAGGCGGATTTATACCTGCTGTCGGGAACCATTGCCGACTGGCGCGCCGAGTGCAAGCTGCTTGAATTGTTGAAGGCACAGGGGCGCGGGCCCGTGGGAGTCTTTGGCGTGCTGCCGACCACTCGCCCGGAAGCGTATCAGGACATCTGCGATTTTGTGATAGGCGGCGATATCGAAGCGGCCATGCCGCGTTTACTGGCTGGAGAGCGGCCTGCAGGATACTGGGACGTGGGCTACGATTCGGATTTGGATTCCTTCCCTTATCCTGTCTGGGACGGACTGCCCTTGAATAAGTACCGCTACAGAGCGATAGCGCAGGGCTTGGTATTGCCCATGCTTGCCAGTCGCGGTTGCAAATTCGGCTGTCCATATTGCCCGGCCAAGGTCTACCCCGGCTACAATTACCGCTCGGTCTCATCCGTTATCGACGAGATAACGCTTTTGAAATATCGCTATCATGCAAAGGGCATCGTTTTCCGCGATGCGCTGTTTGCCGGTGAACGCGAGCAGGGTGAGGAGATAGCCCGCGAGATGATTAAGCGCGGACTGCAAATTCCCTTCTACATCGAGACTCGCACCGATGCGCTCGACCCGCCTTTTGTAAAGCTTTTGGCAAAGGCAGGCTTGAAGGGCATAGAAGTCGGCGTCGAATCCGTCAACCCGGACTTGATGCGCAAAAACGGTCGTATACCGCCGGAACGGGAGCTTCAGGAAGAAGTCATAGACTCCCTGCACAAGCACCGGGTGCGCGTGGTGGCCAATTACATTATCGGTTACGAAGGCGAAACTCCCGAGATGGCGCGGGAAACCATAGAATACGCAAAACTCCTGAATACTTTCGCTGTGCAGTTTTCGCCTATCACGCCTTGTCCGGGGACTCCGGCCTGGCACAAGCTTGTCGATAACATGTATATAGACGACTGGCAGGATCTCTCAGGCTGGAAGATTACCTACAACCCTTCAAGTATAGATTCAAAAGAGATGCAGAAGTTGCTGGACTGGGCTTACAACAGCTATTTCATGCGGCCCGCCTACGCATTGCGCTTTTTGCGTTCGCTGGCATGATCGCTTTTGCGCTTGTATTCTCTTGCACTTGTCAAATATTAATCCGGCCTTACATTGATACATAAGTGAATTTGTACCCGTCGGAGGTATTATGGTCATGGAGAATCTTGAATTGGAAAAAACCGTGAAAAATACACAGGAAAAGCTTGAGGCAATCCGCAGCAACATAGAATCTGTCGTGCGCGGAAAATCCGGAGTGGTCGAGTTGTCGCTTGTTGCACTTCTGGCAGGTGGGCATCTGCTTCTGGAAGATTCGCCCGGCGTCGGCAAGACCCTTCTGGCATTGTCGCTGGCTAAAAGCGTCGATGCGCTTTTCCGCAGGGTGCAGTTCACCAACGACACCATTCCGTCCGATATCATCGGCTCGCAGATATTTTCACGTACCAGCGAGAAAATGGAATTCATTCCCGGTCCGATCTTCGCCAATATCGTTCTGGCCGACGAAATCAACCGCACCTCGCCCAAAACGCAGTCGGCGCTTTTAGAGGCCATGGCCGAAGGACGCATCTCGGTCGAGAACGAAGTTTTTGAGTTGCCGCAGCCTTTTATGGTTGTCGCCACGCAAAACCCTCTGGAGCAGCAGGGGACTTTCCCGCTGCCAGAAAACCAGCTCGACAGGTTTTTGATACGTGCAAGCATCGGTTATCCGTCCCGCGAGGCCGAGATGGAGATTTTGGAGCGCGAAATTGATATGAAAACCGTCGATGACATAGGCAGCGTTCTAAGTATGGACGATGTGTCCAGTCTGCGTGTGGCTGCAAATAAGGTCAAGATGGACAAAAGCCTTTTGAATTACCTGCTGGATATCGTAGAGGCCACGCGCCGCGACGAGCGTATTGAATTGCCGGTCTCGCCCCGTGGAGCCTTGATGCTTAAAAAAGCGGCCAAGGCCTTGGCATTGGTGCGTGGTAGAGATTACGTTACCCCGGATGACATCAAGAGATTGGCGGTTCCGGTCTTGTCGCATCGCATAGTGCCGCGCGGCAACGCCGGTGGAGTCTTCGCCGATCGCACACAAGCCGAGTCGCTGATTAATACGATAGTCGAATCCATAGAGGTGCCATTGTGAAGCCTGTCCCCGCCAGAAGGGAAGGGGAGAGCAAACGGGCGCACTACCTGCGCATATACCGGGACTTGGGACTGCGTGGGGTAATGAGGCGCATGTTCACTCCTCCGCGCAGATTGAGGCTGACAAAGGCGGGGTGGATATTTTTCGGCTTTCTGTTCTTAACGGTTGTTTTCGCGTACAGCACCGACAATAACCTGCTGTTCCTTTTGTTCTCCGCGCTTCTGGCTTCGATGGTGGCGTCCGGTTTCATGTCGGAAGCCAGCCTCGGACCCATCAGCGTCAAGCGCCGTCTGCCCCCGGAAATCTCCGCAGGCGTTCATTTTCCCGTTCACTATTATTTCACCAATAACAGCAAGCGCTGGTCGGCTTATGCTTTTCAAGTCGAAGATGTATATCTGTATAAAAACAGTCTGGGGCCGATGGTAATCAGCCTCAAGTCCGGTCAAAACAAGGACGGCAGTGGGCAAGCTGTGCTTTTTGGTCGCGGTTATCGCAGCATTCCCGATTACAGACTTTTTACCCGCTATCCTTTTTTACTGTTCACTAAATCGCGTGTTTTAGCTGGTGGAGAAAAAGTGCTTGTCCTGCCGCGCTCGGACCGTGCGGTCAAGTTGCCGTGGCTTTCGGGTTACAGCAGGCAGGAAGGCAGCGAGCGGGCCTCCTCAGGCGGACAGGGTGAGGGCGACTCGGTTTCTTTCGTGCGCGAGAAGCGCGAAGGCGAAGCCATGCGGCGCGTAGATTGGAGAAAGAGCGCCCGTTACGAAAAGTTGTTTATAAAAGAGTTCGAACGCCAGCCCATGCGTAAGGCTACCTTGATCTTCGATCCGGGAAACACAAGCGATATCGAAGAAGGTATAGAGATCTGTGCCTCATTGGCTGCAGTTCTCAATCGTCAAGGTTTACCTTTTGCGCTTGTTGCCGGTTCCGGCTTTATTGCTCACAACCACGGCGGTGCTCATCTGCGAAAAATTTTGAAAGAGTTGGCATTATTTGAAAAAGGTTCGCCAAGCGTACCGGCGGCGGATCTTGGATGGAGAATCAGAGTTTATGGCGATGGCAAATACACAATCGGCTGAGCGCAATATAAGCGGAGTGGAACGCCACTTCCGGCTGGCGCTGCTGTTGTCCCTGATGATGGGATACGCCGTGCTGTTTACCTCCGGCATATATTCCGTCTGGTACGCACTGCCCGTCCTGGCGGCCATGGTCATAGGCTACAGGCGTTTTTATTCCGAAGAATCTTTCATCCTTTCGCAATTCGGCTGGACCGTGTTTACGGTAGGTTTGATGCTTGGTTTGGGGGCCTTGGGCTTGATGGGCCAGATGATGGTTGTGGACGGGCTATCGCTGGTATTGCTGGTCCTGCCCATAGTGCGCTTGATGAACGTCATGCGTCCGCGCGACCATTTGCAGATATTCGCCCTGGCTTTTTCGCAGATAGTTTTCGGCACCATACTCAACTCGACCCTGTGGTTCGGTATTGTTCTGGCTGCTTATATCTTTGTAGCTATGTGGGGCTTGATCCTGCTGTCGTTCAAGGTCACCTGCGAACGCGCTCCGAATCCCATGGATAAAAAACGCGAAGTCGAGCGAGATGTCTTGAAGCCGCGTTATGCCTGGGGTGTAGTAGGCATGGCGGTTCTGGTGGTTGTGACGACCTTTGTCATCTTCTTCGTTGTTCCGCGTCCCGGTTCTGCGCTGGCTTCTTTTAGTTTCGGAATAAAAAAACACACAACCGGCTTCGGGCAGGAAGTTTCCATCGGCGATGTGGGTAAGATATTGCAGGACAAGTCTGTCGCCATGTGGGTTTCTGTCAAGGTCAAGGGGCAGCCTCCCGACGGGCCTTATTACTGGAAAGGTGCCGCTTACGACAGGTTTGATGGCATTGTCTGGTCGGAATCAAGTTTCAAGCGCCGTCGCATTGACAGCACTTACAAAAATTTCTTCCGCTTGGTAAAGAACATACCCAAGCACTACCTGGAGCTTGAGTTCTTTCTGGATTCATATGAGAACACAAATATCTTTCACCACGGTTATCTGGCGGCGGTTATGGGGAACTTCCGCCACCTGAATCAGACCCACAACGGCAGCACCTACATCCCGTCATCGGATCGTTTCGTCCAGCGCTATACCTCATTTGCCGTTCAATATCAGCCTTATGACTTGAACGACTCCGTCCTGAAGAGTTATCTGCAACTGCCGCACAATCTCGATCCGCGTATCGGTGAGCTTGCGCGTCAGGTGACACAAGGGATCGAAGGCGATTATCAGAAGGCTTTGAAGCTCACTCAATATCTGAATACAAATTACGGCTACAGCTTGGAAGGCGAGATCGTTCCATCAGGCGATCCGCTGGCGCGCTTTTTGTTCGAGACGAAAAAAGGCCATTGCGAATATTACGCAAGCTCGCTGGCTATCATGCTCAGGACGCTGGGGATTCACAGCAAGCTTATTGCCGGATACAAACAGGGTGAGTATGACAGTGAAGAAGGCGTATATCTTGTGCGCCAGTCCGATGCACACGCTTGGGTCGAGGCTTATATAGACGATGTTTGGCTTACGCTGGATGCCACGCCCGGTGGCGATCTGCAATCTTCGATGCTCTCCGATGTCACTGACGAATTCAGGCGATATATCGCCATGCTGCGCTTTCGTTGGCAGCGCTACGTTATTTCTTATTCTCTGCGCGACCAGTTCGAGTTTTTGAAGCAGGCCGGCAATAGTGCGCGTGGGTTCTCCGCTTCCAATATGACACGCTTCTTGCGCGACAACTCCAGGCAAATCGCCTCGACGGTTTTCGTTCTGATAATTTTTGCGCTTTTAATCAGGCGTTTTTCAGGATTCGGGCTCTTTGCCGAAAAAGATAAAAAATCCTACACGCCCCAGCAGTTGCAGGCTATCGCCGAATACAAAAGTCTGCTTGCATTTCTTGCTAAAAAGCTTTCGATTGAAAAACGCCCGGGACAGACGGCATCGGAATTGGCAAGGGAAGTGCTTGCTGAAAAGCCTGAACTGGCAGAAATTTTCGACGATTTCAATTTAGCCTATGAGCGATTGCGTTTCGGGGAACAATCCGCCACGGATCAGGATTTGAAGCGTTTTGTATTGCTTGCCGGGAGACTTAGAAGCGAGTTGAAAGAATAGAGGTTCAGCCTTTGTCTTCGGTTTCGTCTTCCAGAGCTTTTTCCATGACCTTGATTTTTTCTTCGAGCAAGGCGACCTGAGCCTTTAGCGCCTCGACTTCTTTACCCATCAAGTTGAAATTGAATATCTGGCTGGAAGCCTGTTTGATCTTGTCGTCCACGCCTTTTTGTATCGCTTCTAAGTTGTGGAAAGACGCCTCGTACAACTCATTCAGATTTTTTACCCACTCGTCGCGGGAAATGACTTTGCTGGTCAAGAGGCGCTCGAATGCTTCCGAGGTTTTCTCGACTTCCTCTTTCATTCTGCCGATCTTTACTCTTTTTTGCAGGAATCCGGTGATGGCCTCGCCGCCGGAGCGGATTGTGTCGCGCAGGGTCGATGACGGAATCACCCGCTGTTGTTTTTCTTTCTCGAAGATTATCTGCGCCAGCGTGACGGAAGTGATGTCTTTTTTGCTCTTGTGGTCGATGATCTTAACGTCCTGGCCTTCGCGGACCATTCTGGATATCTCTTCCAGAGTGACATAGCTGCTCTTGCTGGTGTCGTAAAGTTTGCGATTTGCGTATCTTTTGATGATGACCTGGTTGAGAGTTTCCATCTTACATCCATCGTCTTTCGTTTGCGATGCGGTTCGTTATGCTCTTTCGGGGAATAACACAGCTTAAAAAGACTGTCAAATCCCGCATGTCTACGATCCTCTGTGGAAAAGCACTGTCTGGGCTGTTCTCAAGAGGATCAGGAGATTCATCAGGATAGACATTTCCTGCAGGTAGTAAAGTTCGTAGCGCAGCTTCTCAAGCGCATCTTCATCGCTTGCGCCGTAACGGTAATTCACCTGTGCCCAGCCGGTCAAGCCCGGTTTGATAAGAAAACGCAGTGAATAATGGGGTATTTTCTGCTTCAAGTCCGATACAAACTCCGGGCGCTCGGGTCTGGGGCCGATAAAGCTCATGTCGCCTTTGACGATATTCCACAACTGCGGCAATTCATCCAGGCGCGATCTGCGTAAAAAGCGCCCGAAGCCTGTCACGCGAGGATCGTTTTCCTGCGCCCAGACTGCTCCGGTGTTTTTTTCTGCATCCGTTACCATGCTTCTGAATTTATAAAGCATGTAGGGCTTTTCGTGCAGACCGACTCTGATCTGCCGGAAAATTACCGGTCCGCGCGATGTCAGTCTGATCAACATGGCGACTAGCAGCATGGCCGGGGATGCCAGCAGAAGGCCGGTCAGGGATACTGACAGATCGAAAATACGCTGGAAACGCTTGGTCCAGATGTTGGCTACCAGTTGGAAACTGGGTCCGAATATGAACCAGCTATCTCCCACATGCATGATGGGTACCTTGCCGGAAATCTCCTTATATATGGAAGGCGCGTCCACTATGTTCTTGCCTAACACTTTGCAGTGCATAAGGTTGCGCATCAGCTTGTCTTCGATTTTTTCTTTTACGGCAACTACGCAGGTGCTGATTTCCTTTTCTGCGAAGATTTCCAGCAGACGGTCGGAATCGCCGAGGATGTCGAGACCACAGACTTTTTGTCCATGTAATGCAGTATTGTCGTCTATAAAACCTATGGGCTTGTACAGCGAATCCTGGTGCTTATTGAATGCTTTGCAGAGCATGGTGCCACTTTGACCGGCACCGATTATCAGGACTCGCTTTCTCGGCAAGCGTGGGAAAAGCCAGGTAAAAAAAGCGTAACGCCAGATAATCATCAATGGGGTCATAATCACGAAATGGTAAATGGCACCCAGCCGGAAGATCCTGTAGTGGGGTATCCAGTAAGATATGAATGAAACCAGGATAAGCGATGTGCTCAGGACAAACAGAAGTCTCAGCGTTTGTTTAAGCCGGTTGAGGTTCAGTTCCACTTTGTACATCTCGAATACATACAAAA
>CAYTHG010000094.1:0-12046 GCA_964437525.1 uncultured Myxococcales bacterium | reverse complement strand
CCCCGAATTGAGAAGGGAGATTATACACAATGGAAAGGAAATTGTCCACTTTGCCTGCGAAGCAGTTTTTCGATTTTCTTCGACATTCACTGCAAATACTTACAAAATCAAGCGAAGTTTGATAACGTAAATTCACTTACCACATTACAGTCGCAAGCAATGTACAAAACAGGGGGAACTGCGTAATGGTGGAAAATCTCAAAAATTTCGGCATTCATCCGAAACGCATAAGGGCGCTTAACAGACAAAAAATCCAGAACGGCTCATATGTCCTGTACTGGATGCAGCAATCACAAAGAACACTCGACAACCACGCCCTGGCCTTCAGTATTTTAAAAGCCAACGAACTCGACTTGCCGCCCCTTGTATTCTTTGGACTGACAAGCGATTACCCTTCGGCCAACTTGCGCCATTACACATTTATGCTGCAGGGAATAGAAGAGCTTAAGCGCAGTTTTGCCAAGATGGGCGTGCGTTTTGTACTTGCCAAGATGCCTCCGCAGTCCGGAGCAATAGAGCTTTCAAAAAACGCGGCCTTAACGATTGTAGATGCCGGACACACAAGAGTGCAGAGAAAATGGCGTAGAGAACTTGCGCAAAAAGCTCCCTGCCCTGTGCTTGAAGTGGACACAAACCATGTAGTGCCCATCGACGTTGCCAGCGATAAAGAAGAGTATGGAGCCTATACGATAAGGCGTAAGATACAGCAGAGGATTCCAGACTTTCTGGATGTTGTTTCGATGCCACTGGCAAACAAAACGGGCGAGGCGCTCAAGCTAAATATCGAAACGCTTGAAGGCTCGACCGACGACATATTGAAATCTCTGAGAATCAATCGCAACGTACCGGCGGCAAAGGCTTTCCGGGGTGGAACCTCGAAAGCACTTGCAAGGCTGGACGGATTTTTGAAAACCGGCCTGCACATATACAACGAGAAAAGCAACGACCCCAACAGCGGCGCTGTCTCGACACTCAGCCCCTACCTACACTTCGGACAAATATCGCCAGTAACAGTAGCGCTTAAAGTCACTGAGGCGGGCGGGCCGGGCTCGGAAGAGTTTTTAGAGCAACTCATCGTCCGGCGCGAGCTGGCCGCCAATTTCGTTTATTACAATGCAAACTACGACAAATACAAAGGGCTACCGCAATGGGCCTTGAACACATTACAGGAACACCAGTACGACAAACGCGACTATATATACAGCCGCGAGGAATTTGAAAACGCACAGACCCATGACCCGTACTGGAACGCAGCCCAAAAAGAAATGCTGGCCACTGGCAGTATGCACGGCTACATGCGCATGTACTGGAGCAAAAAGATTCTCGAATGGAGCGAAACACCCGAACAGGCATTTAAGATGGCACTTTATTTGAACGACAAATATGAACTCGATGGCCGTGACCCCAACGGCTTTACAGGCATAGCCTGGTGCTTCGGCAAACACGACCGCCCCTGGAAAGAACGCACCGTCTTCGGCAAGATCAGGTACATGAACGACAAAGGCCTAAGACGCAAGTTCAACGCCGACGCTTATGCGGAGAAGGTAGAGAAGATTTACCGGGAGTATCTGGAGGAAAGCGAAAAGTAGCAAGTCCCCACTCCGCCCCATCAATACATAAAATACAAGCCCGTCTCAAAGTACCAGCTCAAGCGGCTGCCTATGTCGATTTTATCGGGGGTGTAGGTCAGCCGGGCGCTTTGCTGTTTGGGCAACTCATCTTCTGATTGCGGAATCTCGCACGGCATCATGTATGAAATACCGCTGCCGAGCTTCAGAAACAGCGGCTTCCAGATTCTGAAGAAAAACTCCGGTCCGGCCTGCGCATAGGCGAAGGTCAAGTTGTAGGCATCGAGCTTGCCACGATATACACCGCCTTCAAAAGACGGCTGCTTTCCTTCGCTGGCGCTTATCCTGTATTTCTTCGAGTGGTATTTGATCTTGAAACCGAGAATGGCCGTCTTGTCCGGCGCGTAGCGTAAATTCAACTCTCCCGGCATTATCACCTTCAAGGCAAGCTGCTTAGTAATCGCCCAGTTCACTATGGCAAAGGGGATCGGGAATGTCTTGCTGCCCGGCTTGACCAGCATCAAACCGAAATTCACCTTCAGATTATCGTGGTTGTCGTAACTGGCTGTGAGCCCGCCCCTGCCCCTGAAAGCGCTGCCTGAGAATTCCTTAAAATCACTGAAATAGCCGACACCGGCCATGATGGTGAATTTCCAATTGGAATTGTATATAGAGACGACGCCTATGTCCCAGGAGGGAGCGAACAAACTCACCGGCGGATTGCCGTCTTTTATTCTAAACTTTTCGGAGAAGATAAAGTGCGTGCTGTCGTATTCCAAAATGTTCACAAGAAAGACTTTGTCTTTGAGCAAGGGAACAGGCACTAGCGCTCTAAGCTGCGTATAGTCTACCAGAGGCGCATCCGCCCTTCCTTCACCGCCTAACTCTCCCGGCCCGATCAGCATAGTTCTGAAGCGCCCCAACTCCCTGAAGGGAACGCTCCAATTCCCGGCATCTTTTTTTACAGAACCTTTAACTTCTCCGCTTGAGGAATCAGAGGTCTGAGTGCCTTCAATCGCTTGTGACTTCTCGTCTGCATAGATCTGGGTGGGGATCATTATCCCCACCCAGGTCAGGAGAACTGCGAATAAGAGAGAAGTCGGAGAAAAAAGGTACGACATAGGTAGGGCCGGGTTAGAGATTTTCCAACTCGGCAATCGTTTCGGGGTCAGGTTTACTACGAAACCTGTCGACTAGAGAGAAAAAGACGGGAACGACAAACAGTGTTACGCAGGTAGAAAAGAGCAGTCCTCCTATAACGGCAAAACCCATAGAATGCTTGATCTCAGCTGCATCGGCAGTGGATAAGACGACCGGCAACATACCGATAATGGTACCACCGGCGGTCATTAAAATAGGTCTCAGTCGCGTTCTACTTGATTCTATCAGAGCATCGTGGACGGCATCCCCAGCCCTGACACGCTGTAGGGTGTAATCGACCAGCAAAATGGCGTTTTTGGTGACGATACCCATCAGCATGATGATTCCGATGAAGGCCATGATGGACAGGGTCTGATCGAAAATATAAAGCGAGGCCGCCGCGCCCGTGAGCGCAAAGGGCAAGGCCGTCATAATAGTTACGGGATGAATGAAGGAGTTGAATTGTGACGCCAGAACGATATAGATCAGGAAGATAGCAGCCAACAATGCAGCACCCAGACTGGCAAAGGACTCCTGCATCTGCTCCGAATCACCGGAGAGCTTTAGAGTCGTTCCCGTCGGGAAATGATCGTCGGTAAACTTGGTAAGTATGTCGGTTACAGGACCGACAGCAAAGCCCGGCTTGAGGTTGGAACGCACCTCTATCGCTCTGGCTCTGTCTACACGGTTAATTTGTACCAGTTTGTTGCCATAAGAGATATTGGCGAAGTCCGACAGTTTGACAACTTGCCGATTGGGAGTTGTAAAAGACAAGGTGCGCAGATAATCGAGTTTCTGGTAGGCGTCATCGACATAGACTTTGATTTCAATTTCCTCGCCCGACTCATCGGTAATGCCACTGATTTTTTCGCCTTCAATCATGTAACGGATAGCCATACCGACCTGTGCTGCATTCAATCCCAGATCCGACATTTTGTCGTGATTGAAATTGATGACCAGTTCTTTTTTGTAGCCCTTGTAAGAGCTTTTTACGTCGATGAAAGCTTCCTGCTGTTGCATGAACTGCACAAGTTGGATGGCAGAAGACTCAATATCTTTGAAATTTGTTCCGACAACATTGACCCAGATAGGCGTGCTTTCCATTCCTTCAGTTTGAACTATGTTTACCGAGATTTTCGCATTGTATTTTGCAGCAACATCTTTGAGACTCTCACGGACCTGCTGCATGGCATCAAACTGCCCTGTTTTGCGCTGATCTTTAGGTTTCATCATGATACGCATAACAACTTTGTTTTTCTCTTTTGTTGTGCCACCGCCTATTGTCGTGTAAGAAAAGTTATTCCATTCAAACTTGGCCATTTCCTCTGCCAATTCACGGTTTAGTATCTTGCTTGCATCAATCGAGCTTTCATTGCTCAATTCTGCGTATATATCGAACATGCCTCTATCGACATTCGGCATGAACGCACCCGGCACTTGCCCCAGAAGAGCAATTCCTCCGATGAACAAACCGATGGCGACAACTATGGTCATCAAGCGGTGATGAAGCACCCAGCGCACGGCAGAAACATAATTTCTCTCAAGTGACATCAGCAAGGAGTTCATCAGCCTGTAGTGGGGCAAATCTTTTTTATCATCCTTAAGAATCTTGGAACCCAAAAGCGGCGCTACGGTGAAACTGACCGTCATAGAAATCAAAATGGCCGCGACGATCGTCAGACCGAAATCTCTGAACAGCGTGCCGACAACGCCGGAAAGGAACAAGGTCGGCCCAAAGACGCATATCAAAGCCAATTCTGAACTGATGACCGCCAGACCGACTTCGTTGGCAGCGTCGATGGCGGAGCGCAGTCTGCTTTTGCCCATACGCAGATGGCGCGTCATGGCCTCAATGATAACGATGGCATCGTCTGTCAGAATTCCGACAGATAAGCTCAAAGCCAGCGTACTCATAATATTCAGGTTCATCCCTGCCAATTTGACGAATGCGAAGGTACCGATAATCGAAGTCGGCAGGGAAACGGCTACGATAATCGCCGACCTGCTGTTCATCAGGAAGAGATAGATAATCAGCATGGCCATAAAAGCACCAAGGAAAATATCGCTGATGGAGCCTGCCACTGCCGCCTTGGTAAAGGGAGCCTGGTCTCCAACCACTTCTATACCGTAACCTTCAGGCAGAGTCTTCCTGATTTTATCAAGCTCGGCATGAATTTGCTCAGCCATGGCAACAAGATTCACTGAACCCTGCTTTTTGACTTTCAAGGCAATCGCAGGTGTAAGATTGAGGAAAGAAGCACTCTCTTCTTCTTCCAAACCATCTTCTATACGAGCAAGGTCTTTGACCCTGACCTTGGACCCCCCGGAACTGAAGATTGGAAGCTCTTTTAATTCACCTATGTTTTGAACCTCACCAAAGCTTCGCACAGACACTTCTTCAGTGTCGCCCATCATCTTGATGGAACCGGCAGGAATCTCTATCGAGGTGCTTTTCATAATGTTGATGATATCAATGGGTGAAACACCTAGCTGGTTCATCTTGAGCGGGTCCAGCAGCAGACGAATTTCACTTTCGCGCCCACCGTAGATATCGACGCTACCGACACCGGAAATGGTTTGCAGGCGTTCTTTTACCTGATCTTCCGCTACCTGTGTAGCCTCACTCAACCTGGTTCCCGAAGGAGCGTTCAACACCAGTGTCATCACTGCCTGGGCATTGATATCGAACTGTTCAATTTTTGGATCTTCCGCATCGTCAGGAAGATCATTTTTGACAAGAGCAACCTTATCGCGAACATTCTGAGTCGCCACCGGCCCTTCCACATGATCCTCGAATTGAATTACCAGGAAGCCGACGTTATCGACGCAGGTACTTGTCATCTTCTTGATATCGTTCAAGGTACCTATGGAATCTTCGAGCTTCTTGACAACATCTTCTTCGATGGTAGATGCATCCGCGCCTGCATAGATCGCAGTCACGGTTACGTATGGGAAATCGGTCTGCGGTATCAATTCAACACCGAGAGTCTTTACAGATATAAATCCGAAGATAACCGTGGCTATAGCCAGCATCGTTATCAAGACCGGGTTTTTAAGCGACAATTTTGTCAAAAACATGCAATTCTCCTGCTAACAAATAAATCTGGAGCGTACCTGTTTGTATACGATGCTTAAGCTTCTATAGGAGTTACGGTTTCACCTACGTTGATGTTGGAAACATCCTTGATGATCCGCTCGGGGATATCTCCCAAAATTTCCGTTCCTTCTTCGAAAGAGAATCCGATAATTACCGAAACGGCTTTTACCTTCCCGGCCTCGACCGTGTAAACCTCGCCTATTCTGTTGCCTGTAATCTTGACCGCTGTGGGCGAGATAATCGTGCGTTTTTTCGGAACGGTCTTGATGGTTGCCACGGCAAATACACCGGCTGGAAGTTCAAGGTCTTTATTTTCTATGTAAGAAATAATGCTGAAGGTCTTGAGCCCGCTGATGCTCTTGCCTTTGGAGTCTATGGGAACCGATATTTTCTTATTGAGAGTAGGAACAAAGAGGTTTATTTCGTCCTTCTCGTTGACCTCGGAGAAATACATTTCTGAAACGGAAAATGAAACCTTGAGCCTGTCTATCTTTTCGATAGTGGCGATATCGCCGCCACCCGGCATGGTCGCCATGACATATTTTCCCAAGGGAACTATCTTGCCGGTAATAACACCATCGAAGGGAGCGCGGGGCGTGGCTTGACGGACCTTACGTTGCAGCAGGGTGACGTTCTCGGCAGCCGCCTTGATCTGTGCCTGCAGGGCATCGCGCTGCCCCTTGATGCCATCAAATTTCGATTGAGCCACACCGCCTTTTTCCAAAAGTGCTTCAATTCGGACAAAGTCCTTTTCAACACTGGAAAATTGGGCCTGAATGGCGGCATGGCTCAACCGAGCCTGCTCAAGACTTATTTGATAATCGGTCGGGTCAAGACTGGCTATAGGGCTTCCGGCCTTGACATACTGGTTTTCCTGAACATGCCACTTGGTCAGTTTGGCTGTAACCTGTGAGGTGATAATCCCTCGTTCTTCAGGAGCCAAGGTAACACCTTCGTTTATCGTCAAACCTAAAAGTTTTTGCTGAGGCTTTTCGACAACCACCTGCTTGACAAGAATCTTCGGTTCCGACTTAGTCTCTTCAGCTTCGGAATTGCTGCAAGAAGGAAGCAGGAAAGCAGCGAGCATGAGTACCATAATTACATTGCTAATTCGCTTGATCGACATATCTACAAATCCTTTTCAACAAGAAATCAATTAACTATTTTATCCGCAGTTATCATCTCGCCGGTCGAACGTATATATGTGGCCTTGGCGATGAAACATTGAAACAAGGCGGCGTGATTGTTGTTTTGAGCCTGTGTCAATGCAGATTCGGCATCGAGCACATCGGCTGTAGTACCCATTCCACTGGCGAAGTTCTCGGACTCTATACTGAAGGCTTCTTCAGCCTGCGCGACGGCGGCTTCGGTCACCTTAATGGTCTCGAAAGCCGTCTGGAAATCGATATAGGCTTTACGCACCTGCAACGCGACCATGCGCTCAGCGTGTTTTTTAAGGTGAGACAGCCTGTTACGGGTTTCCTTGTTCTTGGCTATTCCGTAGTAGGTACTGCCCCACTCCCAGAAATCCCACGCCACAACCAAACCGCCGTAAAGAGAGTCTTGGGCTCCCATTTTCACTCCTTCCTGATGCTGATAGGCACCCATAAGAGCGAAGTTCGGAAGCATATTGGCGATTGCCGCTTTACGGCCCCTGTCGGCCTGCTCCACATTTCTTTTTAGCTGCTTGATCTCATAACGACCAGTAACGGCCTTCATGACACCCTCGTCAACAGATAGAATCGGTTTTCCCGGCACTTCGCCCGAAATACTTTTCGCATCAACCGAGGTATCCAGATCCACTCCCATGATCGTCAGCAGATTGACCCTGGCCAGATCTACATTGGATTTAGCTTGGATAAGCTTCTGCCTGGAGTCCGCCAAGGCAACGCTCATTCTAAGCTTGTCTTTCAAAGCCAAAATGCCATGCTCCAGGGAAACTTCGACTATCCGCATCTGTTCTTCCAAGTGCTCGACGGCTTTTTGAGCTGTGTCGTTCTGAGCTTTGGCCTGCAACAACCTGAAATAAGCTTCGGTTGCCGAAAGAACCTTGTCGCTGCTGGTTCCGCCCAGAGTGTCCTCGGCTATCTGTTTATTGAGTTTCTCGACCTTATAACCTTGATGTATCTGGTAAAGCTGATTCAAGGGCATAGCGGCAGTAAGCTGAGTAGTGCTGGTTATATCCTCCTGCAAAGTCGTAGGTTTGGACAAACCATCCATCAAACCGGCAAAAGCCATTTCATATGGGGTCTGGGGTGCTGGCAACTGCGACAACGCGCTGCTGTCGCCACCGAGAGACATGGTGCTTTCTTTGTCCCAGAACAGGACATTGCTGGAAACGCTCAAAACCGGACCGTAATGACCGCGCGCCTGCTTCATTGAAGCATCAGCCGAACGACTGGCCGCCTTTGAAGCCTGAATCTCGGAGTTGTTCTTGAGGGTAAGCTTTATAACATCGTTCAAGTCCACCGAAAGCTCTTTTGCTGCCAACAAAGGCGTTGAATAAAACAGCGCAGACAACAAAAAAACGAGTGAATACAAGGCTAGCTGTCTTGCTTTAAGAAGCATTTTCATTTCCAATTTACTTCTCCCATATACTTTAGTTTACGAAGCGCACCTAAATTAACTAGTCAATATCCTTGGAATATCTATAGGCATCGGCAATTTCAAAAACAGTATGGCTTACCATACCCAGCCGTTCAAGATATTCATAAAAATGCAATCCGAGTTGGCTTTTCTCAATTTTTTCCAGAGAATTTCTAACAGTGACAATAGCCAACGATCCAGGTATGTCACCACCGACCAAAACGGCGACTTCTTCGAATTCCTCACTTGGCTTGTTTTCCTTCAAAGAAGCAATTATATCGCTCTTGATTTTGGCTACATCCGGCTCAAAAGCTCTTAGATCAATTATTTCTATGAATTTTTTCATAACAAAGCCTTTCAAAAACATACTGGAATAGCTATATAGCAATAAGCTTGCCAAATTTCATTACCTGTAATTACAACAACTTGGAAAACACAGAACTGCAACCTGTTTTATTTAACAGACTTGAACTGTTGACTATCGCAGTTTACCGTGATAAATAACAGATTGGTGAAGTGAGAACACAGATAGGATAGCTGCTATTCAAGTTTAACAAGAGGGTCTTTTAATGCAAGTGGATAAACTCAAATTCTTCAAGGAAGTCACGCTTAGGCTATCCTCAAGTCTGGACATAGAGGAAGCATTGCAAAGCCTTCTGGAGTACCTGCGCCAGTTTATTCCGATCTCGTTTATCTCCCTGAATTATCACCGGCAAGAAGACGGCGGCATGTTTGCTGTGGGCGGAGCTGGAGATAAAACCACAATAGGAAAGAATCTGGATCTCTCGCAGCCATTGTTTTACATGGACACAAAACAAGTCGAGGAAATCAGGAGATCTCTCAGCGGTAAAGTATTGAAATACAACGAGGACATCTCAATTATAAAAAACTTTCAGGACGAAACATTCCAAAAAACGCTCAACCCGATATTTATCAAAACCATGGACAAAAACTTCAAGGAACGTTTTTCGTCATTTCTTTCAATTGATTTGAAAATAAAAGGGCAAAATCTGGGGAATATGGATCTCTTCCACTACAAACCTAATATGTATACATATGAACATGCCGAATTGATGGCGGAAGTGCTTGAGCCCATCGCCATAGCTGCCAGCAATTTTTTGCAGGTAAGACAGCTTATACAGCTAAAAAACACACTGGCCGATGAAAACGTCTCCATGCGCCTCGATTACGAACACCGCTTCGGGCATCAGATAATCGGAACGGAATTCGGCATGAGGCGCGTAATGGAAATGGTCTGGCAGGTGGCACCACTGCCCAGCCCCGTCCTTCTTTTGGGGGAAACGGGCACGGGAAAAGAGCTTGTGGCCAACAGCATACATCTCAACTCTCCCCGCAACAAACGTCCCATGATTCGCGTTCAGTGCGGTGCTATTCCCGACACTTTACTAGACAGCGAGCTTTTCGGCCATGAGAAAGGCGCATTTACCGGGGCGGTCGCCCAAAAGCGTGGGCGCTTTGAGCGCGCCGATAAAAGCACTATTTTCCTCGATGAAATAGGAGAACTTTCACTGGACGCACAGGTAAAACTCTTGCGCGTCTTGCAGGAAATGGAGTTGGAAAGACTGGGCAGTTCCGATACGATCAAAGTTGACGTGCGAGTCATCGCAGCCACCAATCGTGATCTGGAAGAACTGGTCAAGCAAGGTAAATTCCGTGAAGATCTGTTTTTCAGGCTTAATGTTTTCCCCATAGTCATTCCACCCTTGCGTGAAAGAAAAGAGGATATCCCAGCATTGGCAACTCACTTTATCGACAAAAAAACGGTGGACATGGGATTGAGTCAACGCCCTACCCTTCCGGGATCAGCCTACAAGCAATTACGTGAGTACAACTGGCCCGGCAATATTCGCGAACTTCAAAACATAATCGAAAGAGCCATGATACTCAGCAGAGGCAGCGAACTTGTCCTACCAAACCTTAAAGTGACTTCACATACACAAACAGTCGTCGAACACGACAACACAGAAGAGCAAACGACAAGCCTTGATGAAATGATAAGCGGACACATTGCCACTGTACTTGAGATAACCAGAGGCAAGATAGAAGGAGAAGACGGAGCGGCTCATATACTTGGAATACATCCAAGTACACTACGCTCCAAGATGAGAAAGATGGGCATTCCCTTCGGCAAAAAGGCTGGCAAGTAAACCTAATTCATCCGGCGGGATTCAAAGCAACAACAGCCTCGTTTTCAAGACGAGTTTTTATAAATAGTCTTTGCGTTACAACATCAGACCATTTCACAGATACTATTCCGGTAATGACCTCTGCGGAGGCCAATCCTACCAGGAGCCCGGTAAAGCCATAAAGCTTCACCCCGACAAAAGACAAAGGCAAAATCAGGGCAAAAAATCTCAAGATCATAATCATGAGGGAAGATAAAGACAGCCCCAAGCCGTTCATGCTGTTGCTGGCAATACCTCCCAAACCTTTGAATCCATAAGATATCGGAGATATATATAAAATAAGTGTCAATGCCTCGATAACAGCAGGATCGGTACTAAAGATCCCGGCTACAGGCTCGGCAGCGACAAAAAGCAACAAGGCACAAGCGATTCCCCAAAGTACAGAGAACAAGGAAGTCCATCTTCCGGCAAGCTCAATACGCGAAAAGTTTCCGGCTCCAAGATTCTGACCGACAAAAGGAACCAGAGACATTCCCACAGACATTATGGGAATTACAAACATATGCTCGATACGCATTGCGGTTCCGAAACCGGCAACAACGGCAGTACCGTTCCATGCAACCATACGCATCAAAGCACCCCAGGCCAAGGGCATCAGCATACGCGCTGCGGCAACCGGCACGGCAAGCTTTAAAATGGTTTTCCAAGCGTATTTGAGGTAGGTAAACTCTGGAATACCGATATGAATCATTTTCTTCTTTGCACCGAGAATATAAAGGGAAACCGCCATTGCCAACGCCCTGGACAGAACCGTCGCCAAAGCCGCACCTTCAATTCCCATAGCCGGAAAAGATCCCCAACCGAAAATGAAGATCGGGTCCAGAATAATATTCAAGCTTACATCGGCAATCATTATGATGCTGGGCGACAGAGTATCTCCGGTGGCTCGCATGGCATTGTTGCCTATCATAGGAATCACCAGAAACATTACTCCCACATACCAGATGCTCATATATTGCTCGATCAACGGCAATGTTTCCGCGCTGGCTCCCAATAACGTGAACAGCGGCCTGATAGTCGCCAAACCCAGCAAAACCAACATGGCCACAAGTATCAACCCTAAAAGAAGAGCAGAGGTAGTCATCAGTCGAACTTCTTCCTTTTCTCCTTTGCCCAGAAGTCTGGACAAAACAGCGGAAGCGCCGACACCAATTCCCGTAGCCAACCCACCTACGACCATAACGACCGGAAAAGTAAAACTCATGGCAGCCAGGGGCAATGTCCCCAGACGGGAAACAAAGAAGGTATCGGTTATATTGAACGCCTCTACACCAAGCATTCCTATCATCATCGCGGCGGACATGCGGGCCAGAACCGACCCCATCGGGCCATCTAACAGCTTGTTGTAATTTGAATCTTTAGACATCATATGCTTCTTGAAGGTAATAAAACGAAAAACGGGATTAATTAATTTTATAAGTACGATATTCAGTCATGTGGAGCTTTAG
>CAYTHG010000093.1:0-12065 GCA_964437525.1 uncultured Myxococcales bacterium | reverse complement strand
TATTGGTGTTTTAGGATCGCAACAGAGAGAGTTTGTTGGGTTACACAAGGTATGCAAAAGTGCATTACAAACTTTCTCTTGAAATCATTGAGTTTTTCACCCATTTTTCGGAGAAAAGTTCGCAAATTTACACTACCAGTAGGCAGTGTAACCGTTGGTGAAATGCGAAATTCTCCGGTCTTTTTTGATGAGTTTCTCAACTCATGCACGTAGGCCAAGCAACTTCCGATCAGGCGATAGCCAAAAACCTCTTTCCATGTGCTTGGTAGCCATATCGAGCACCACGCTGGATGTCGATTCGTCGTTTCATTCGGAATTGGGGGATTTTTTGAAGCCATCGTCTCTTCAAACCCATCCCGTATCTTGTTGGTTTTCAGCTTTCGGATACACCACTCCTTTCACGATTAGATCGTCACTATTGCATTCCAATTGCAAAATAGCCGAACCCGTTTTCTTCAGGCGGCTTTATCTTCTTCAACCCAGCGGTAGCCAGTCAACTTACCGTCCGCAAACTCGACGCTTTCGAGCCGCATCTTGCGGACATCGTCGATTGTGATTACATCGGCGATCCGTTTACCAGCAGCAAATTCGGCTGGTGTCATGCCGTCTAAAGTTTGATGGGCTCGGTATTCGTTGAACCAGGTTTGATAATCATCCAGCAGTCTTTGTATCTCCTCGACTGTCTCCACCCGGACGTGATTGATTAACTCAAACTTTACGCTCTGAAGCGATCTTTCCGCATAGCAATTCATAGTTGGGTATCTCGGCGGAATTCTCAATCTCTTTATTTCAGATACGGCCAACATGCGCCTGGTCTGACCTTTGAAAAGGGAATCGGAGTCGTGAACAAGTTTCAAGGGTTGACGTTTCAGCCTGGTGAAAATCTCTACCAAGGTACCGGCCACCCAGAACGAATCCAGAAATAGTCTGCCTTCAAAGGCTTTGACCGTCAGGATTTCTTTGGTAAATGTGTCACAGACAAGCAGGACAACAACTTCAGAGCCATTGCGAAGATGGGTGTAGAAAAAATCCATGGCCCACATTTCGTCCTTAAAGGTTCCAGCCCATTTCTCCCATTTGGATCGATAGTCATCAAGCGGATCAAGGCCATGGTCTTTCAGAATTTTGGCCACGCTCATTCGCGACACCTTGATGCCCATGCGAGCAAGCGTTTCTGAGATCTTCCTGGCCCCAAATCGCGGAATATGTTGAGTTCAACATATTCCGCGTTATGTTGAGTCAGTGATTATGTTGAGTCAGCCAGTCAATACGACCTACGGTCGTTGAGCTATGGCATCCTGGACGTTGACTGGCCGACTCCAACTCCACATAAGTTTTTATGGTTCACATGTCTTCGAGCCACTGTATGATGTCCTGCCTTGAGCGCCATGGGCTTTCTCCAGGCTGAGAAAGCACTGGCGGCGAGCAGCTTTCAAGTGCCTTTCTTTTCATCGCCATGTCGATCTCGATGTATTGGCTTGTAGTGTTGATGCTGACGTGTCCGAGCCACGATTTGATGACGTTGAGTTCCACGCCGGATTGAAGCAAATGCATGGCGGTCGTATGGCGTAATGTGTGGGGGCCGACACGCTTGGTGCCAAGAGATTTCCGGTGCGTAGCTGCCGTCGTGACATGGCGCTTGATGATAGTCGCCACGCCGAAGCGGCTGAGTCGTTTGCCCTTTGCATTCAAGAAAATGGGCAAGTCCGACCGTTCTCCAACGCCACGTTGTTGGAGATACATTCGAAGCGCCTCCACGGTTTCCGGCCAGAGGGGACAGGCGCGTTCTTTCCTTCCTTTTCCCAGAATACGTACGTGGGCAGATGTCTCGAAACGCACATCCTTGATGTTCATGTTTACGGCTTCGGAAACCCGCGCACCAGTATTATATAGAAAAACCAGCAGGGCGCGGTCGCGAAGTCCCAAGCGTTGTGATAGCGATGGTGAGGCTAAAAGTGCCGTAACTTCGTCCCGATCCAGGTAGGTCAGTGTGCTCGACACGGTCTTCTTGACGGGGATGTCAAGCACTCTGCGGCAGAGATCGACGCGACGCGGGTCTTTGGCCGCGACGTAAGCGAAGAAACGATGGATCGCGATCAGTCGGCAGTTTCTGGTGGCCGCGCAGTTCTTTCTCTCATTTTCGAGGTGTTCGAGAAAGGGCAACACAACGGTGGGGCCAATATCTTCCAGTCGCAGGCGGATCACCTGCCGCCCTGTGTGTCGTGCAGCAAAACGCAGGAAAAGTTTAAAGGCATCCCGGTAGGCCAGTATGGTGTTGGGACTCATGTCACGCTGAGCGGCGAGGTAATCCTCGAAGAAAGCGTGCAGCAGGGTCGGAAGGGATGTCTGCATGCTCATGACGCACCTCCTTCCGGAAGGACGCTTTGCGCGTAAACGTGATATCGGACACTCGCCTCCTCAAGCAGGGCGGTCGTGATCCGCAAATAGACTTCCGTGTCGCTGACGCAGGCATGTCCCAGGTACGTGCTTAGCAGCGGCAGACGGGCCATGACGTTGCACCCGTCGCGATACCACTCAAGAAGGCGCGTTACGGCGAAGGTGTGGCGCAGATCGTGCAAACGCGGCCCGCTTCCTTTAGGTCCCCGCAATCCTGCCTGGATAGTGATGGAGCGGAACATGGTCTGGACATAGCTGGTGCCGTAGGCCTTCCCACGACCGGAGATGAAGAAGGCATCGTCAAGATCGGCAGGAGCCACGCTGATCCTAAGGTTGTGGTAGCGGCGCAATACATCCAGTGTACCCTGGGAGAGCGGAACGAGTCGGGATTTTCGAAACTTCGACTGGTGGATTGAGAGAACCCCCTCAGTAAAATCTACGTCCCGTAGCGTAAGGTGCAGAGCCTCAGAAATGCGCAAGCCCGATGTAGCCAAAAGCAGGATGATCGTGTGCATTGTCTTCGATCGGATAGGACGGAACCGAGCTTTTTTGCAATCCCGTAGCGACAATGCCCCATCGAGTAGCAGACGGACTTCCTCCGGCGTGTAGATGTGGGGAGGTGCGGGCGGTCGCCCGCGTGGGCGGAGTGTCTCACCTGGTAAGAAGGTGCCTGGACGCCGGCCTGTCAGAAAGCGGCAGAAACGGCGGAGGAGATGAAAGCGAGCGAGGCGGGTATTCGGTCCTCGCGATGCGCAGGGTGCGAGCCAAGCCTTGGCGAGCGCTTCATCAATGGTTCCGGACGGAAGCGGATTCTCACGTGTCAGACGATCCAACGCCCTAAGCCATGTAAGCATCGCCTTGTTGGCGGCGGCGCTGGCTTCGAGAGTTTTGACGAAAGCCTCAAAGTCGACGGACAGAGGTCCCGAAAAGCTCGTGGTTTTCATGATACCACCTCCGGTTCCAGTGCCACCGTTCTAAGATCATCCGTGTGGAGCTTGGTGTAAATGAATGTCGTGTCCGGGTGTCGATGGCCGAGTACGTCGCCAATGCTCTTGAGTGTCTCACCTCCACGCAACAAGTGGATGGCCAGAGAATGGCGCAATATACGGACGCCTCCACGACGTGGCTCGATACCCGCCTTCCTCATGCATTTGGCGAACCAACGATTGATATTGCTTCGCAGAGGCATGCAAGGTGGCCGTTTAGAGAGGAATACCTCCCGATGACGTGAGGGGAGACGTTCGTGGCGGAGGTAGTCCAGTACCGCCTCGCCCACCGGTCGCGTCAGCGGCAGACACCGAGTACGCCCTGTCTTGGGGGCGAAAATTGCGATTTCGTCACGCTGCCAGTCGATACCTTCAAGTTGTAGAGCGCGGACTTCGCCACCGCGCAGACCATATGTTGCCATCAACAAAAGCATGGCGTAATTGCGACGCCCATTGGTAGCAGTTCTGTCCACCACGCCGAGAACGCGCTGAACCTCGCTCCACGCAAGAGCGCACGGCACATCGGCCAAACTGTACTGCCGCCGCAAGGGTACGGCACCGATCAAGTGGCCGCCGCCGTGTCCCATCATCTCCAGCCAGCGATAGAACGACGACAGAGTCCCAGCCATGAGGTTCCACGCAGTGCGTCCCAGCTTGGCTCCCCGTTTGCGGCTGAACGCGAGCAGATCATCGGGGGCCAGGCCAACCAATTCTGCAGGACTCACGGCATCCCCACGACTGGCCAGGAAGTCGCGAAGATAGCTCCCGTAGGTGGTCAACGTGCTATCGGCCAGCCCACGGACCTGAAGATAAAAATTTCGCCACTCATCCAGCAGGTCGTGGTACGGCGGCTTCACCAGGATGATCGGGGGAATAACATCCTCTTCGCGCAACATCGTGAGCAAATGACCAAGTGCCCTTCGAACCCAGGAGAATTGCTTGTTTGGCGTCCTATGATAGCAACAACAGACCGGTAGGTGGTATTGAATGAAACGCTCAATAACCGCTTGATCCAGGGTGCGAGCATCTACCTTCCCCTCTGCGGCCAGTACCCGTCCGAGATGAACAACCGTTTGGCTATACATTCGGTAGGTGCCTTCGTAATAGCCTAAATTCCGCAGACGCAATGCTAGACGGATCGCCTCGGCTCCGAGCGGTGCATCCTCCCAGCGTGTGTCGAACAACCCGTTCCAAAATCCTTCGTTCATGACTACCTCCTTCGTTAATGGTTAGGAAGCAGATTATAGATCGAAAAAAAAATTATGTTATGTTTATGGAGCGATACATCGCGGTAGGCAGGCACCAAACACTCTGACTCAACATAATCACTGACTCAACATAACTCGGATTCTCGGATTTTATTCGCAACACCCATTCAATGATAGTTTCATCAACAATCGGACGGCCACCACGATTTGCAGGCTTGCTGAATGGATGTCGGAATCGACTTGCCCATTTTCCGATGGTTGCCGGACTGGAGCCGAGGTACTTGTCTTTGAACAGTTTGTTTCCACGATTCAGCAAGTATGCGTAGACCTGAGCGAATCGTGTTCCAAAGGACATGAGGGCTCGTTTATCACGTGCTTTGTGCAGTTCTTTCTTAAGCGTTTCGTTGACAGCCTTGAGCGCCAGGTTCTCCGAATAAAGGTGGCGCAGTTCGCTGGGGTGTGGTGAATAGCCAACTTTAGAGAGCTTATCGACAAGCAGTAAGAGCGGCCAGTGGAGTATAAAACGAAGGAACAACATGCAATTCAATCTTTCTTCCGGAGGTAAAAAACAGGGTGAAGATTTAAGGATCGGAGATTACTATTGGGAGAAAGAAAGAAGCAAGGAATCACTTGCCTATTTGCATTGACTCGCAAACGGCTTGGGTAAGACAAGCTGGCTTCCAAGTCGATCGTGAAAGTGCTGCATCACAGCTATCGCATATTTTTCTTTCCGGTCAACCTGATTAGATAATTCAAGGTACATTTTTGTCTATTTCAAGGTCCTATGAAGGACGAATCATGTCCGGATAAAGTTTTCTGTACGGACGGGTATTTTTCAAATGGATCAAACAAAATCTGCACATCAAGACTTTCTACGGACGCAGTGCCAACGCAGTTAAAACACATGTCTGGATATCAATCACAGCTTATCTGCTAGTCGCAATTCTGAAAATGACCTCGATCTTGATCATAGCATAGTTACAATACTACAGTTTTTTAGCGTCACTCTTTTCGAGGAAAGCCCCATTTTACAGGTGCTAAACGCAAAAGCGAACCCCCGCAATAACCCCCTGTTCGGTAACCAGTTGGAATTATTCAACAGTTAACCGGACAGCTGTGGTCAGGAGACTTGCTCCAACACGAAAAGGAAATATTTGACTTTTATGTGCCTATCGGCTTAATCTTCCTTTATTGCAAATACAGACTGCTGTGTCGTCACAGAAGGATAATGAGGGTATAAATGGGAAACAAAAGAAGCAGGGCTTGCGTGTGGTGTGTGCTGGTTTTTGTCATTTTGAGCTGTCTTTTAATCAGTTGCACCAATAAACGTAGTGGCGTTAATGAAAGCAAAAAAGCCTGTGATGCTGGTGATATGTCTGGGTGTACCAAACTTGGAATTTGCTATGAATCTGGCAATGGAGTGCCCCAAGACTTATCCAGAGCAGCATCACTTTTTAAAAAAGCCTGTGATGGTGGGGATATGTTTGGGTGTACCAAACTTGGAATTTGCTATGTATTTGGAAGTGGAGTACCCAAAGACAGATCCAGAGCAGTACCACTTTATAAAATAGCTTGTGATGGTGGTGATATGTCTGGCTGTCTCATGCTTGGGCAAGAATATGCAGATGGCATTGCAGGTGGCATTGGTGTGCCCAAAGACAAATCCAAAGCAGTGTCGCTTTTTAAAAAAGCCTGTGATGGTGGGAACATGCATGGGTGTAGCAGCCTTGGGAATATGTACCGGTACCATTGGGGTAATGGAGTGCCCAAAGACTATTCCAAAGCAGTGTCGCTTTATAAAAAAGCCTGTGATGGTGGGGATATGGACGGGTGCATCGGCCTAGGGGATCAATACACGTATGGCTTTGGAGTACCCAAAGACTTATCCAAAACAATATCGCTTTATGAAAAAGCCTGTGATGGCGGGAGTTCGTTTGGTTGTGAGAAGCTTGGGGATCTATACGAAAATGGCAATAAAGTGCCCAAAGATTTATTCAGAGCAGCATCATTTTATAAAAAAGCCTGCGATGGCTGGTCTAAGGAAGGCTGTGTCAAACTTGGATCCCTAGACGAAAATGGCAAAGGAGTACCCAAAGACTTATCCAAGGTAATATCAATTAAGATAAAAGCCTGTGATTCTGGGGAAAAAGATGCTTGCGAAGACCTGAAGCAAATCCAGGAATATTGGGGGGAAAACTAATTGCAAAAACCTGAAGAAAATCCAGTAACAAATATTCCATGAAAATAGTTCACCCACAACCGCAGTTATTCTGCATCATGATACGTTATGCTATAAAATTTTGACACAGGATGACAACATACACCGATACCGGATGTCCCTGTTAAGCCACAGGCGTGCTACACATCTACTAAACCCACACAGGAAAAGCTATCACAACATGATTCATATTTGATGAATTATTTAGACGAATTCAGGGCCGTCCGTACCGAAAATTTGGTGCATACTGATATTACTTGCTTTTTCGATATCCTTCTGTAATGCTCTTTTGCATTAAACCTTACTTGAAATCACGATATTAGCACCATAGAAAGTTGATGGATTCGTTTGTCCACATTCCAGAATCCCGCGCTGGTTCTATTTTACAAAGAGCGATTCTCACAAATTCTATCGCTGATTTTCTTTTTCAGTGAACCTGATTGCCCCAATTGGGATTCAATTTTGTCTGCTCACGCCCGATCAAGGCTGAATTATGCCCGGATGGAGTTTTCGGGTACAACGCGCATCTAATCGAACCGAATCAATGCTTGTATGGTGCTTAACTTGGCGGATCCAAATTTGGAGACACACTGCAAGTCATCGATCTTCTGGGGTCTGGTTTCCACGATTCTCCGTGCGATACGTTTTCCGATGTTAGGAAGCAGTATGAGTTGTTCTTTGGGAGCGGAATTCACAGGGATCGTATCAATATTGGGACGTACAAACTCAATCGCGAGTATCAACATACCAACCGCAATCAGAAAGCAAAGCAGCGTCGGCAGTAGCAGACTGAATGCAAAAGCGCCGAGTAATACGGAAAGGGCGGTTCCCATCATCATTGCGCCCAGAAACGGTAGGCTCAGGCCTATTGAAACAAAAAATGGAGATAAAAATAATAGGAATAGCAATTGTGCTATCATTGTTTTCCAACTAATGCCGGAAATTCTACTGAAGAAGGCTGGTTTTTGCATGCGATCCGATGTTTCCGTAATAAAAATGATGACGGTTGCTAAATTCCAGGCAAGCGTCAGCAGCACCACGCCTTGATTACCCAAAATGAATGCCCTAGCACTGGAATTTTCATGAGGGTTAAAGAGAGTCCAATCGTCTTTGATGGCGACAAACGCGCCGATAATTTCAATTATGTGTTTTCCTATTTCGTTCTCCATTCCAGCCATCCTGAGAAAGAAAGGTAGCTGCGGAATCATATAATATAACAAAAACACAGTGGCAATCAGCCCCGCGCGCCATTGCACGATAATTCGCCGATTAAATATCGCACTGCGGATACCGACGGTTAGATTGGCGAGTGCATCCCAGGTTGGAAGCTTTTTACGAAAGTTGGCTATTGTCCGCTTCACAGCAGTTTCGAAGTAAGAAGGAAACTCGAAAAAATGCATAAATAACGGGGTTGCTATGGCTAATGTTGTACCCAGCCGAATATCCCATTGCGGGTCAATGTAGAAATTCCATCCACCAATCCCCACCATCATAGGAAGAACCCCTAAATTCAATATGGCGCCAGCAGCTAATATTTCCTCGAATTTATTCTTGCGAACTCGAAAGGTACCACGCTGTGTAATCAAGATAATATAACCGAGAAGATAGATTGTGGGTACAATGATAACGAACCAGGAGAAAAGGGTAAGATACAACACAGCAAGATAGATTGCGAACACACAAACGATGGAAAGCATCCACCCGAGTAAGATCGTGAAAGTCACTCTGCTGTTCGTTCGATCCGATGTTTGCCGATTGTGCCCACCGCCTTCAGGAAACGCATCGACCAGCAATCGCCAGTGCGCTAGGAGGAAGTGTTGCGGGAAAGCCTCGCGTAAGAAGGACAGCACATAAATGCTGCACAGAACATAGAGGGTACCGAAGTGTATTAGGCCGACAATCGAATTGTAAAGCAAGGAATGAAATATCCAAAAAGAGAGGGAACCGATTAAGAATAGGACAGGAATATCGATCAGAAGCATCCTCAGATCCAACATTCGCTTGGTCAGGTCTCCTCGATACCTGACTCGTAAAATGCGCACAAGAAAGACTAGGACACCGAACAAAAACACGTGAGACCGAAGAGTTCTCATCTCAGAACAGAAAATCAGAACTACACATAGAACAGTGAATAGTACCGCCCAGCACGTAAATAGTTTTCTGGTGATTGAAAAATGAATATGGAAAACTGAAACGAACAAGGTGGAAAATATTCCTGCGGTCAAGGGCAACTGAACGATATCGGATATGTGTTGCAGATAACTGGAGACTGCCATAATCTATTGCCTTGACTAAGTGTGGGAGAACGCATTCAATATTAGCGAGCGCGAATGGATAAAGCAAGACTTAGCTGCCTTGGTGTCTTGCTCGAAAACGGGGCCATTCGATGTGTTAGACCTACTTGATGCATTTTTAAAATAATCGGTCAAGTTGTTGATATTGTTAAACATCTGTTTTTTTACAAGACAAGACCATTCCCTATTTTCCAAATTTCAGATTTGCGGTATAATGCGAAATGCGATACATTGGTCGCTGGTTATGAATTATTCAAGCTAGCTGCTGTCACTTGACGAAAGGAATTCGACTCTTGAATCCAGAAAGTTCCATCATCGCTATCTTCATTCTTGTTGCGGCCTTGCTGTTGGGCTTGCGAACTATACTGGGAAAGAAAATATTTGAAGAAGTGATTCTCGTCGATGGATTCAAAGGGATGCTGAGTTTGGTGGGACGGCTGCTTTCGGTTCCTTTTAAGATAATTTCCCTAATAGCGAAACACTATAAATAAGGAACACAATGCCTGAAATTGTCTTATACCGACTTCGACCGGCGTGGCGCTTCTACCTTCCAGTACTTATTGCCGGAGGGAGTATTTCCTGGATCTTCCTGAACACGGAGGGGGGAGCGGCTTTTATTCTCACCCTGCTAACGACGTTGTTGCTGATTGCTATACTTCGATATAGACATCTATATCTCGTAACCGAGCAACGCCTGATCCAACAAACAGGCTTGATCGCGAAACTCACCAATGAAATCAAACATGGACAGGTTCACGGGATACGAGTAGAGCAATCTATTTTCGAGCGGATTCTCATGATGGGCACCATTGTTTTGGTATCTGCCGCAGAAGATGAAGCAAAGGTGGTCTTCAAAGGCATAGCGAACCCCCAAAGGCTCAAGGAAGACATTGTCGCCATTCCAATTTGATTCTACCTAGACGCAAATTTCGTGACGCGCTTGATGTAATAAGATGCATCCCCGGATATTTTCATCGCTTTCTTTGCAAATTTCCTTGCCTTTCTATGGTTACCTATTTCCCATTCTGTTTCAGCCAATGTATCAAGCACTGAAGCCCGTTGTCCCTTGGTAATATCGTAGGCCCTTTGAGCCAATTTGTTTGCCCGCCTATCAGTTGACGGGTCATCCATTTTAGTTACCAGCATCCACGCTAGGCGATTGTAACCGAGAAAACAATCTGGAGCCTCACGTATTGCCAACTGATAACGGCTCTCAGCCCCTGAAAGATCTCCTTCACGCTCTAACATTTTTCCAATCATGCAATGGGCTTTCGCCCTCATCACCGAGTTTTGAGAATTCTCCAACACCTTCTCTAGATTCCTTTTCGCTTCAACGATTCGATCAGCATTTTTCATTTTCTTGAAGCGATAATAGAATATGGAAAGGAGTTCATCATCGTTCAACTGTTCTTGTTCTGGCACTTTGCCCTCAAGGTAAATAGGCTCGATCTCGTAGGGGGTTTTGGTGTGGATATCCAATTTCAGGTTTTGCCTATCAGGGATTTTACCTTTCGTGACAGTTTTGATTTTGTCACGAACCCGTTTCTTCGCTCGCTTTGAGCGCGATTGTTTTACAGCTTTACTAAGAGTATTAATAGCCTTCTTTTTCTTATAATCAAAAGCCAAGGCTACTCCGTAGACCTCTAGAGTATAGGCATTCTTGGATTCGGTTAATTCTACCGCCTTTTGGCCGTATTTAACCGCTTTCTTTCTATTGGTTTTATTGCGGGTCATACGGGTTGAGATCAAATCGGAGGCAATACGATATGCCTGCGGATTATACGGATCGAATGATGTGGATTTATCAAGATACTCTATGGCTTTTTCGTATAGCCCACGACGACTATATTGGGTAGCAATGAATATGGCAAGATCGTATCGTTCCGGACCACTATAGGAAAGCGCTCTGTTACATTCGGTTTCCGCTTTGTCATACTGGGCTAACAGCAAAAAAGCCCCGGCCCGCACGCAGTGAAGATAGGCTTGCTCCTCATCTGTGGGTGATACGATGCTCTCCATGCTGGGTGGTTCATAAGGAACCTGCCGAGGCGAATCCACATCTGTAGCCTCCTTTATCTCTTCAGAGATAAATCGGAAATCCCAGTCCCTTATCCATGTCCCACCCCAATCAAATACGCCGAAGGCATACAGTACAGGGGCGATCCACAATGGAAGCGTAACCACAAGAATAGCCAGAGCTTCCAGTGCCTTGAGTTGCATTCGATGAAATACGGGAGAAACCAGATTCTTGCGCTTGGCAAGAATCCATCTGAAAGGTTTTAATACGTTTTCCGGATGGAAAGCTTTCATCTGCGAGGGCGCGTGACCAAGAGAACTGATAGCAAAGAAACGTACGTTTGAAAAGCGAGCCGTAATAAGCCGATGCATTTCCCCTTCGTTCCGTTGCAACCAGGTCTCTAACCGTGTCGACTCCTTGTTACCGCAATTCGCCCAATTGCCGCACACATCATCCGATTCGACAATACCAAGTGTTTTTCTGACCAGAGGCACATCAGTTTTCGTAAAAACCACAGCCAACTTCTTTTTGTATGGCTTATCTCGCGTCAATTCTCTTTGTGATTCGAGGGCATTGATTAAATGGGCGAGAATATCCATTGGTGTTTGTTTTGACGGCTGGGCATCACTAGGCACATCAGCACCTTCTTCTTGTATCTCCAAAAATGTCGAAAGTGACAGTGGGTCAATCAACATAAAGATGCCATCTATATATTTCAGAAACGAATGCGCATGCAGGGTGTCCTCGTCCATCATGGCTTCACCGGCAGGATCATACAGATACACGCTTAACGGAAGTCCGCCTTTTCGCTTAACGGACACGAGGAACGCATCAGGGAGCATTGTGGTGGTCTTAGCCTGGAGCAGTCCGTTTTCAAAATCGCTTTTCAATGACTAGGCGTATTTCAATCTGGCAGTTTATTCGATCAGGGATGCAGTTAATCCA
>CAYTHG010000092.1:0-12121 GCA_964437525.1 uncultured Myxococcales bacterium | reverse complement strand
AACCGTTCAATCGACGATCCCGAAGGTTTTTGGGGCGATATAGCCGAAGGCTTTACCTGGTTCAAAAAGTGGGACAAAGTTTGGGAATACAACTTCGATATTACAAAGGGACCGATTGACATCAAGTGGTTCCTGAATGCCAAAACCAACATCACCGTCAACTGCCTTGACCGCCATCTGGACGGCCCTCGCAAAGACAAAACCGCCATTATCTGGGAAGGCAACGATCCCAGCGAAGACAAAACCTACACCTACGCCGAACTGTCCAAAGAAGTCAACAAGTTCGCCAACGTGCTCAAGAGCAAAGGCGTTAAAAAGGGCGACCGCGTCAGCATTTATATGCCCATGGTTCCCGAGTTGACCATCGCCATGCTGGCCTCGGCCCGCATCGGTGCCATTCATAGCATCGTTTTCGGTGGCTTCTCCGCCGAAGCTCTGGCCGACCGCATCGTCGATTCGACTTGCAAAGTTCTCGTCACCGTCGATGGCGTTTTCCGTGGCAAAAAAGCCGTTCCTTTGAAGGGCAACGCCGATGCCGCTATGAACATCTGCAAAGACAAGTATGACCACGATGTCGATACCTGCTTCGTCGTCAAGCGCACCGGCTCCGAGATCGATATGACCGAAGGCCGCGACGTATGGTGGGACGATGCAATGGCAACCGCAGCCGATTACTGCGAGCCCGAGCAGATGGACGCCGAAGATCCTCTCTTCATCCTTTACACTTCCGGTTCCACCGGCAAGCCCAAGGGCGTTCAGCATAGCGTCGGCGGATACATGGTTTATGCCGCCACGACCTTCAAAAACGTCTTTGATTACCACGATGAAGACATCTTCTGGTGCACCGCCGATATCGGTTGGGTAACCGGTCATAGCTATATTGTCTACGGTCCTCTGGCCGAAGGCGCCACCTCGCTGATGTTCGAGGGTGTTCCCAATTATCCAGACCCCGGACGTTTCTGGGATGTGGTCGATAAATGGAAAGTCAACATTTTCTACACCGCCCCGACCGCCATTCGTGCCATCATGAAAGAAGGCAACTCCTGGGTAGACACGCACGATCTGTCCAGCCTGCGTATTTTGGGCTCGGTCGGCGAACCTATCAACCCGGAAGCCTGGAAGTGGTATTTCCGCACCATCGGCAAAGAGCGTTGCCCCATCGTCGATACCTGGTGGCAGACCGAGACCGGCGGAATCATGATTACCCCGCTGCCTTACGCCATCGACCAGAAGCCGGGTTCGGCTACACTGCCTTTCTTCGGTGTCAAGCCTGAAGTCGTGGACGATCAGGGCAAGATCCTGACCGGCGCCGCCTCCGGTATTCTGACCATCACCCAGCCTTGGCCGGGCCAGATGCGCACCATTTACGGCGATCACAGCCGTTTTGAAGAAACCTATTTCAAGATGTTCAAGGGCATGTACTTCGCCGGTGACGGTTGCCGTCGCGACGAAGACGGATACTTCTGGATCACCGGTCGCGTCGATGACGTTATCAACGTCTCCGGTCACCGTATGGGAACCGCCGAAGTCGAGTCCGCTCTGGTTTCGCATCCCAACGTAGCCGAAGCCGCCGTTGTCGGTTTCCCGCACGAGATCAAGGGTCAGGGCATCTACGCTTACGTGACACTCAACACCGGCGTGGAAGTTACCGAAGGACTCAAGATGGAACTCAGAAAGCATGTCCGCACCGAAATCGGACCCATCGCCACCCCGGACCAGATCCATCTGACTCCTGGGCTGCCGAAGACCCGTTCGGGCAAAATCATGCGCCGCATCCTGCGCAAAATCGCCGCCAATGAGTTTGAAGCTCTGGGCGACACCTCGACCCTGGCCGATCCGGCTGTAGTCGAGCATTTGATCGAAGGCCACAAAGTCCTCGGCAAATAAAAAACCGAATCTGTTTTTGAAAGGGGCCGTCTCGCTAAAGCGTGGCGGCCCTTTTTTTATGGTAGCTTCAGGCGGTTCGAGTCTATTATCTGACCTATCCCCAGTTTCATGTAAATTTTACTTGACCGGCTCCGAGTAGCCTGAGGAACGAGCGTAAGCGAGTGTCTCGAAGGGTAGTCGGTGCTGTTTTCCTCGTGTTTCGAGACAAAAACCTGCGGTTTTTTCCTCAACATCATCGGAAAACAGCACTTTGCAGAGATTGGGGATAGGTCAGGTCTATTATCCTTACATCTCTAAACTTGATTGCCATAGGCGCTCAATAGGTATAAAATAGCTAATTAAGCTTTATCCTGATTGGATGCAGGCTGTTTTTTGCCGTTTGTAAAACAGGGGACGGAAATGAAGTTTTGTTTTGAAAAGATGTTCGGATTTTCTTTGGTATTCCTAGCGACCTTGTTGCTGTTGTCGGCCTGTTCTTCTGGTGGAGGCGCTGACGACTCGCAGTCGGATGCAGACGGGGATTCTTCCGAAAAATCCGCCGAGTGTGTGGAAGACTACGATTGCGGAGCCGGGATGTTCTGTTCGGCTTATGGAACCTGTATCAAGTCTTGCCGTAGGGAGGACGACTGCCGCGATTCCGTTTGCGATACCGATTATTCTTCGCCTACTTTCGGTTACTGTGTGGAATGTACAGGAGATATCAACTGTGCTGCTTTAGCTGCAAATGCTTGGTGCGATATGGTGGATCATCGTTGCCGCATCGGTTGCGATAACTGCCGCGATAATGAAATCTGTGTCGAGGACAGGTGTATTGCTCTAGAAGATCCCGATGGGGACGACGATACCGAAGAAACTGTCGATGGTGACATAGAACAAAAAGAGCCTTTCTACTGCCCCTATCCCGAAGATGATGCAAACTGTCTGGCCGAATGCAGCGAGTGTGTAAACGATACCACCATCAGAACCTGCCGCGAAGACGGCTCGGGCTGGGACAGCCGTATTTGCGATGATGGGCAATTCTGCGACATATACACAGGTAAATGCTCAGATCTGGTCTGCGTTCCTTTCTCCAAAGAGTGCGCCGATATAACTACCGTGCGCGAATGCGATGACAACGGCTATTTGTATACCGATGTGTCCTGCGAAGGTTTTCAGATCTGTGTTGACGGCGAATGCGTGATTTCTTCCTGCGAGGCCGGTCCCAATACTTATTTCTGGGCCATGAACATACACTCCGAAATTTCTGCCGCCGACCGCTGGTGTCAGAAGGCTTTGCCCATAGGAAGCGCTACTTGGGAAGCCGAAAGCGGTCATGGTGGCGTGATGTCTTTTGCAGGCAGTGGCGAACACACTCTGCTGCCTTCCAATGTGGCTTATTATCAGGAAGCGGCCACTTTGCTGGTTTCATTCAAAGCCAGCAGCCTAGAGCATAACATGAGTCTGATTGCCAAAGGCGATCCGGTCAGTTACGAACTTGCAATCGAAGAAGGTCAGGTTGTCTGGCGCGTCAACGTGGAAGGCAATATGAAAACCTTGAAAGGCGATGCCATCGAAGCCGACACTTGGTACACGATTGCCGGTACGTTCTCCGGTAATGATATGAAGCTGTATCTTGATGGCGAGATTCAGGCCGCGCCCCTGGAGTTTTCCTCTTCCAAGCTGATACAGATCAACAATCGTCCCGTTACCATCGGTGGGCGAACGATTGCAAGCGGCGCGGTTGCGAATCCCTTTGAAGGATTGATGGATAATCTCTTTATGGATGCCAGGTCTCTGACTGAGACCGAGATTGACTATTTTGCTGCAACTACTGCCCCTTGTCCGGTGGAAGAAGGACACGAGTACGAATTGATTTGCGACAACTTGTGCAAGCGTTCCATGTTCGAGATGCGCATTATCTACGATTGGGAAGACAGCGGAATAAACGTGGAGAAGGGCGAGACTCTGGTAATCAATCCCGGCGGTTGTGCCGATCCCGGCGCTACTGTTTCCTGTCTGCCTCCCGATGGCTTGCCGGAGACCTGTGCCGAATGCCCCCTGCCCGACGATAATCATTATTCTGTCATAGCTAGAATAGAAGAAGACGGAGAAGCTTTTTACGCGGGTGAGAGAACCCTTAAGACCATGTCCGCCAACGGCAGCTTGTGGCTTGGATACAATGACGACGACTTCAACGGTCATGACAGCCTCGGCGGTTTTGTAGTACTGGTGGAGCAGGGCTATTGCCCCATAGAGTGCCCGGAGGATATGGTTCAGGTGCCGGGTAAAAATGTCTGTGTCGATCGCTACGAAGCATCATGCCCGGATGCCAACCATGTAAACAGCCCGTGTGATTCCACAACCATGCAGACTCCTCTCTCAAGGCCGGGAGTTATTCCCTGGACCAATATTCTTTCGATCTCAGCCCGTGATGCCTGTGATAGAGCAGGTAAGCGTCTGTGTACTAACGAAGAATGGGAAGTGTCCTGCGGTGGAGATGAATTGACGCTTTATTCCTACGGCAACAGTTACCACTCTGCCTATTGCAACGACGCTTCGTATACAACTCCCAATTCCGAGCAGGAATTCATACCTACAGGTACCATGCCGAAGTGTGTCAACGGTTTCGGTGCATACGATATGTGCGGTAATGTTTCTGAGCTGGCTGGAGAGGCCGGACCGGATGGTACTACAGCATACGGTGGTCGCAGGTCGGGAACGACTTCCACCTGTCGTGATTCTTTTGAAATCGACGATGAAAGCGCCCGTGTCGGATTCCGTTGTTGTATAGACAAGCAGGCGAATGTAATCAATTTCTGATAATGAATTCATAGTTCATGGATAAGAAATAAAACCGGGAGTCGAAATGGCATTTGACCCTAAAACCCACGCGGACTGGGAGATTGCCGAGCAGGCCGAAGCTGGCATGAAGACGGTTTATCAGCTTGCCGAGGAACTCAGGCTCGAAGACGACGAACTTTTGCCCCATCACGGTCACTACGTTGCTAAAGTCGATTTCAAAAAAGTATTAGATCGTCTGCAAGACAGGCCCGACGGCAAATACATAGATGTCACCGCTATTACGCCGACACCTTTGGGCGAAGGTAAATCCACAACTACCATCGGTCTTGTGCAGGGACTGGCCAAGCGCGGCAAGATTTCCAGTGCTGCTATCAGGCAGCCCTCGGGCGGGCCGACCATGAATATCAAGGGCTCCGCTGCCGGCGGTGGCTTGGCCCAGTGTATTCCTTTGACGCCTTTTTCTCTCGGTCTGACAGGCGACATCAACGCAGTAATGAACGCCCACAATCTGGCGATGGTTGCGCTCTCAAGCCGTATGCAGCACGAGTTCAACTATGACGATGAAAAATGGGCCCGGCGCAATCAGCCGCGTCTCAATATCGATCCGCGCAGCGTCGAGGTCGGCTGGGTGATGGACTTCTGCGCCCAGGCTCTAAGGCATATCGTATCGGGACTCGGCGGCAAAATGAACGGTTTTATGATGGAATCCTGGTTCCAGATAGCCGTTTCTTCCGAAGTCATGGCGATTTTGGCGATGGCTCAGGACTTGGCCGACTTCCGCGAACGCATGGGCCGCATCGTTTTAGCTCACGACCGCAACGGCAAGCCTGTTACAACCCACGACCTCGAAGTCGATGGAGCGATGACTGCATGGATGCTGGATGCCATGAATCCCAATCTGATCCAGACTCTCGAAGGTCAGCCGGTCTTCGTTCATGCCGGGCCTTTCGCCAATATCGCTGTGGGACAATCTTCCATAATCGCCGACCGCGTCGGTTTGAAACTTACCGACTACCATGTCACCGAGTCCGGTTTTGGAGCGGACATAGGTTTCGAGAAATTCTGCAATATCAAGTGTCGTTACTCGGGCCTTAAGCCCAACGCCGCTGTAGTTGTTGCTACCGTGCGCGGTCTCAAGTGCCACGGCGGAGCGCCTATTCCCAAGCCGGGACGCCCCATGCCCCCGGAATATAAGGGCGAGAACGTCGAATGGGTCGAGCGCGGCTGTGCCAATATGATCAAGCACATCGAGACGGTCAAGGAATTCGGTATCAATCCTGTCGTCTGCATCAACGTCTTTCATACAGACACTAAAGCCGAAATCGCCAAGATCCGCCAGATGGCCGAATTCGCCGGGGCTCGTGTGGCCGAGTCGCGCCACTGGGAAGAGGGCGGCGAAGGTGCCTTGGAATTAGCCGACGCAGTCATAGACGCCTGTTGCGAGCCCAACGATTTCCATTACCTGTACGACAACAAAATGCCCTTGCGCGAGCGAATTGAAAAAATCGCTTGCAAGGTATATGGGGCAGACGGCGTCGAATATTCATATGAAGCGCGCAAGAAAATGGATTCCATAGAAAAAGATGCGCGGCTTGCAAAATACCCGGTCTGCATGGTCAAGACGCATCTGTCTTTGAGCGACAATCCCGACATTAAAGGCGTTCCGACAGACTGGCAATTATATGTGCGCGACGTGTTGACATACAACGGCGCAGGTTTTATTGTCCCGGTGGCGGGAGATATTTCGCTCATGCCGGGCACCTCGTCCGATCCGGCTTACCGCAGGATAGACGTGGATGTCGAGACCGGCAAGGTCAAGGGACTTTTCTGATTTTCAATTTATCGCAGTATCACAGGAGATCGAAACGCAATGGGCGCTGAAATCATAAGCGGAGCCGAAGTAGCCAAAGATATCAGAGCGGAGCTTAAAACCGCTGTCGAAGAACTCAAAGCCGAGCATAAAATCACGCCGGGACTGGTGACTATACTGGTCGGCGAGAACCCGGCTTCCATGAGCTATGTGACCGGTAAACAAAAGACCGCAAAGGAACTCGGCTTCTACTCGGTGCAGGAAAACATGCCCGCCGCTGCCAGCGAAGACGATCTTTTAGCCATGGTCGAGCGCTATAACGCCGATGAAAAAATCCACGGTATCCTGGTTCAGCTTCCGCTGCCCGCACACATAAACGAATCCAAAGTGCTTTTGGCCATCGATCCAAAAAAAGACGTTGACGGCTTTCATCCTATCAGCATAGGCAAACTGCTTTTGGGCGAAGACACTTTCCCGCCCTGCACTCCGGCAGGAATTATGGAGCTTATCAAGCGCAGCGTCAGCGATACCAAGGGCGCGGAGGTCGTCGTGGTCGGACGCTCCAATATCGTCGGCAAACCTATTGCCATGATGATGGCCCAAAAGGGCGAAGGAGCCAATGCCACCGTGACTATCTGCCACACGGGTACAAAAGACATTGCCTCCCACACAAAAAGAGCCGACATCCTGATCGTTGCCGCCGGACGCCCCAATACCGTGACTGCCGATATGGTCAAGCCGGGCGCGGTGGTGATAGATGTGGGCGTCAACCGTATAGGCAAAAAGCCGGACGGCAAAAATCTTCTGGCAGGCGATGTGGATTTTGAGGGTGTCAAGGAAGTGGCTTCCAAAATCACGCCAGTCCCCGGCGGTGTCGGCCCGATGACGATAACCATGCTGATGAAAAACACCTACGATTCGGCAAAGGCAAGCATAAAAAAATGAGTGAAGAGATAAAAGACATACAAGCCAGCGGCGACGAGCGCGGCATAGACATCGACAAAGTCGGCGTCAAAGGCGTGCGCTATCCCATCACCGTGCAGGACAAGGTCAAAGGCGAACAGCAGACCGTGGCGCTGGTCAACATGTACGTCAATCTGCCGCGCAGCTTTCGCGGTACGCACATGAGCCGCTTCGTCGAAATTCTGAACGAACATCGCGGTTCAATCAACGTCAACGCTCTGCCCGAGATTTTAAGCGATGTTAAAGAGCGCCTGCAGGCCGAAGCCGCGCATGTTGAAATCTGTTTTCCGTACTTCATCGAAAAGACCGCGCCTGTCTCCGGAGCGGTGTCGCTGATGGAATATCAGTGCAAGATAAACGGCATCGCCGCCGAGAAAGTCGATATCGGTATAGAAGTCTCGGTGCCGATAACCACCGTCTGCCCGCGCTCCAAAGAACTTGCCGAGCGCGGAGCCCACAACCAGCGCGCCGTGGTGGATGTCGCCATCCGTTTTGAAAACATGGTCTGGCTCGAAGACCTGATTGCGATCATAGAAGAAACCGCATCGAGCGAAGTCTATAGCCTCCTGAAGCGACCCGACGAGAAGTTCGTCACCGAACGCGCCTTCGAGCGCCCGCTATACGTGGACGACGTGGCCCGCGCAGTTGCAAAAAGACTAAAACAAAATCCCGACATAAGCTGGTTCATGGTCGATGTCGAAACTCAGGAATCAGTCCACAACCACAACTTCTACGCCCACATCGAAAGCGATGACAAAGAATAAGCAAAGGCCGACCCGCATAAAGCAAAGCCCCCCGGAATTCCCGAGGGGCTTTTTGTTTTTGGTGATATGGGATGTGGCGCTCTTACCTCCGTGCCCCAAAGCGCTCGCGTCTGAAGACCGTGCAAGCCATCGCCAGCAATAGCATAAGCAGCGCGCTTGAACCTTCGTTGCCGCTGGAGGTGCAGCCTCCGTTGCCTGATCCTCCCGAGCCGCCATCAGCGCCAGAGCCATCGGAGGATTCTTTGCATTCTCCCGAGTCGCTGCACGATAAACCCTCGGCGCATTCGCCGCACGATCCCCCGCAGCTATCATCGCCGCAGGCAATGCCAGTGCAGTCGGGCGTACAGCAGGAGCCGTCAACGCAGCTCTGGCCTTCGCTGCAACATTCCTTATCGCAAGTCTCAAACGAGCAGGCGCACAGGCCGTCCTCGTCGCAGTGTTTTTCGTCGCCGCAAGTTCCGCACAAGCCGCCGCAGGCATTGTCGCCGCACTCACGGCTATCGCAGTCGGGTATACAGCAAGTGCCGTCGTTGCAGGTCTCTCCGTCGTCGCAGCAGACGCCTTCGCATTCGGTAAATTCGCAGACACAGATGCCCAGCTCGTTGCAGCTTCTGTCTGATGCGCACTCGCCGCAAACGTCGCCGCAGCCGTCGTCTCCGCACTGGCGGTCATCGCAGTAGGGCGAACAGACATCGAGTTGCAATTCGTATTCGCCTGAGTCGAAGGACGAGCCGTCCACGAACAGGTAATAGGTGCCGGGCTCCAGGATGGTTTCGATTCTGGCGTTCTTGCCGTCTTTGGGTTTTTCGCATTCAAGGTCGCGGGCGCTGCAATCGCCTTCTTTGATGTACAGGCCCGACTTGATGCCGCCCACTTCGGCGACCAGATTTGCGTCACGTTCGATATCGAGCCTGTATACCTGGTCGGGAGCCAAAAGGCCGCAGCACGAGCCCGTATAGCGGTCGGCGCACATGCGCGTGTTGCCGAGTATAGTCATTGCGGTCGGGACGGGAATGACTTCCGCGCCCTTGCAGTAATCGCCTTTGCAGAATTCGTCGCCATAGAGACACTGGCCGTGAAGATTGCAGACTTGATCTTCCACGCAGGAACCGCAAGTTCCGCCGCAGAGATCTTGACCGCATTCCCTGTCTTCGCAGGAGGGCGAGCAGGGCGATGTCACCAGCCACAGTACCGCTGAGAGATAATGGGCGGCAGATTCGTTGTATGAGGAGAAAAGCGATAAAGTCCACGTCCCGTCGCTGCTTCCGCTCTTGAGCGAGTCGAATGCCCCGGCCAGAATGTCTTTGCCTACAACACCGTTGAAGTTTGCTTTGCCGGATGGCAGAGCAAACGAGGCGCTGTCGCCGTCGGGGGAAGTCAGCGTGATTGTGACTTGCTCGGGGGCGGGGTGGATGACTTCCAGGTGCAGGTATAGACCTTCAAGGCTTTCTGTCGCATCATCGACTTCAAGCTCAAATGAGAGGCTCTCGGGGCTGTTGGGGATGTGGTTTGTTGCAGGATCCTGACGCAGGAAAGACGAAAAGGCGTAGGGCGTTGCCTCGGCCATCAGCTCGTCGTTGAAGTTCAACTGGTCGTAGACCCAGCCTTCGTGCGATAGCGGCAGGGCCATGAATTGCAGGTACTTGTCGATCCAGAAGGCGGGCTTGTATTCGCCGAGAGTGTCTTTCCAGTACTGCTGCAACAAGGCGACCGCCCCGGCCACATGTGGCGTGGCCATTGAGGTTCCGCTGTAATCCTCGATTCCTCCGGCGGTGATGTTGATGCCGGGGGCAACAAGATCCAGCGCTCCGTTGAGGTTGGAATAGCAGGCGACCTTGCCGGTCACGGGCGTTATGTCTATGCAGGAGTAGCTCATGGTGGTGGTCAGGTCGTCGTCGTACTGCGCGCCTACGGAAATGGCGATGCTGACGCAGGAAGGGCTGCCCAGCGAATTCTTCACCGCCTCGTTGCCGGAAGCGATGGCCGCAACGATGCCGTAGTCTTCCCAGAGTGTCTTGAAGGCGTCGAAGCGCGAGTCCTGGTTGCAGGGCAATGGGTCGCTGCGCTCTGAACCCAGCGACATGTTGATGGAAACGATATTGTATTCTGCGGCGTGTGCCGCCACCCAGTCGAGGGCTTCTAAGATGTCGGTGTTGTTGGCCATGAAGTTGTCTTCGGCCTCGAACCAGCGGAAGACGTTAAGGCCGAGTATGGCCGTGTCCGGGGCCATTCCCAGAACAATGCCAGCCACGTTTGTGCCGTGGTGCATGTTTTCGGCGATGACTTCGGGGTCTTGATCTGTGAAGTTTTCCCAGGCGGCGAGGGAACAGGCGGGCAGGCCGAGTTCGTCGCAGTCGCCGAAGTGGCCGTTCTTGTAGCTGACCGGGCCGTCAAGCACCGCCACTGCGGTTCCGGCGCCGGTATACTGGCTTTCGTGGTATGCGTCCGCTCCGACGAAAGGCACTGAGCTGTCGGTGTAGGCTTTATGCCGCGAATCGAATTGCAGGCTCTCGACCTTTTTGTCTTTGGCAAGTTCCATTGCCTGTTGCCGGTTAAGTTCCAGAATCATCAGGGGGAAATGCACAAGCATGGAATCCACGGAGGCTCCCGGCGCTTTGCCATATAAGGTGCTAATGATCTCGCGCTTGGTGGCGTTCCAGATATTCAGGCGTTTGGCAACTGCTGCCGGTGCGGTTCTTCTTACTGAAGGTTGGGCAATCAGCGCTGAACGTGAGAAATCGTCTTTGATTCTGATGATGACCTTCTGTCGAGCGGACAGCTTGAAGCTCTCCATAATCTCAGGTGCGATTTTAGAATCAAAGCTGTCTACGCTTTGCTCTTGGGCTGCTTGGGTGTCGTTACTGGCCAAGCCCCAGAAAGCGGTCGCCAGAATTGCCAATAAAAAAGAGAGTGCTGATTTGGAAGCGAAAGAATTGCTTTTGTTTACAATACGTCCGATTGCTTTGATTCTCATTGCTTCTTATCCTCGTCAATATCTTGAGGGATGATTTCTATATCGGGCTTGTCGCTCTGCGGTTTTTCGTGCCTGCTGGAGTCAAAGCCCTGCGGGGGCTCAGGGCGCTGTCCGAATCCTCTATCGTGCTGGAAGCCCGTTCCTTCTGGAAAACCGTGGACCTGTATTTTGTTGCTGAAACGCTTTTTGAGGTAATTGCGAAGGGCTATTCTGATGGGAGGAAGCAGCAGCGCAAAGCCTGTCAAGTCGGTCAGAAAGCCGGGAGTCAAAAGGACCACGCCTGCCAACAGAATGAGCATTCCTTCTATCATCTGGTCGGTGGGGACCTGCCCGGTCTGCAGGCTGCGGTTGGCTTCGATCCAGACGCGCAAACCCTCGTGCCGCGCTAGGCTGGCACCGAGGACGCCTGTAAACACGATGATGGAAATGGTAGGGATGACGCCTATCATGCCGCCTACCCGAATCAGTAGCGCCAGCTCTATGGCCGGAACAAGAGTGAAAAGCAATATCAAACGACCAAGCATGTCTTTATCTTTTGTCAGATGGTTTCAAATACGAGCCAATTAATTCACCATACACATTAATGTCTAAGGGGTGCTTATGCAAATGCTAACTGGAGTTTAGGGTGAGGATTCAAGAATAGATAATTATGGTTGGGGATTAACTTTTTGTCGGGAACTCGGTTAAACTGGCATAGAATATTAAAAGATATATCAAAAATTCAGTAAGGATAAACTTGGGTTCGATGAAAAGCGTTTGTCTGAAATTGGTGATTATTTGTCTTCTCGCTGTCTTTTTGGGCGTTTTGGGAAGTTGCGATGAAAAGGCCGCGATTCAGTATGACAGCGATGGCGATATCGATATGGATGAAGATGAGTATGATTTAGATTTGGATAATGAATCGGGAGGTGGTTCCGACTTTGAAAAAGAGTTGGATCTGGA
>CAYTHG010000091.1:0-12127 GCA_964437525.1 uncultured Myxococcales bacterium | reverse complement strand
AGATATGGAAGCCGAAGTAGAAGCCGCTGAAGAGGCAGAAGAAGACTCAAGCCCGCGCTACGACTGGCCCAAATGCGAGCGAGTGCAATCGGAGAAAACCATTGCCGAGAAAGCCGCTTACTTCGACAAGGTTTCCCGCGAACAACATTTGGCGGGCGACAAGCTTTATCGCAATATATTGTTGAGCGAAGATCTCTCGAAAGTCGAAAGATACGAGCACACGGAAAACACGATCTTATGGAGCGGCATGTACCTGTCATCGCAGGCTTTCCGCTATGCCGTCACCAAAGACCCCGAAGCACTTGAGAACGCCCGCACCGTCGTTGACGGATTGCTTGACCTGACGCGCATCACAGGCGTTAAAGGGCTTTACGGTCGCTGCTTAAGCAGACCCGATCTGCCCTACCCCGAAATCACCGCCGACAATCCCGGCTGGACGGACTCTTCTGTCGAAGGTTATGAAGGCTGGCGCTATCGCAATGATGTCAGCAAGGACGGCTATGACGGACTGATGTTCGGTTATGCCGCCGCGCTGGAGCATTTCGACGACGAACAGCTTATCTCGGATATCACGGAAAGACTGCGCGAGATAATCGACTACATTGTCGGCAACGGCTTGCAGATCTACGATGCCAACGGAGTTGTCACCGAACACGGCAGGCTGTATCACTCGGCCTTAGACGACTACCCCGGCTTCAATGCCATGCTGTCTTCCAGTTGGGTCAAGATCGCCCAGATGGCACTTGACGATAAAGACCTCGACGACTTTTACTACGGCTGCCTGATGGAAATGCGCGAAGGTATTGAATGCCCGGACATAGAATTCGTCGATCTTGGAACCACTTATATCGGCAGTATGGAAGAAGCCCTTTTCCTCTTTCTCGCTGGTGGCCAGCAGAACTACGACAACTTCGACATGTGCTATCAGGCCATATACCCTCTTCTGCGGCGCGAGAAAAACGAAGAGTTGCGCCAGAGGCTGTTAGGTGTGGTACGCAACAACATGTTCCACACCAGTGACCCGCGCTTCCAGTCGGTGGCCGAAGTCGGCAACGCCTTTTATACTTTCTCCTATGCCGGTCTGACAAACGACGGCCCGGAAGAAGATCCGGTGCTGGCAAACGCCGTCGAGTTGGCCGTTTGCGTTTTGAAAGAATTCCCCGAAATCAAATATGACCGCTTCATTCCCAAAGGAATGCAGGACATCGTCGGCTACAATCGCATGGACAAGCCCATATCGGAGGAGCCCATTCCCCTGGCCGAATACCACTTCGACAACTACCTCTGGCGGCTGGACTTCTTCGAGATGCAACTGGAAGACCGCCCCGAGAACCGTCGGCTGATATTCTCGTCCGAGGACTACCTGATGGCTTACTGGATGGGACGCTACCACGGCCTGATTACGGAAGAAATGTAAGGTCAAGAAATATCTGGAGCAAATGTAGGTCGGATAAATTCTTTATCCGACAATTGTCCGTGAGAAATTATCCCGTGGCTGGGTAGGTCGGGCAAATTTATTGCCCGACACCAATTATAAATTGTCGGGCAAGGCAATCACCTGCTCTCGGAGCATATCCCCAAGACAAAAAAAGGCCGGGCGCTTTCGCGCCCGGCCTTTCTGCTTGATTGCATGATTCTACTGTGTCACCTGTAATGTGCCTAAATCCAGGCGGCCTTCGCGGTCGCGTTGTTTGATGTTGGTAACAGGCGAGCGCTGGTTGCCGTGGAAGAGACCGAAGAAGACGTGCAGTTCTTCGAGCTTGGCGTTGGGCGGAATACTGACGTTGTAGCTGTCCTTGATGAACTCGCCTTCTTTCCACTTGGTGGTGGGATAACGTCCTCCCACCGGCACGTGGTCGCCGCGATAGCGATACTGCGGGTTGCTGCTGGGCTCTACATGCAAAAACACCTGCCAGTTGCGTCTGGTCTTTTTGGTAGCGTTGAAGTACAGCGTGATCTTCAGATCTTTTCCGCGCTTGATCTTGTCTTTGGGTTCGATGTCATATCCTACAAGCTTTATGCCTTCGTCAAAATCCGCTTCTATTGCGTTTTGAGGAGTGAAGGGCTCCTTGGATACGAACTTTGAAAGCTCCTGTTTAAGCTGCTTTTTGGTTATGCGCTTGCTTTTGCCTTCGTTGTTACGATTGGACAGCAGCCAGAACTCGGGATGATAAGGCTCGCCCGGCACTCTGTCGTCGAACAGTTTGACCAGCTGTTCGCCGCCGGAGACTTCTTCCCATAAGGCGTTTACTCTGCTGAAATGCTTCTGCTTTTGTTCTACGATGATGAAGACACGCTTGTCCTTGTGCTTGCTGTGCCAGCGCCTGACGGATGATGAATTGTTGCGTATCCGGTGGGCCATGTAGCCGTTTTTCTTCATCTCGTCGAAGGGCAGGTAATACTTGATGCTGCGCGATTTCCAGGTCTGGGTGAACTCGCCCAGGGGCTCTTCGGGTCCGGTGCGCAACTCCATGTATTTGTTTATCATACCGCGCGCCGAGAACATCTCGGTCAGGGTCGGGATCATCTGGAAATTGATGTATGAAGCGTAAACGATGGCGACTATCACCAGCAGGCCGAGTATATAACGATTGAAGCGGCGCAGAATGAAGGCCACGCCCAGGATGCCGCCCCAGATGGCGAACAGCACACTGAACCACAGGGAGGGATCGGCTACGTTGGGATGCCAGTCCTGCAGGCGCTCGGTGGTGATGAAATAGAAGATGTTGCGGTAGTTCTTCTGGTCCAGCAAATCCGGCGCGATGATGGCCATGATGATAATGGCGGCTACAAAGACGATGCGGTTGAGTGTGCGGGATTTATCGTCCGACAGCAGTTTGTCGAGATAAATCGCCAGTATCGCCACGGTGAATGGCACTGTCGGGTAGATGTAGTGTACGAACTTGGTGCTGATGATGGAGAAGAAACTGAAGCAGGTTACAAAACCCGACAGGAAAAACAGACCGATTTTGGAGAAATCGGCGTCACGCTTGCCCCACGGTATAAGTGTTGCCAGCGCCTGCGGCAAAAAGCTTATCCAGGGCAGGACGCCTATGCAGAAATACAGTACGAACATCTCGTAGGTGTCGTCGGGTTTGTCCAGCTTGCCTAATGCGCGTTCAAAATGGTGGGACCAGAAGAATTTCTCGATGTAGAAAGTGCCGTACTTGCTGTACATATAGAAATACCAGGGAATTCCCACCGCCAGGAAAATCAGGATGCCCTTGTGCATACGCATGCGCTTCAGGGCGGCCCAGTCCTGCGAGATGATGAAGTACAGCGTCAGTGTGCCGCCTGCTATGATCAGCGGCAGAAGTCCTTTTGAAAGGAAGGACAGCGCCATGAAGACGTAGAACAGGTATGTGTAGGCTGGCCGCTTCTCTTTTTCTCCCACAAGCAAAAAGCCGATTCCCACCCACATGAAGACAACAAACGGTGTATCGACCATATACGCTCGGGATATCAGGAAATAGGCCGGTGTCAACACCAGCAGCAAACCGGCCAGCAGGCCGACCCTCCTGTTGTAGAGTCGGCTCATAAACCAGAAGGTCATAAAGACCCCGAACAGGCCCACAAGCGCAATCGGTATTCGGGCGTTCCATTCCGAGTTGTTGCCGGTCAGGGTGTAAAGCGGATATGCCAGCCAGAAAATCATGATGGGCTTGGACCAGAAGGTTCCAGCCGGAGCGCCCTCATCCGAGCCTACCTTGCAGGCCGGCGTGATGATGTCACCCTCGCCCCAGGCCATCTCGCGCACGACCTGGCCGTAGTTGGGTTCCCACTGCATTTGCAGGGGGTATGTCCCCAGCTTGATGAAGAGAATAAAAACCGCCAGTAAAAGCAGCGCACCCAGCGCGAACTTGTCTAACCTGTCCATAATAACTACCTGCTACCTGCCATAAATTATCGAAACCAATTTGAAGTACACTAGCGCATTTTATAAGGAAATGTCAACGTCTGGGAGGAATTCAGAGCGGGTAGTTTTTGCGATCTTCGGGCTAGGCACTTTGAAACAAGTTCAGGGCGACAATAAGAGATAAATATTAATTTCTGGCTTATTATTAACCCGGCAACAATATCCTAGACACCGCTTCAATTTCGTCATTCCCGCGCAGGCGGGAATCCAGTGTGATTTCAGTGTGTCTGGACCCCCGCCTTCGCGGGGGTGACAACATGAAAGGCTCTTTTATAATTGCTAGGTTATTAGCTTGTTTATCTTTTCCTGCGGTAATGGCTTTGCACCATTTCATCCAGCAAAATTTCCGTCTTTATGTGTTCAAAGGCCATTGTTTGCGAAAGTTTTCCGAACAAGGGGATGCCGTCTCCCAGCAGTATCGGAAGAACCGTAATAATCATTTCATCTATCAGGTCTTCTTCAAGAAAGCCCTGAAGCGCCACCCCTCCATCGATATAAAGATCGGCATATCCTTTTCCGTGTATGCTCTTCAACACCTCCGAAGGCGAGCCGCCTAAAAGTTCCACCTTCCCTTCGTATTCGGTGGGCAGCGATTCAAGGGTTCGGCTGAGAACGAATACCGGCCTGTCATAGGGCCAGTCGCAATCGAAGCTGCAAACTTTTTCAAAGGTTCTGCGCCCCATAACGATAGCATCGATTCCTTTAATGAAATCAATATACCCCAAATCAAGATTGTCAGGGTTCGGTATGGACTCTAGCCAGTCCAGTCCACCATCTTTATCGGCAATATATCCATCCAGACTGCTTGCAATAAATACCAGATTCGACATGTTTGCCTCCGCTAATCAATAAAATATTTGGGGAACGAAACGACGAAGGTGCACAAACGTGCGGAGCCGGTCGGAGACCCGCTCCGGCGGAAGGTGCACAAACATGCGGAGCCGCTCGGAGACCCGCTCCGGCGGAAGACCACAATGAAGATTTAAATAAATACAAAAAATGCCGAGGGAGATTGTAAGCCGGGTTTTGTTCGCCTTTCGACGGGCGACCATTCATCTAGGCTTGCCGTTGCCGACAAACTCGTGCGACCGACACCCGGATGCTTCGAGCGGGCAGCTCTCAAGCGCATCTCTATTCGGTCTTGCTCCGGGTGGGGTTTACCATGCAGAAGACGTCACCGCCTTCTCGGTGCGCTTTTACCGCACCATTTCACGCTTACCCGCATGTAGCGGGCGCTGTATTTTCTGTGGCACTTTCCCTAGGATTACTCCCGCTGGACGTTATCCAGCACCCTGCCCTATAGAGCCCGGACTTTCCTCCACACCAACGAGGATATGGCGGCCACCACCTCCCCCTCGGCATAAACAGATTATACTTTCAGAAGTATTTACAGGCAATTCGAATCGAAAGGAGACGAGCCTTAATCAGGCTTTTTCTTCTTCCGCGACTTCTTCCGCGACTTCTTCTTCGACGGCACGATAAACGATTATGCGCTGGCAGGCGGGGCAGGCCATCAGTTTGTCGCCCTTGATCAGTTCGTTGAACATCTGGGGCGGAATAGCCATGTTGCAGGCCATGCAGTGGCCGTGTTCGACGTATGCGACGGCCAGATCGTCTTTGCGCTCGGCGATTCTCTCGTATTTGAGATAGAGGGACTCGGGGATTTTTTCGGCCAGATCGTTGCGCTTGTCGTACAGTCCGTCAAGTTCTTTGTCGCGCTCTTTCAACTCGTTTTTCAACTCGTCGTACTTCTGGCTGATCTCGCTGCGAACGCTCTCAATGGCTTTCTCAAGCTCTTTTTTTTCAGTCGTAAGTTCTTCTGTACGCTTGGCGATTTCTTTCAGTTCCGACTCCAGATCATCGCCGCCTTTTTCCTGAGTCTCAACCTCTTTTACAAAGGCTTCGTACTGCTTGATGTTCTGGATGGTGCTTTCTTTGTTGCGAGTGTTCTTCAGGCGCAGGCGCTCCAATTCGACGGAACGATGTTTTTCCGTTTTTTCATCATCAAGGGAGCCGATTTCAGAAAGGACTTCTTCAAGACGCTTCTCGTTTGTCACTGCCTTGTCTTCGAGGGATTCCAAAAGATCGGGGATCTTGTTCCGCTCGTCTTCGAGAGCAATGATGCCATTGTCAAGTTCTTGCAAAGATACTAGCAATTCAAGCTGTTCACGCACTGAATACCTCCTTCAAGGCGGTAAGGTTTTCCTCGTCTGAATAAAAAGCACTGGAAAGTGCTGTGCGATTGAGGGGGCTGAAAGTAAAAAACGCTCGGATGTAGTCCGAGCGTCTCTTATATGTTTCAGGGTCAGACTGGTTTGTAGAGCAACAACTCATAAGCCTTATGTTCCTCCATAGGAAAACCGGAACTATAAACGGCTAAAAAAATCAATGGTGGGCCCATCAGGGGTCGAACCTGAGACCATCCGGTTATGAGCCGGGAGCTCTACCAACTGAGCTATAGGCCCACCGCATTCAGAGATATTAGCCAGCAATTCGAAAAATGCAACTATTTTTTTAGAGTATCGAGATGAATTTTGGATTTCCACCGTCATTTGTTGATAAAACTCTTTAATTTATCGGATCTACGGGAGTGACGCAGCTTCTTCAAAGCCTTTGCTTCTATCTGCCGAATCCTCTCGCGGGTTACATCGAAGTTCTGTCCGACTTCTTCCAGAGTATGGTCCGAACGCTCTCCGATTCCGAAGCGCATTCTTAAAACTTTTTCTTCGCGCGGAGTCAGTGTAGTCAAAACTGCGCGCATCTGCTCGGCCAGGTTGAGGTTGATAGCCGCGTCCGAGGGCGAAACCACCTGCTTGTCTTCGATGAAATCTCCCAGATGGCTGTCTTCCTCTTCACCTATGGGAGTCTCCAGCGAGATCGGTTCCTTGGCGATTTTCAAAACCTTGCGGACTTTGTCAGCCGGCAGGTTCATCTTTTCGCCGATTTCTTCTGGAGTCGGCTCGCGTCCGATTTCCTGTACAAGATAGCGCGAAGTGCGGATAAGCTTGTTGATGGTTTCTATCATATGTACGGGAATACGGATGGTTCTGGCATGGTCGGCGATGGCGCGGGTGATGGCCTGGCGAATCCACCAGGTGGCGTATGTCGAGAATTTATATCCGCGACGATACTCGAACTTATCTACCGCTTTCATCAGGCCGATATTGCCTTCCTGAATAAGATCGAGGAATTGCAGGCCACGGTTGGTGTATTTTTTGGCGATGGAGACGACCAGCCTGAGGTTGGCTTCGATCAATTCCGTCTTGGCGCGTTCGGCCTCTCGCCTGCCGTTTTGAATGCTTAAGAACAGTTGGAAAAGATCTCTTTCCGAAAGTCCGGTTTCGTTCTCGACGCAATTTATTTTGCGTAAGGCTCCGCTGAACATCTCGTCGTAGGCAAAAACGTCTTCGCGCGTGCAGCCCAGTTGCTTGACAAGCTTGTTCTCTGCGCTGCGGCGTTTGTAGAAAGCTTTCATAAGCTCCTGGAATTCGCCGTGTCTGGTGCCTATGCGACGCTCGACATTTTCCAATTCGAGCTTGGCATGGTCTATGGAGTTTATGTGGCACTTTACGTTTGCAACGATTTGCTCGACATGCTTTTTGCTGCTCATTACCTTGAGCAGCATATTGCGCATTTTGCCTTCGATTTTTTCCAGCTTGTCGTGAAGCTTTTTGGTCTTCTTTTCGTCGTCTGCCGGTGCTGCCTGCAGTTGCTCTATGGCTTTTTCACGGTCACGCTCCATGCGATTGACGCGCTTGATGAATTTCTTGGCCTGTTCTTCCAGGCTGTTGTCTTCGCTTTCCTGTTCGGGGTTTTCTTCCCGCCGTTCTTCACTCTGCTCGGCTTTGAAGAGATCTTTGTAGCGGATCAGACCGTTTTCGAGTCTGTCGGCCATTGAGATTATCTCGTTTATGGCCAGCGGGGAATCCAGGATGGCGGAAATGACTTTCTGCTCACCGGCCTCGATTTTCATGGCGATTTCGACTTCGCCTTCGCGGGTCAAAAGAGGCACCGATCCCATGCGGCGCAGGTACATTCTGACCGAGTCGTGAGAGCGCGGGTCGTCATCCGTTTCGGATTTCTTGGTGGTCGTCTTTTTCTTTTTGGCGGATTTTGTGTCTGCTACTTTTTCCACTTCCGCGTCTTCTTCGACAACCTCTATGTTCAGGTTGTTCAATTTAGACATCAATTCATCGATGTCTTCAGGGGTAACCTGATCTGCGGGCAGAGCTTCGGCAACTTCTTCGTATGTGATGAAGCCTTTTTCCTTACCTTTGCTGATAAGGGTATCGATATTGCTCTCTTTATTAACTTTTTTCTTAGCCATTGATAGCTCCTTCGACTTTCAGTCGACTAGAAGTCCATACTCTTAATCTTGTGACTGACAGGCCATTGTCAATGCCTCAATTCAGGATCTCCGGGTTCAATTGTCTTAATTGTCTCTCCAGATCCATCCTGCTCTGGATCAAGCTGACCTGATCCTGCGATTCTTCGCCTTTTTGTTGCATCGTCGATATCTGCTGCCTTAATATTTCGATTTGTTGTTTCAAACCGCGCTTTTGCAGATCTATCAAGCATTCGTGACAAGCTTGCGCGGCGTCTTCCTCTTCGTAGGGGATTCCATCCATTATGTTTTTTGCAAGAAAGTTTCTCAACTCGTTATCTGTCAGCTTGTCAATGATTTCCGGCGCTTGCATCTGGCGCCGCTCTTTTACAGCTTCAAATATGAGTTCTAAAGCTTCCCTGATGGAATCATTTTCCAACATGGACAAAGTATTACCGTTCAATATTGTTCCTGAAACCTGTTCCGGAAAGAAAATCGCCAGAAGAAGAATCGTTCCCTCTGTCCTGGAAAACATCTGTTTCACAGAGACGATGGAATCAAAGACATTCTCCGTGGAGGTTCTATTGAAACTCCGACGGGCGATGTTCTGTCGCAGCAACTGGATAATGCTGACTTCCGGCACCCCCAGCCTTGTGGCAACGCGTTGTATGTATAAAGATCTCTCGACCTCGCTCACAATACGTTGCAACATGGGTACTATCACCTCCGCCGATTCCGCTGCAGCTCTTGGGCCGCTACCGGGTCCGGGGTAGTGTTTTTCCAGCCATAGGTCAAGCAGGTACTTCGAATTTTTCAGCAGTTCTTCCAGTGGTTCTTTTCCGTGTTCAGACAGGAAACTGTCTGGATCGTGTTCTTCGGGCAGCATTGCCACCCTGGCGTTGACATTTTCGGCCAAAAACATCTCAAGCGATCTGAACATGGCGGCTTTTCCCGCCTTGTCGCCATCGAACAAAAGGATGATCCGCTTGGCTCCTCTTTTCAGCATTTTTATATGCTGCTTGGTAAGAGCGGTTCCCAGAGTCGCAATGGTGTTTTCAAATCCGGCTTGATGCATCTTGATAACGTCGATATTTCCTTCGACGACAATAACTTCTTCTGCCTTGAATATGGCCTGGCGCGCCAGATGGAATCCGTAGAAAGAGCTTGATTTATGGAATGCTTCGGATTCCGAGGAATTTATGTATTTGGCGCTCTCTTCGGAACTTAAAGCTCTGCCGGAAAAGCCGACCACCTTGTTGTTCTGCATGATGATGGGGAACATCAGGCGCTGGCGGAAGCGGTCGTAGTAACCGCGCTTGCCCTCAATCGCCAGTCCCGCTTTTTCCATCAGCCACGGTGTCACGCCGCTTTCCTGCATACGACCGGACAACTCTTCCCAGCCTTCGGGAGCCAGTCCCAGTCTGAAGCTTTCGACCATCTCCTCGCTGATACCGCGTTTTTCTATGTAGTCTCTGCCGGGCTTGCCCATTTTGGGATGCCTGAGGCATTTCTCGAAGAAAGCGGTCGTTTTGGCGTTGAGGTCCAGTATGCGCTCCTTGGTGCTGATATTTTCTTTTTCCGCAGCCGTCATTTCCACTTTGGGAAGATCGACCCCGGCCTGTTCGGCCAGTTGCGTAATGGCCTCGGGGAAAGACAGGTTTTCTATCTTCATCAGGAAGCTGATTGCGTCACCGTGTTCCTGGCAGCCGAAACAGTGGAAAAACTGGCGTTCTTCGGAAACGTGAAAACTGGGGGCGCTGTCGGTATGGAAAGGACACAAACCTTTCCAACTGCGCCCGGCGCGTTTCAATTCCACGTAATGACCGATAAGCTCAACGATGCTTATCCGATCTTTGATTTCACGCAACACGCTTTCGGGAAGTTTTTTCATTAAAGCCTTGTCACGATTCCTGTTTTTCAGCACCAAAAAAGACTACACTTAAACTACCCTAGTTTAGAGAAGTTCGGCAAGACGTCAATAAAAATGAAAAAAAACGATCAACTATTTGAAATAAGCGTAGATTGGAGACAAAACAAATCATGTCCATCCGATTTATCCCCCGTTTTTTACTCTTATATGAATCAAAAAAAACGCCGGAGCAAACTTGAAAGCCTGCTCCGGCATCTAAGAATTCTGTCTGCGCAAAAGCTTTTGCTATTTCAAACCGGTTGCCTTGTGGAGTTTGTCTGCCATATCGGTCTGTTCCCAGCTCATTTTCTTGGTGTTGGCACCGAAATGACCGAATGCCGCAGTTTTGAGGTAGATGGGGTTGAGCAGGTCCAGTTTTTTGATGATCTGTTGCGGTTTCAACTGGAAGTTCTTGCGAACCAGTTCGGCGATTTTCTCATCGTCGATGACACCGGTGCCGTAGGTGTCGATGTAAACCGATACCGGGTCGGCGACGCCGATGGCGTATGCCAATTGTACCAGGCAGCGCTTGGAAAGCTTGGCCTTGACGATATTTTTGGCGATGTAGCGCGCCATGTAGGTGGCCGAGCGGTCAACCTTGGAAGGGTCTTTGCCCGAGAAAGCGCCGCCGCCGTGTCCGCCCCAGCCGCCGTAAGTATCTACGATGATCTTGCGTCCGGTCAGGCCGCAGTCGCCCATGGGACCGCCGATGACGAAACGTCCCGTGCCGTTGACGGTGATCTTGGTAGCTTTGTCCATCAGTTTGGCGGGCATGGTGGGTTTGATGACCAGTTCGAGTACGTCTTTTTCGACTTGTTTGTGGGAGACCGTTTTTTTATCCCACTTGTCGGCGTGCTGAATGGCTATAACTATGGAATCAATGCGCTTGGGCTTGCCGTTTTCGTATTCTATCGTTACAGCGGACTTGCCGTCGGGACGGAAGTAGGGAGCTTTGCCGTTTTTGCGAACATTGGAAAGCTGTTTGGTCAGTTTGTGGGCCAAGGCGATTGAAAGAGGCATGAGATCGGGTGTTTCGTCACATGCGTAACCGAACATCAAGCCCTGGTCTCCGGCGCCCTGTTCGTCGTGCAGGCCATCGTTTTCGTTGACGCCCTGGGCGATATCGGGCGACTGGTGGTCGATTGATGACATAACCGAGCAGGTGTTGTAATCGAATCCCATCTGGGCATCGGTATAGCCGATTTCTTTGACGGTTTTACGGGCGATGGCAGGTATGTCCACATAACAGTCGGTGGTGATTTCTCCGGCTACCATAATCATGCCGGTCGTTACCATGACTTCACAGGCTACTCTTGCTCTTTTATCCTGTTCCAGAATTGCGTCCAAAACTGCATCGGAGATCTGGTCGGCGACTTTATCGGGATGTCCTTCGGTCACTGATTCTGAAGTAAATAGGTAGTTATTGCTCATTTTTTGAACTCCTAACGCTTATTAACAAAAGGGAATTCCCCTGACATTACATATAAGATTAAGACATGCTACCTGTTTTTCAAGCTAAGTCAAGTGTTTCGGGTAGGCTTAGGCGGGCTTTGGGTGCGTGACAGCCTGAGCTTGTATTATTGCTTGGGGCTCTGACCCAACAACGGCGCATTAACGTGTGGAGCCGGTCGGGAGACCCGCTCCATCGGAGGGGATGCCAGAAATGTGGGACTCGGATTGAGTCCGACATTTCTATTGCTACGTTTGTGAGACTGTAGCAGTTGTTTTCGGACCATCTGACTCAGCTTTCACCCCGCTTTCTAACCAAGTTCTAACTTGGAATTGTCGAAATACGGTGCTATCTATTGCGCAACTTGGAGAAGGCTCGGATACAAGGTCTTGACTTGCAGAGATAAACAGTAATATCGTTTACTTATCCAAGTTCAGTTATTAGTCCGGCAATAATGAATTAGCCGATTCTGTCACCCTGAACTTGTTTCAGGGTCTTTAATCCACTTTTAGAAGATGCTGAAACAAG
>CAYTHG010000090.1:0-12127 GCA_964437525.1 uncultured Myxococcales bacterium | reverse complement strand
CAAAGCTTCAGTCGAAAACGACAGAAGAACCATTATCAACAATACAGAGGACAATTTATGCATGACATAACCTTAAATATCTCAAATGATCGACGACCTGGCTCGAATTATTCACCGTGAATTTACTGCGGCTTGTAAATTTTCAATATTTTACTCGTTTCGAGATTTTTCCTCTTTCACAGACTGCAAAGTATGTCTTCGAGTAGAAATCTCTCCAACTTCGCTAAATATCTTCAATTTTCAAGCCTCGCTGCAAATCCCGCTGAATAATACGGGCAAGCTTGCCTAAAGTCGAGCGAAAGTTCAAGCTGTTTTCGCTGTCTATAGCAAGTTTCCGTTTTCTACCGTACACAAAATATCTCAAAAGCTCCTATTTATCAAACAGGGAAGAAGCCGAGATTATTCCTTCGGGGTGAAAACAGATCAAAAACAGGCTTACATAAGGCGAATATACATCATCAGACAAGCAGAATGCCGACAAAGTCAACTCTTTCAAAATAACCAGGACAAACTCCCGTCACACACGCGCAGGAGGGTGTCCAGATGCCTGAATTCCTTAATGGATTCCCGCCTTCGCGGGAATGACGGCATTGGCGAGCTTAAACTCGAATGATAAAAACTATATTTTGCCAATGGGCTCGATATTCATTTCTATAAGCTTATAGCTTGACAGGTGTAAATTAAAGTGCTAGACATTCTCTTCCTTTTCGGCGTGTAGCGCAGCCTGGTAGCGCGCTTGGTTCGGGACCAAGAAGTCGGAGGTTCAAATCCTCTCACGCCGACCAAAAATTCCAGCCACTTACGAAACCTCGTGAGTGGCTGTTTTTGTTTATATTGACAAATATTGACAAAGTTGCAGGAATTGACCCGCCACTTGCCGGACTTTTTCGTCGTCATAACCGTCAAGTTCCGTCGCCATTTCCTTGGTTTCCCGTATTGTTTCTGAGTCCAGGGACATCAGGTTCATCTGTCGGGCCAGATACGGAGCTGTAAGATGCCCGTAGATGTCCACGGTTATGGAAATGTCCATATGGTCCAATACCACCTGCGCATAGGCCGGGCCTGCTTGCATCATGCAATTGGAGCCGCACACATGCCTAAGTTCATGCCCTGACCCCGATAACGACGCCAGTCTTCATGTTGAGACTGACATGTAGAGTAATTATTTGTTTTATCGCTCGCTTCTGCTTGGATTGTGCTCCAACATCTCCGGCTCGTATAGAACCCCTTCACCTTTCGGCAAGTAGGTATACTGAAGCATTCGCCCCGGATTTAACTGAGCTAGCAGTGCTGCGCGTTCATGATATCCCAACTCTATCTCAAATGCATTTCCCAGCCAGCGGCTTCCCCTTTCTATGGGGTTCAGTTCAAAGTGTGCCCGCATCAGGTGATCGTTCATTATGGGGTAACCGTAAAAACTGATTAGATCCATATGATCTCGTGAGCTCACATCCTGACCATTGATGCGGGTTTCCAGCTTGTCTCCCTTGAAAGCATAAATCAACTCGCCCGTATTGTAATCCAGTACACTACATTTGCGCTGCTGCTCATCTTCAGTGAATTCAATCTGGGTCATGAATTTAGGATAATTGAAATAATCAAGCCCGCCATACAAGGCAATTTCAGTGTTAACCGGCAACTCGAAGATATATGCATGATAGGCGCGTTTTAATGCTGAGCTTATGGCCGCCCACAAACTCGGTGTGTGCTTGTCTACTTGCACGGCAATGGCAAGCGATACCTCATTGTATGGGCCGACATCCGTTTTCAGATATTCAAAGCAGTTTATACCCATTATCGCACGTCCAGGAGAAGCGGCCAATGGTGAAAGTCGTTGCGATGGCAGGAGGGTCTTGGCGGCTTTTAGATCGACCGTAACAACAGCCTGCATCATGTTTATCGCCTGATAAAAAACCGGCGATTTGGAAGGATATTGGCGAATCATAATATCCCGTTGAGGGATTCCCTCAAACAGTAGTCGTTGTTCGCTCATGTCAATAGTCCTTGCCGTTTTAGTCTTCGGTAAATTATACCGTTCACCCAATCGGTTAAACTTGGAAATATGAACCGCATTACCAGTAACAGTTTTGGCAATACTCCAAGCGCCACCCTGTTTTTGTTTTTCTTGATCGCGTGAACGATCGTCTCGGCTACATACTCAGGCCTAAGACCTTTTTGTTGCACCATCTTGTCGAGTTTTTCCAGTTGTGCTTTATCGGCATGGGATAAGTCGCCGTTTGTGACCTGACTGTTCTTCACGATGTTCGTTTGTACAAAAGGCGGGCAGATCGCGCACACGCCGATATTTTTCTCAACCAACTCCGCACGCAATCCTTCCGAGAATCCCACAACCCCAAACTTCGACGCCGCGTACGCCGCCATGCCGCCTGGAGCAAGCAAACCGGCACCAGATGCTACATTCACAATGAAGGCGTTGTCGTTTGCGAGCAGCTTGGGTAGCAAGCGATGCGTCAAAAACACTAGCGCCCTGAAATTGGTTTCAATAACGGACTCGACTGCGTCCCATGACATCTCGCTGAAAGTTCCGCTTGGTGCTATTCCTGCATTGTTAATAAGAACGTCTATTGTGGCGTGTTCCAGTTTGTCCACCAGTAGAGAAAGCGATTCCCGAGATGCCAAATCTGTCTTGTATGCGCTAATGTCCACATCAGGGGCGGTTTGTTCTAATTTGTCTTTCAGAGCTTGCAAAGCCTTGGCGTTCCTGTCGATCAGGATCAATGTCGCCACACCTTCTTTGAGCAAACGAAAGCACAGCACTGAAGCGATGCCGCCTGCTGCGCCGGTAATAAGCACATGTCTTCCTTTTAGTGAAAAACGTCTCATGAGCGAAACTCTACACCCAGCATCTCGGCAACATCAACGGCTGAACGCACGGCATCTTCGTGCAGACCGTGACCAAAATGCGATCCGCAGTAATAAGAATGCGCTTTTCCATTAAGGTGCGGCAATTGCTCAATCGTGGCGCATGATTTGAAATCGAAAATGGGTGTGCGAAGTACTGTTTCCAATTCGATCAGGTTTTCATCGATGTCGAAATTAGGGTGTTGGGAGCTGATTAGAGTGCAATCTTTGCTAACACCCGGCTCCAGCCACAACGCACCACTTACCGAAGTGTTAAACACGCCTTCGTTCTCAGTATACATGAAAGTATATGCCTGCATTAACTCGCGTTTGGGAAAAGCCGAATGATCACTATGCACAACCATGCGACCATCTTTATAACTCCAGGCTCCAAGAAGTTCATCTTCCTGTTCGGTAGGCTGCTCCAGCAGATCTATTGCCTGATCTGCATTGCAGGCGAATATGACTTTATCAAAGGCGCGTTTGCTGCCATCCTTAAACACGAGTTCCACGCCGGACTTGTTTCTTAGAACCGTTTCAATGTCTGAATTAAGTTCGATATTACCTTTATACGGAGCTGCCAATGCATCTACATAGCTTTTGGTTCTGTCCGATGTAGCGCGCACCGAGTACACAGCCTTGGGCGATACCACATCATTGTGTATCTTCAACTTATGAAAGAAGAAGTCGGCAGGTGCATCCAGAACTTCTTCAGCACTCATGGATGACAGCAAACACAGTGCGCACAGAAAGATCACTCTCGATTCTGCTTTGATAGAAGGAATCCTTGCCAATGCCTCACGCAAGGTCATATTGTCCAAGCTGTTTTCATTAAACAACTGCAACCCATGTCCAATTCCGCTGAACAGCTTCAGGACAGTGGCGATGGAGCGGGGCGAGATGATTTTGAACTTTTGACTCCACAACCCCTTGAGAGTTGGCGTCATATACATGCCTTCACCTGTTTGCAGGTTTTCAAAACTCATATATGAAGTGAGGCACAGTTTGGTTTTAATTCCTAATTCATCCAATAGCTTGTAGAACAGGGGGTAACCCACCTTGCCGAATGCGGCCACAGCAATGTCTACATTTTCGCCATCGGAGGTAGTGTGAGTGTAAGCATTACCACCGAGTCTCCCACTTTTCTCAAAAAGCGTGACATTGTGTTTTCGGCTCAACAGGTAACCGGCTGTAAGCCCGGCCACACCAGCCCCAATTATGGCAATGCTACACGGCTTGTTTTCCATGTCTCACCTCATAAGCAAATGACAGGTACGAAACCAGTTACATCTGTCGACTTGTAGGTACATCTTTTAGATAGTGAAATCTTGCCCCTTTAAACAGAATATTAGAGCAATTCCAGCTCGCCTAATATTCCATTCATGTCATGAGTTTCACAGGCTTATTTCCGTTTGTCAATAGTGGAGATGTGTTTGGTGAAGTGTAAACCGTAAAAGATAGTTGCTTGCTCTTTTTATGAAATCCCGCTACGCAGATCGAAATAGTCATGGTGCTCTGCACCCCCGATAACGACGTCAGTCATTACAAAAGTGCAGGTAAATTTTCGGACAAAGAATTTATCCGGGCTGTATGTCTATTGTTATAAAAGTTTCGCCAAAGAAATAAAGCCTAATCCCCCACCTGTTCCGGCTCATATGTTGTCGGTGAGAAGTCCTGGGCGACATTGAAGGCGTGGTCGCCGATTTTCTCGAAGCTGGTAAGAACTTCTATGAACAATATTCCGGCCTTGGGTGTGCAATCCAGATTGGTCAGGCGTTTGATGTGTTCCTTGCGCATAGCTTTTCTTTGGGCGTCTATACCGGATTCCAGCTTGTAGGCTTGGCTCAGCAGATCTTCATTGACATGTATTATGCCTTCGGATACCAGCTCGACGATGGCATGTGCGTCTCCGGCCAATTTGCGCAGGTCGCCTGTGGCCTTTTCGGAGAAGACATAGCCCTTGCGCTTTTTGCGTTCCACCAGTGCCAGCAAGGTCCGCAGGTGGTCGCCTATGCGTTCGAAGTCGTGGGCGCTTGAGGATACGTATTGGATTTCCTGACTGACTTCGGAGGAAATTCTGGCCTGAGATAGCTGAACGATGAAGTGCGTCAGTTCTTCCTCTATATCATCCATTTCTTGCTCTATGGAAAGGATTTTGTTGCTCTTGCGCTCGAAGTCCTTGTCGTCGGGATCGGTCAAGAGATCCATCAGGATATCTATACCCTTGCCGACACGCTTGCCCATGTAATTGAGCGTCTGCCGCGCTTCTTCCATTTCAAGACCGGGCATGTGTACCCAGTCCGAGTGGATGAACTTCAAGGGAGTACGGCGAGGCTCTTCTTCGTCGTCTTTGTCCCAGACAAGGCGCTTGGATACGCTTGACAAAAGCCCTACGAAGGGCAAAAAGACTATGGTGTTAGCGATGTTGAAGATCGTATGGAAAGCTGCCATGTGGTCGGTTATATAGGGGCATTGGGCCAGAGTGCTGCCTAAAACCTCACCCGGCACCATCCACTCTATCATGTCCAAAAAGACCCAGAAGACAGGCAAAACCAAAAAGACACCGGCGACATTGAAAAGCATATGCGCACGCGCGGTCTGTTTGGCAGCCTTGCTGGCTCCTATGGCCGCCAGATTCGCTGTAACCGTGGTGCCTATGTTCTGCCCTAAAAGCAGAGCCGCCGCCGTGGGAAAGTCTATCAGCCCCTGATAGGCGATAGCCATGGTCAGTGCCATGGACGCCGATGATGACTGAATCACCATAGTGCACAGCGCACCGACCAGGACGGCCAGGAAGTACGTTGCGACACCTGTCACCTGCATACTCGACAGCCAGTCCATTATTTCGCTGCTCTGTCGCAAGTCCTGAACCGAGTCTTTCATAAAAGTCAGACCCAGAAATAAAAGCCCGAAGCCTAGCAGGACCGTGCCCCAGTCGGTCAGCTTCTGCCGTCCGGCAAAGCGCACAAAAAAGCCTATGCCGATAGCGGGCAGGGCCATCATGGAAATCTGGATCTTAAAGCCGATCAGCGTTACCAGCCAGCCGGTGACGGTGGTGCCGATGTTGGCTCCCATGATAACGCCAATGGCGTGCGTCAAATCCAGCAGTCCGGCGTTGACGAAGCCGACCAGCATTACCGTGGTGGCACTCGACGATTGGATAATGGCGGTGATTGTCAATCCGGTGAATATTCCGGCAAAACGATTGGTTGTCAGGGTTCTGAGAAAACTGCGCAGCTTTTCTCCGGCCACTCGCTGCAAAGCCTCGCTCATAATCGACATGCCAAACAGGAAAAGGCCCAAACCGCCGATAAGTTCAACCGCCATCTTCGCTGTCATCGAATACTCCTTGCAATGTGGGGTCCGTCAAACAGAATGTCACCGACTGCCAAAATTAAACCTGTGCCGATTTCATGGATGCCAGTTGTAAACCCTTGCGAAACGCTGGATGCTTACCTAGTGGTGACCTTGACCTTGATCGCTTTATTTTCCTTTGTTGGGGTTGTAAAAGTACGGCTGTCTATTTTCATATAAGCCCTACCTGCCATTCGCGCGTTGAATACCATTAAATTTGCAGAATTGCCACCGTTTTCTAACGCCGAATTAACGATTGTTGAACAATATTAGCAGGACTGCCTTGTCGCACTGAAAACATGCCTGTATTTACAGTCACTTAGCTGTTTGGAGGCGGGTTTGTATTCAATATAGTTTACGTGTATAATTCAGGCTGAATTCAAGCTGGAGGAATCTCGTGTCTCTGTCCTTCTGGGATATCGCTATTGTCGTCGCTTATCTGCTGCTGCTTCTGGGTCTGGGAATCTTTCTCAAGCACAAGGCCGATTCGGGTGTCAGACATTATTTTCTGTCGGGTAAAGGCTTGCCCTGGTGGGTGGCCGGAACCTCCATGGCGGCCTCGGCTTTCTCTGCGGATACGCCGCTATATGTGACCGATATCACCAGACAGGGCGGCTTGGGTGCCAACTGGGAATGGTGGTGCTATGTCATCGGAGGCGCGTTCTCGGTCTATTTTCTGGCGAGATTGTGGCGCAGGGCCGGAGTGCTGACCGATGTGGAGTTGTCTGAACTGCGTTACGACGGCAACGGGGCAAAAATCCTGCGTGGATTCCGGGCGCTTGTATTTTCCATTTTCGTAAACTGTCTGGCAATGGCGCTGGTAATAAAGGCCATAGTGACTATCCTGTCCGACAGCATGGGCGTCTCGCCTGTGATATTGATTCCCGTCTGTCTGGTGGTTACCGCTGTGTATTCGCTTATGTCCGGCTTTTGGGGCGTGGTCGTGACGGACTTTTTGCAGTTTTTCATGGCTCTGGCAGGGGCGCTGCTGTTGATGTTCTTCTCACTCGATTACATAGGCTGCTTCGATCCATCCAAGGCCTTTTCTCAAAACCCGCTGACGGCATCCAAACTGAATCTTTTTCCCGTAACAGGCGAAGGCTTCTGGCAGCAATTGCCCGTCATGCTGGCCATGATCTTCGGTGTTCAATGGTGGGCCTTCATAAACGCCGACGGCGGCGGCAAGATCATTCAGCGTCAATTGGCCTGCCGCGACGAAAGAGAGGCCAGCCGTGCCACCATGTGGTTCATTTTCACACATTATGTTCTGCGTACCTGGCCGTGGATAGTGGTGGCCTTCTGCTCGATTCTGATCGTGCCGCAGCTTCCCGAAGGCGACCGCGCCTATATCGCCGTGGCCTTGAAGGTATTGCCGCGCGGCCTGCTCGGTTTCATGCTGGCGACCTTTTTAGCGGCTTTCATGTCCACCATAGACACGCAACTCAACTGGGGATCAAGCTATTTCGTCAACGATTTTTACGCCCGCTTCATAAAACCGGGCGCAGATGAAAAGCACCTTCTAGCCGTCTCGCGTATATCCGGCGCGGTATTTTTGATACTGGCCGCTTTCTTTACTCTTACCGCCGATTCTGTCACTTCGATTTTCCGCTTCATACTGGCCATGGGCGCCGGTGTCGGCCCGATTTATATTCTACGCTGGTTCTGGTGGCGAATAAACGCCTGGACTGAAATTGTGGCCATGTCGGTTTCCATGATAACGGCGACCGTCTGCCGCGCTTACGGATTGCCCCTGTCCCAGTCAGTGGTTATCACACTGGTCTTGTCATTGACGCTTGCATTTATTGTAACCTTCCTGACAGCGCCGGTATCCAGCCAGCATCTCGAACGCTTTGTGACAAAAACCCGCCCCTTCGGTCTGTGGAAAAACTTCCGCAATCAGGACGCCCTCCCCGATGCATGGTTTCCGGCCTTGTGCGGCTGGCTGTGCCTGACCGTCTCCGTCTTTTCGGCTTTGTTCGGCTTGGGCTGGTTGCTGCAAGGAATGCTTGCGGTCTCTGTTTTAGCGCACGTCGCAGCACTTGCCTTTGGTATCGCCGCCATAAAATTTGCAGAGTCCGCTCCGCAGGGCGATGCGGGCAGGTGATTATTTCCTGTCTCCGACTTCGTACAGGCTGAACTTCAAGGTTTTGCTCTGTGGGTAGCGGTGGTAAGTCTCGAAGTGGTTTTCTTTCTCACGAGTCAACACGGGCTTTAGATGAAATTTGTCGTGCATAGCCTTACATTGCGGATGTAATCCCGGTTTATGATACCGGCTTTCATCGTGCCGCTGCTGGGCAAAACAGCGCGTACCCTCGAAATAATAGACTCTGCGTGTCGGCAAAACTTCTTTTCCGTTTCTCAACAGAACCGCAATTTCGAGTGCGGCTCCCTTGCGCTTGGGAGGAGTGAAGAGATAATCGGGAAAAGCTACATCCACAAAATCACGCGGTTCGTCTTCAAGTCCTCTTCGGACAAGGGCGAAATCGTTTTCCGGCAGAAAATCTTCGACCAGTCTTATAAAACGCTCTTCTTCAATCGAGTTGTCGGGTTTCCAGAGAGTTTTTAAAGGCAGCGAGAAACTGCAAGCGAACAGCAACGCAAACAAAACTCCCGAAGAAATTGCCGCCGTCCTGTTTCGTCGGGCGATGCCTGGCAGCAGATTCAACAAAAACAAGAGCCCTGCGCCCATGATCGGCAGAATAAAATACTGCGATGGTATTTGCAGTCTCGGCATGGAGGCGGGCGGCTGGTCTATGGTGTAGAGCATGAAGAACAAAAAGCTCGCTGCCACAAGAGCGGCCAGCTTGCGTTTGTGTTTTGCCGCAAACATGAAGGCCGCGCCTGTAAGGAGCATCATCAAAAGAGCCGTCGGCGTATGCGTCGGAGCAAACAGCAGATTGAAGCTGTCCAGATAGTTACCATAGCGACCGGAGAAAACGTCCAGCAGCCGTTCGCGGTATGGAAAAGGATTCGGTCCGAGGCTTTGCCAGGTGTTTAAGAAGTTGGGAAGAACCAGAATCGCCACGGCTGCAAAGGCCGCCACTATTGGCCGCTTGCGAATCCAAAGCGCCTTAATTCCTCCCTGCTTGCCCAATGCCAGAACAAGCGCGATAAGAGGCAGTATCGCCATAAAGGGGCGCGCCATAAAGGCCAGAGCTGCAAAGCATGTAAAGAAAATCAAGTCCGACAGGCTGCTGTTTTCGATGTAGCTGTCCAAAAACCACAAAGCCGCAAAAAACCATGCCAGGGCAAGTATCAACATGCTTTCGGTGTTGGCATCTTTTATGAAAATAGGAGCGAGAGCCAGTATCCAGGCAACGGCGGCGGCCATGCCCTTTATTTTCATGTAGCGATTTGCAATTAATGAAAAGATCACTATCGTTGCCGAAGCAATCAACATATTGACTGCCTGAATGATGGCGTGGTCATTGGGCAGGAACTGGAACAAGAGATGATAAAAAGCGAACCAGGCACCGCCGTAGCCGCTGATGTAATCGAACCACACGGCATCGCTGGTATTGCCGTAGCCGCTATATAACTGCACCATCTGCGCCGGGGCAAGAGTTCTTGCGCTCAATCCGACAATCAATGCCACAAGCCAAAGACGTTTTTCAGTGTTTCCCAGTCGCCCGAATTCCGCCATAAGAAGCAGCGCCAGTTTCAGAAGTCCGAACAGACTGAAGGCTAGAAGCAGATATATTACGATTTTTGTCGGGAGGGAAAACGGGCCTGCCCTGTCCCTGTAACCTATGCGTGCTTCTTTGGCTGCCAAAGTAAAGGCATCTTCCGATGCTGTGGAATCCCGCGACGAAAAAGTGAACGAGCCGTCGTCGTTGGCCTTGATCAGATCGGCGACGCTTTCTATAAGGCGTTTCGATTCAGGATGGGCAGTCCGGTCTGACCGGGTTTTGTAGATGATATTGAAACTCCGGGACTGGGTGAAAAATGCCCTGGAATCGTCACGACTCTGGCAGGTTATTTCAAGCTTGTCTTGATCCTTGCCGGAAAAAACGAAAGAAAACTCTTCGTCGTTTTGTTCTGCATGTAAAAGTTTCCAGGTAGCGGGCAATTCCGCCATCTGCCCGTTTTTGTCGTGGAGTAACCCCGTTATATCCTGTTTGCATCCTGTCAGACTCAGGAACAACAGCAGGACGGCAACGATATTGACAAATCGCCAGCACATCTTCAACTCGCCCGAGCTTTCTTTTTGCGGCGGTAGATGTAGATTCCTGAAACAAGGACGGCAAGCGCCAGGAAAACAAACAGATCCAACTTGGTCGGACCTTTTGCTCCGCCTTCATCGGCACTCGTGCGGAAATCATCGGAGCGCGGTATCTTGCCCGATAATTCGTCCACCAGTTCCTGACGCATTTTTCTTACTCTGTCCAGCTTTGGTGCATAACGCTGGGGAATGTCTTCGTTCATCTCCAAAAAGATATCCAACTCCTCAAGAGAACGGGTCGGGTTGTCTTTTTTATGGATTACCGCTGCACAGTAATGCACGTCCGAGTCGTCTTCAAACTGCAAGGTTCGTTCGAGGTATTTCAAGGCTTTTTCCTGCTTGCCGAGATAGAAATAGGACATCATGGGGTAGATGTACAGCCTCGGCTCGTCGGGGAATTCCTTTTGCAGCGGTTCGAGAAACGACAAGGCTTTTTCATAGAATCCGTCGTAATAGGAGATAACGCCGATAGCCACGCTCAAGGCGGGATCCTGCGGGTCTTTTTTGTGGCGTTTTTCGAGATCCTTTATGACTGCGTCTTTGTCTTTCAGGTCGTGGTATGCAGCGGCTATCGTTCCCAGCAGATTAGGAGATTGAGGGGCGAGCTTCATGGCTTTCTTAAGGAAGGGCAAAGCCTCGGAGTTTCGCATACGCATAAAATATATTTCGCCTAAAGCCTTCAACATGTCGGCGTCTTGTGGGAACATCTCTGCGGTTTCGTTTATCCACCCGTCGTCCGGCTCAAGTGAAAGACACCTGTTGTATACGTGTGCCATCATAAAGTGCCCCTGACGCGATTCGGGGTAGAGCTTCATAAGTTTTTTCAAAATCTCAAGACTGGCCTCACACGTCTTGCGTCTTTCTGCGGAGCGGGCCAAAAGCAGCAGTGCATTTTCATCTGTTCCGGCAAGCTTGACGGCCTTGGAAACATTTCCTTCACTCAATGCCATCAACGAGCGGATACGGGCGGAGGATTGCAGGTCGGGGTTCTCCGTTTCGGAAACGATCCGCGCTGCCTGATCTTTGTCGCCGAATACCAAAAATCCAAAAGCCGCAGCCATGGCCGACGGGGAATCGAGCTTTTTGGTGCGGGTATCGAAAACGGATTTGTATTCGCTGAGGAGTTTCTTGTGATAGTCTTCGTTTAAATCGGTATTCTCTTCGAAGAGTTGCAGAAGTTTCCAGTTGAAAGGGCAGCTTTGCAAAAGAGATCGGTGCAATTTTAAAAGCTTTTCCTCTTCTGTCCCTGCTTTCAGACTTGTGGATTCCTGCCATTTTTTTGCGACAAGTCTGTCTTTGGCCTGTAAGAACATTTTGCTGTCAGGGGTCGCTTTGTACGAGCACAAAAACGCCAAGGCCTTCAAATCATGCCCGGATTTCTCGAGGGTCAAGGTCAGATCGAAATCAGGTCGGACATCCTTGGGCAGTTTGCCCGAACTTTTTAGATCCTCAAGCTGTTTCAGTGTCTCTTCCGTTTTCCCTTGGGATGCGGGCAGCAAGGCCAGTCGGTAAAAGATTATATTTTGATCGGGATACCTTGTGGCTGTCTGAGCCAGGGTTTTTCTCGCTTCTTCCGTTTTTCCTTGGTAACTCAGAACTTCGGCAAGTCTGAGAGAGAAATCTATCACCTCGGGGTGGGACTTATGAGCTTCTTTCAAAAAAGATTCGGCTTTTATCCAGTCGCCTGCA
>CAYTHG010000089.1:0-12191 GCA_964437525.1 uncultured Myxococcales bacterium | reverse complement strand
CTGCAGAACCGCCGGGATAGGCTGCGGGCGCGTGGCTCCCAAGTGGCCGAACGATGACGACATCCACCCGACGCTGGACTTCGACGCGATCTTTATCCCGGATTATTACAAGAAGATTTCCATGATTACCCCGGCGCTGGCCACCGAGGATCTGGAGTTCGATACCAAGCAGAAGGCTACCTATCGCCGCATCCGCATTCGCTCTTACCATGAAAAATGGAAAATAAAAGCGATTCAACTTTTGGGAGCCAACGGCTGGAATCATCCATCGCTGCCGAAAAAAACCGGTGGCTGGGTCGAAGGTTCTATCTTCCCCTGCGGTTTCCATCAGAGCGACCAGCAAAACGTCCTGACATCCGGTTTCGTAAAACTCTTCAAAAAAGAATACGGTCGCAAGCCCGGCATTTTGGAGGCGCATATATACGACGCGGTTGGGATGGTCCGTACTGCTGTCGAGAAAGCTAATCCGCAAAGCCGCAAAGCCATGCAGAAAGCGCTTGTAAGTGCCGAGCCTTTCGACGGTGTGACCGGGGAATTCTCTTTCAAGAAAAACGGCGAGATGGACCGCAAGGTTTTGATGCTGACCGTCAGAAACGGCGAGATAATCCGCGCGCCCGAGACCATGCTGACGCCAGAAGAATGGGAAGCCATAGAAAAAGAGCAGGAAAAAGCGCTTGAGGAAGAGAAGGAGTGGGAGAAGAATCAGACCGAGGCCAAGAATAAAAAAGGCAATTAGTTTTCATGGATCAGGACGATAAAAACAAAAAACGGGAAGAGCTTATAGATCTGCCGCTGGCATCCGACCCAATCTCGGTTTCGAAAGACGAAGACAAAACTTCTAAGCCTTTCAAGATACGCCAAGAGACGCCAGCGCCCGTCTTCAAACCTGCGCCTGCCCCCGAACCCTTGTCGGAGGAGGAACCCGCGCAACAAAAAGCCGCGCCTGTTGCCAAGCCTTCAGACGACGGCCTGCGCTCGTCCGTGCCTCTGCCAAAAGGTTTTCTGAAAAAGACCAAGGAGGCATCCGAAGCTGCCCCATCGAAGGCACCGGAAAAACAAGTCGAAGCAATGCCAAAAGGAAAGACACCGCAGGCTCAACGCATTAAGGTCTGTCCCAAATGCGGACAGCGCAATACCAATTTTTACGCCTGCGACGGCTGCGGGCTTATTTTTCGCAATTGGCGTCCCGATATGGAAAAACAGCTTTTTGCAGGTATCTCTCCTGCCGTGCTGGAAAAGGTTGCAAAGATATGGAAAGAAGTAGAGGTCGACTGGAACAATGAAGAGCTACACGAAAGATTCATAAAATATTGCGGCGAGAAAAGCGCTCTGCCTTTTGCCACGCGCTCTTATCGACTTTACCGTGGCAGAAACCCCGAAGACGAACGCGCCGCAAAAAGCCTTGAAAGACTCAAGGAACTGGCTGGCAGCATCCTTACCGTATCAGTCGAGCCTTCAAGCAATAGTATGCAGCGCGATTCGCTCAGCACGGGACAGCTTGCACTGGTGGCCTTGGTTGCCGTGGTTGTTGCGGTTCTGACTTTCATTATCTTCGATTACCTTATGAAATAATATGTGCGATTCTGAATATTCCCTAGAAAAAGAAGTCCAGCGTATACTCGGACCGGACGGTCCGCTGGTGGAATCGGGCCGCTATTCCTTCAGGCCGGTTCAGTTGGAAATGGCCTTAAAAGTCGCGCAACACTTGACCCTCGAGACACCGGCGGTGCTCGAAAGCGGTACAGGTACCGGCAAGACTGTCGCCTATCTTTTGCCGCTTTTATTAACTGGCCAGAAGTCGGTGGTGGCCACCGGCACAAAAACCTTGCAGGATCAGATACTCTATAAAGATCTGCCCTTCCTGCTGGAATACCTGAACCTGCCTGCTAAGGTGGTCTGTATGAAAGGCCGCCAGAATTATCTCTGCAAGATGCGGGTCGAGCAGGTGGCTGCACAAGGGCGTTTCAGGTTCAAAGAAGACATACGCCTCTTCGAGCGTATACTGGATTGGGCCACGCGCACCGAAAGCGGCGACCGCTCGGAATTGACCGACATGCCGGATGACTACGCGCCCTGGTCCGATCTGACTTCCTCGTCCGAAAACTGCCTCGGTCAGCACTGCGCTTTTTTCAACGATTGTTTCATCACCCGTATGCGTAGAAAAGCCCAGGCCGCCGACCTGATTATCGCCAACCACCATTTGTTCTTCGCCGATCTGGCTGTCAAGCGCTCCAACTTCGGGCAGGTCATACCCGGTTTCGATCTTCTGGTTTTCGATGAAGCGCATCTGGTGGAATCCACCGCCACGCAGTATTTCGGCAGTCAGGCTTCAAACTACCGGATACTGGGGCTGTGCGACGATCTGCGCCGCAATCTTTCTGAAGAAAAGCTGCGTTCATCCGGACTGGTAAAAGAAATCGACGGACTCAAGATCGCCTCGGACACATTTTTTTCGGCCTTCCGTTTCATGGGCACAAGTGACACGCGCTTCAGAATAAATCCAGGCATGTACGACCTGCGCCTGCAGGCCGACTATGCTTTTTTGGATGAACGTTTGAACAACATGCACGACAGGCTCAAAAATCTGGCCGCCCAGTCGCTGGATTATGAGCCATTTGTCAATCGCACAATGTCCATCATGGACGACCTGTCCAGGGTGGTTGATCTTGAAGACGAAGCCTTTGTCCACTGGGGCGAGGTCAGGCGGCGCTCGGTGTTCCTGCATTCGACACCGCTTGATATCTCCGAGCAGTTGAAAGCCGAGCTTTTCGCCGCCCATCCCGGCGCGATCTTCACCTCGGCCACTTTATCCACTGCCGGAAGTTTCAACTACATGCTCGGGCGCTTGGGCTTCCCGGAAGAAACCGAGTGCAAAAGCTACGCTTCGCCTTTCGACTACCAGCAGCAGTTGTGCCTCTATATTCCATCAGCCATGCCCGAACCCAATCAAAGCGGCTATGCCGAAGCGCTGGAGGAGCAGATATTCCAACTGGTACAAATGGCCTCCGGGCGCAGTCTGGTGCTTTTCACTTCTTACGCCATGTTGAACCGCATACACGAAAAGCTGTCTAAGCGATTGCCCTTCAACATACTCAAGCAGGGCGATGCGCCGCGCGGGCAGTTATTGGAACGCTTTAGAGAAGATGTTTCTTCGGTGCTGTTTGCAACGGGGTCTTTCTGGCAGGGCGTGGATGTGATGGGCGAGGCGCTTTCCTGTGTCATCATAGACAAGCTGCCCTTCGAGCCGCCCAACGACCCGATTGTGGAAGCGCGTATAGAATACTTGCGCAAGCAGGGTCGCAATCCCTTTGCAGAATTCCAGATTCCCACGGCGGTGATACAGCTCAAGCAGGGTGTCGGCCGCCTGATACGCGATGTTGAAGACTGGGGCGTGGCCGCCATATTCGACAAGCGTATGCTCTCCAAAAGCTATGGCCGCAAATTCATGAAGAGCCTGCCGCCGGGCCGTATCCTGCACTCACTGGACAAAGTGCTTGACTGGTGGGAAGAAAAAAACAAACAGGAACTGGACTTGTGATACTGGTGGTTTTGAGACTGTCCGGGGTGACATCTCCTGCTGGAGCAGTGTTTCCGCTGTTTGCTCCAGATATTTTTTAAGTTCAGCGCGTAGGACGGGCAATTGTCTTGCCCGTCTTTTTTATGTGTCGGGCACACCCTGTTCGAACATGGCTTCCCAGCCTGCTCCGTAATATTTATTGTTTTCAATAAACAAAAGAACCCCACGCTCATCTCAAGGGGCGCGCGGCTTTCAGCCGCGCGCCCCTTTTTTGTGTTATTATGGCATGTGGTATAGAGTAGAAGTTGTGGTATTAGAAGTTAATCATACGTTAAAAAGAGAGAGACTAGGGTTGATTCTTGAGAGTTAGCTCTTGTGAAGGGTAAACGGTTTGGCCAACCTATAGGGTTTATTCGCTAAGAGACCGGTGTAGCTTAGAAGGAGAGAAGATTAATGAATTTATCATTATCGGAACAATTAGCATATTCAACAATACGAATTGAATGTACATACAAAGACGGAACTTTTGGAACGGGAACTGGTTTCTTTCTTAAGTTTAGAGAAGATAAAAATAATGGAACTTCTATTCCAACTGTAATCACCAATAATCATGTTATAGATGGAGCCAAAGAAGGCAAATTAGTTTTTACAAGAGCAAGTGACAGCAATAAACCTCTAGACACTGAGCACATTAGCGTATCCTTAAGCAATTTTGAATCTTTGTGGAGAAAGCACAGTGATCCAGAAGTGGATTTGTGTGCCATGCCAATAGCCCCTTTCTTGCGAGAAGCAGCAAAACAAAAACTGAAGCCATTCTACATCTCTTTGGACAAGTCTCTTATTCCCTCTGTGGAGCAGTTAGCCAGTTTGTCAGCTTTAGAAGAAATTCTTATGATAGGTTACCCCAATGGGATCTGGGATAGTATCAACAACAAGCCAATATTTCGCAAAGGGATAACAGCAACACATCCGAATTTTGATTATGAAGGAAAAAAGGAATTCTTGATTGATGCAGCGTGCTTTCCAGGTTCAAGTGGTTCTCCTGTTTTTATTTACAATCAAGGCGGTTATATGGATAAAAAAGGAAACACCTACATGGGAGCAAGCAGAATATTTTTAATGGGTATATTGTATTCTGGACCGCAACATACTGCTAATGGAGAGATTAAGATAATTAACATTTCAACGGCAGAAAAGCCTGTAGCCATTTCAAGAATTCCCAATAATCTTGGGAACATAATAAAATCAGAAAGAATTCTCGAGTTGGAAGAACTCTTCAATGAAAATGCCTAGGTACATCCTACTTTATCCTTTAGTTTTCCATACGTTCAGATTCTATACCCCTCAACGAATAGCGATGCCCTTTTCGTTGGTTTAGGTCTCCGACCTGAGCTTTTGTCTTTGCTTGGGTCTTTGACCCTACAACGCTGCATAAACGTGCGGAGCCGGTCGGGAGACCCGCTCCGGCGAAAACGCGACCGGCCGGTCGCCCCTACGCATAAATACTTGCTCTCCTTAACACAAAAAAAGGCAGAGCCGAAGCCCTGCCTTTGATGGTAAATGCTTTTGAAGTTTAGATGTCCAGGTCGCGGACGCTGGAGGCGTTTTCGTTGATGAAGTTACGGCGCGGTTCTACCTGATCGCCCATCAGCACGTTGAACATCTCGTTGGCCGAAACTGCGTCGTCCACACGGATCTGTAACAGCGTGCGGCTTTCCGGGTCCATGGCGGTTTCCCAAAGCTGATCGGGGTTCATTTCACCGAGACCTTTGTAACGCTGGATGGCCAGTCCGTGCTTGCCGGTCTGCATTACCTGACTAACCAGTTCGTGCAGGCTTTCCAGTTGCAGATCTTCTTTGCCGGTTTCAAGCAGGTAAGGTCCCGATCCCAGCTTGCGGAATTCGTCCACCAGTCCGCGCAACTCTTCCCACTCCCAGTACATGCACAGGTTGTGGTCTATGTAGGTATCGCGGAAAACTCCGTTGGTACGGGTTCTGGCGACGATTCTATAGGCGTTGTGCTCGGAATCCTCTTTGATGTTTATGTCGAAGGGGAAGATCTCGGGGGAGAATTTTTTGAGATAAGGCTCTATTTTTGCAAGTTCTTTTTCAAGCGCACTGTTGTCGGTGATGTTCCTGCGGTTGATGTTGGCTGCCATCAGGACGGCATTGATGATTCTGAGGTCTTTTTTGCGTTTGAAGCCTGCCAGAACTTTTTCGTAGCGCAGGAGCCTCTTGCAGAGAGCCTGCAATCTTTGTCCCGAAAGCGGAGTGCCGCTCTCATTGAGTCCCGGATGCAGGCGCATGTTTTCGGTGCCGGTCTTCAAGAGATGATCTTCTAAGGACTGCTCGTCTTTGAGGTAGAGTTCTTCTTTGCCCTTTTTGACCTTGAACAAAGGCGGCTGGGCTATATAGAGGTGCCCGCGCTCCACCAGTTCAGGGAACTGACGGTAGAAGAAGGTCAAAAGGAGAGTACGGATATGGGAACCGTCAACATCGGCGTCTGTCATCAGGATAATTTTGTGATAACGCAGTTTTTCGTAGTTGAAATCGCCGGTGCCGGTACCGCAGCCTAAGGCTGTAATCATGGTCGTGATTTCACGGTTTTGCAGAATCCGGTCGGTGCGGGCTTTCTCGATATTCAGAATCTTACCGCGCAAGGGCAAAATAGCCTGATTTTTACGGTTTCTGCCCTGTTTGGCAGAGCCGCCTGCTGAATCTCCCTCGACCAGGAACAACTCTGAGAAACGAGCGTCTTTTTCCTGACAGTCGGCCAGCTTGCCGGGCAGGTTGGCCGAGTCCAGCACACCTTTGCGGCGGGTCAGATCTCTTGCCTTACGAGCAGCTTCACGCGCTCGGGCGGCATCGACGACTTTGCCGATGATCTTTTTGGCGACCGAGGGGTTTTCTTCGAAATAAGTGCTGAGATGTTCGCCGACTATCTGCTCGACTTCACCTTTGACCTCGGAAGAAATCAGTTTTTCCTTGGTCTGGCTGGAGAATTTGGGGTCGTGCATCTTGACGCTGACGATAACCGCCAGTCCTTCGCGGCAGTCCTCGCCCGAAATTCCGACCTTGGCGTTTTTGAGCAGGTTGTTGTTGTTGGCGTAGCTGTTGACTGTGCGTGTCAAAGCGGCGTGGAAGCCCGTGGAGTGGGTTCCGCCGTCGCGGTTGCGGACGTTGTTGGTGAAGGTGTAGATCAGTTCCTTGTAGCCCAGATTCCACTGCATGGCCACATCGACCTGAATTTCGTGTTTCTGTCCACCGAAAGAAATTACGTCTTTCTGCATGGTGGTCTGGTTGCGGTTGATATATTCGCAGAAGGTTACCAAGCCGCCCTCATACTTGAATTCCTCGCGTCTTTCGGTGCGCTCGTCTTCGATGACTATTGTCAGACCGGGGTTCAAGAAAGCCAGTTCACGCAGTTTTTGTGCCAGGGTATCGAAGGAAAAATCTATGTGTGTAAAGACTTTTTCCGAAGGGAAGAAGGTGACTTTCGTACCCGTTTTCTCGCTTGTTCCGACAGGCTTCAGGGCATACTCGGGTGCACCGTCTATGTACTCCTGTAAATAAACCTGTCCTTCGCGCTTGACTTCCAGTATCAATTTGGACGAAAGCGCGTTGACGACAGAAACGCCGACGCCATGCAGACCGCCTGAAACCTTGTAGGTGTTCTGGTCGAACTTACCGCCTGCATGAAGGACCGTCATAATGACTTCGGCGGCGGATTTGCCCTCTGTCTCATGCATATCGACCGGAACGCCACGACCGTTGTCTTTTACGGTTACGGAATTTCCGGCATGAATCGCTACGGAAATCCTGTCGCAATAGCCTGCTAAAGCTTCGTCGATGGAGTTGTCTACCACCTCGAATACCATGCGGTGCAAACCGGAGCCATCGTCTGTGTCGCCGATGTACATACCCGGACGCTTACGGACGGCATCGAGGCCTTTTAAAACTTTAATGTCTTTAGATGTATATCCTCTTTCACTCATTTCTTCTCCGAAAATACTGATTTAATCATGGCAAAATCAGGCAGTGATTTACATTCAAACGAGCAACAAAAAAGATAGCACCAAGTAGTCGCTTTGTAAAGAGAAATCTCCCATTCGCTGCCCGTGTAAGCTATTGTAATTACTAGTTAAAAAGTGGGTTTTGAGAAAAGCACAATTAATGGAAAAAAAAGCGTCTGAAATCGTCGGAAAATCGCTGGAAAAAGTGTTCCTCAATCGTTTTTCAAAGGGGGATTTTCAGCTTTTGTGGAGTCCTTGTTTTTATCCGAAAACGCTTGCGTCTCCAACCAGGATTCAAGCAATTTGGCTATCTTGAGGCAGCTTTGGGCCGTGAAATGTCCATCTTTGTTGTTGAAGATGGATAACTTACTGGAATTGCCCAGTGAATTCTCCCATTTGCGGATCTCGGGCCACAGGTTCAGGCATTCGATTCCATTTTCTTTACAGCGTCTTTGTATCACTTGTGGCAGTTCGGTCTCGAAGCGCTTGAACTCAAAAGGCGCGCCTATGTATTTCAGTGCTTCGTCGAAGTCGCTTTTGTCCTTCAGATACAAAGGGTTGGGGTAAGTGACAAGCACCAGCCTGCCGCCATTTTCACTGACTTGTCTGTTGATGCGTGACAGGATTTTAAAGCTCTCGTCTATCCAGGGCGAAAACTTCTCGGGCTCGAAAAAGAATTCCCGCCTGCGTTCGATGCGCATGTCAGGCGGCAGGTGTGTTTTGCCGTATTTCATTCTGGCTACTGCGTATTGGACGAAGCGCACCAGCTCCAGGTGCCGCAGACCGCGTCTATGGTAATCGTCGAATGGAACGGCTGTCGCAATGCCTTCATCGTCGTATATGGCGGTTTTGGAGTAGATATGGTCTTCCTGTATGTCGAAGGAATCCAGAAACAGAAAAACCAGATCCGGTTGCAGTTTTTGAACTACGTTTTTATAGAGAAGCTCGTGGATGATGGGGGCGTATGAAACGAAGGCATAGTTCAATATTTCGATGTCGCTTTCGACGAAATCTTTCTTGAGTCGCCTTTCGAGGTAAGCCGGAATGGTCTGGCTGTCTTCCAGCCCCATGCCGAAGGCGTAGCTGTCGCCCATAAAAACTATCCGTTTCGATCCCGGGCGTTTTGCAATGGTGTGTCTTTTGGCGCGCATGTCCATCACGCCTTGCTGTTCATGGTCGAAATAAGGCGGTACGTGGTGATATACGGCATGGTTGCCTTTGACAAACGAGGTGAAAGGCGGTTCTTCCCAGTAGATCCAGGTCAAGACCTCTCCTATGGCTGTCAGTATGCACAGGTAAAGCAGGTAGGAAAATACCTTTAAAAGAAAGCGATTCCCTCCGCTGGGTTTCGATCCCTCGATTTTCTTTGTTTTTCTTGCTTCCATTCCCCTGTCCGAATTCTCATTCTGCTTGTGCTGTTGCGAAGGTGTGGAAAATATAGCAAAACGAGACTGGTTGAGCAAATTCCTTGCCGGGCATTTGCTTATCCGGTCACCCATTCTTGTTTCAACCTGGAGTAGTGTTTAACGTAGGGGCGAACCCCTGTGGCCGCCCGTTTATATTCGAGATTTTTCCGGGCAGGCACAGGGACCTGCCCCTACGGGGTATTTGCATGTTCTTCGTTGGAGCATGGCTTCCGGTGCCTGCTCCAACGGAAAGAAATGAGGATGGGTGAGCTAAGTCATAAATTGTTCAAAGTCCGTTTTGCAATTCTTTTTGTTTTTGCGGTTCAAAGATTTTGTGGATTGTGGTATAAAATCAAGACGTTCTTAAATAGGTTTGTTTTTCTGCGGTTCTGTCCGTATGACGTGGTGGCTCCCACTTTCCCAAGGAGGAAAGCATGAAAGTCCGTGGCTTGTCTGTTCTGGTGGCGCTTGCGATTCTTAGCTTCGTTTTTGTATTGGGGATGTCTGGCTGTGGCGGAGACGACACCGCCGGTGAGGGTGAAGGTGAAGGAGAGGGCGAGGATGGCGATGTTGCCGAAGACGGCGATATGGACGAGGACGGAGCGCAGTCTGACAACGAGCTTCAGGTTGTGATTGATGGCGACAAAGACGACGCCGAAGGCGACATGACCGAGGATACAGAAGACGCGGAGAAATCCGAAGACATCTCCGATGGCGATATGGATATGGAGGGTGAGCAGGGCCCGGTCGATACTCAACCGGGATACCGTATGAATTCTCTAATACTTGTGGATCCCGTTTTAGTTGTCAACCTTGGAGAGCAGTACGATCTGACCGCCATGTTAAACGAGCAGATCGTGGGTCAGATCGCCCAGGAACAGCTTAACATGTTGATGTTGCCTAACTCTTCAGACTACCTTGATTTCCCCTATGAGATGGTGCTGTCGGCGGGAGAGTCCCAGCAGAGTTACTATGTGGCCGACATCGAGAATTCTTATCGGGTGCAAGTTTTCCAGCACACAGAGAACGATCATCGTTTTGTGTCGCCTGAAGAGCTGGAAATTTCGCTGCCCATCGGCAACCAGCCCGATATGGAGTTGACTCTCAAAAACGCCACCTTGCGCGGCACGTATTCCGGCGATTTTTCGACAATAGACTCCGGTGCTCTTGCTGGTGTCGTCACCGAAGAAGATGCCCAGAACTTTGTAATCTACCAGTACGGCGCTCAGATTATCACCTTGAAGACCGCCTTCGACTGGTTGCAGGTTTTCCCGGACCCCGCTATCGGCGGGTATCGAATCGAATTTTCATACACGGCTTATAAAGTCGAAGTTTTGTGAGGTCAGCCATGAAGATCAAATCTACAGTGTTTATAATTGTTGTTCTGGTGGCGGCCTTTGCGCTTTTGACCTGTTCGACGCTTGGAGAAGGCGGCGGCTCCAATACACTGGGCGGCGGTTGCGCAAGCGATGCGGATTGCGCCTATGGCGAGTCGTGCATCACTTACGGTGTCGATTGCCCTGCCGAAGGTGCCTGTACTCCGCTTTCAAGCTGTGCGCCGCGCTACTGCGTAACAGATTTCGACTGTGGCAATCCCGGCGGGCTTAAATGCTGCGGCGGTGCATGTCACGACAAGGACGACAGTTGCGCGGCCTCTTGCAGTAGCAACGAGGATTGCGACGGCGGTGTATGCATTGCCGGTAGCTGCCTGTCGATTCCCGGCTTGGATTCCGGTCAGTCCTGCCGTACTGCCGACGACTGCAACGGCGGCGTATGCATCTCGGGTACCTGCGTGGATACTTCCGGTGTGGTTGACGGCGGCATGTGTGCCAGCGATGCCGATTGCGAGAGCGGCAGTTGCGTGTCGGGATTCTGCGTCAGCGATTCGGGAGCTTGCCAGACTGCCGCAGACTGCCGCGAAGGTGAAGTCTGCTTCTTGGGCTACTGTGTCGGTTCCGGCGACGGAGGCGGTGAATGCGAACAGGATTCGGACTGCAACGAAGGCTATTACTGCCAGAGCGGTTACTGTCTGCCGAGCGTAAATGAAAGCTGCATGATAGACAGCGATTGTCCGGAAAACTTCCACTGCGACAACGGCACTTGTTTGCCCGATGGCGTCTTTGCCTGCGAAGTTGACGAAGACTGCGAGAAAGGTCAGACCTGCGTTGTGGGTTATTGTGTGGATGGGCCCGATACCAATGAAGACGGGCGCTGTCAGGAAGATAAAGATTGCAACGAAGGCGAAACCTGCCTGTTTACTTTCTGCATCGCCTGGGGCGGTGAAGGCGAAGGCGAGGGAGAAACCGAAAGTTGCCAAGACGACACCGACTGCGGTGCCGGACAGCGTTGTATTCTCAGCTCCTGCGTAACTATTCCATCTCCGGGCAGCACCTGTGAGACCGATGAAGACTGCAACGGCGGTTCTTGCATTTTAGGGCGCTGCTGGGGCGAAGAACAGCCCTGCAAAAACAACAGGGATTGCAAAGAGGGCGAAGAATGCCTGCTCGGTTATTGCCGGGAGATATAAATTACCTGTAAACGGCTCGATTGATTCCAATGAAAGCTCTATTTCTCAAATCTGGAAAGCCGCTGCTGCTTGTATGCGCGTTGGTTCTGCTGGCTGTGTTTGCCTTTGGCTGCGATAAGGCTGCAGAAAAAAAAGAGCTTGAATTGGGAGACAGCGTCGTTTCCCTGCGCGATAGATCTTTTTTTGAAGGCAAGATAGTTTCCTTGTCTGCCGGTCGCTGCAAGATAGCCTGGTTGGACGGTTACGGTATGGACGAGATCGACTCCTCCGACGTTGCGCCGATAACCTCGCTTGATATAAAAGAATTCAAAAAAGGCAAAATAGGCATTTGCAGGCTAAACTCAAGCGGCTTGTGGAAAGTTTGCAAAGTTGAATTGACTGTTGCTAATAAATTGAAAGCCGATTTATACGACGAGGACGATTCGATATTGCTTGACCTTGAAGATTTCATAAGACCTGAAGGAAAGAAACTCAGGAAAGAAATTATCAATCAGGCTGTCGGGGCAATCTCTAAAAAACTGCTGGCAGCGGCGATCAAGGCCAAAAAGCCGCCTTTGGGAATGGGTGGCAAGGTTTCAGCCAATATGCTGGTACTGGTCGAAAGCGCACCGGAAGAATACGCCTACGGACGAGTCGGACTGGTTTCCGATTCCGGGGTGGCGGTGCTGTTCGATGACGGCAAAAACGCAGAGGTGTTTCCAGCCTTCAAAGTGGCGCCGCTTTCTGGTG
>CAYTHG010000088.1:0-12193 GCA_964437525.1 uncultured Myxococcales bacterium | reverse complement strand
GCGGGAATGACAACTTGCTACAGCTTGTCAATATCTTTGAAATTAGAGGTTTGTCAATAGGCTCGGGCAAGGGCGCGATGAATCGCGCCCCTACTTTGGGATGCCACGGTAATAAGGGGGATGTGTAAAGTGTGCAGGGGTTTGCAAAAGAAAACAGTGGAGGCGGACACGCAACATCCCTCGATACACCTCCCTTACGGTCGGCACTCGGGACGAGCGGAGTAAAAACTTCCCAACAGAAACAGGGTGTTTTCCGCCTTAGTCACCTTTATGGTTGATAAAGCAAGGCTTATCGGGCAGACTGTTCCCTGGTTTTTTGAGTATCGATTAGTGCTCATTGTTTATTCGGAGAAGAAGTATGCTGAGCCGATTTGCCATTTTCATTTTGACTGTCTTTATTGTTTTTCTTGCCTGTTCCTGCACTGGAGAAAACGAAGCTGAAATCTATTTTACCGACGGCGATCTGGATTCGGAAACCGCCTTGGAAGATATGGAAGTGTCGGAATCTGTCGATGGGAATTCCGAGATCGCTGCCGAAGACCGCGAAGAGCTTCTTGAAGACGATGGCGAAATAGAAGAGATCGACCCCTACGACTATCCCGATGGCAGCCATAGTCGGAATCGCGCACAGGATATCGCCTACCTTATAGTTACCGATGAAAGCATGACGGACGCCTTCGATGTTCTGGCGCAATGGAAAATACGCAAGGGGATTCCAACGGTGGTGCGCACCATGCAGGAAATCATCGAAGTCTCCGAAGGTGTCGATGAGGCCGAGAAGCTCAGAAACTATATCATTGAGATGTTTGATAACGAGCCTTTGCAGTGGGTGCTTTTAGGTGGTGATACGCCACTGGTTCCTCACCGCGAGTTCTGGGCCGAAGTCTCCCTGGCCGGGCAATATGACGCCAGTGGAACCATAGCCTCGGATTTGTACTTTGCAGACTTGGACGGCAGTTGGGATGACAACGGAAACGGCATCTGGGGCGAGATGGAAGACAATCTCGATCTCTGGGCCGAGCTTTATGTTTCTCGGGCGCCTGTGGATAACAGTGAAGAAGCCGCAGGCTTTATTGCAAAGACCATGGCTTACGAGCAGAATCCTCCCGAGGACTTCATTCACAATGCTGTCTTTATCTCTGAGAACACCGGCTTCTCGGGTCTCGATTCGTCTCTGGGATTGAATCCGTTGGCTGGACACTTCCCGGACGATTATTCCATTCGCAAACTTTATCTAGGCTACGACCATTACGCCGATGCCGAGCCCAATAAGTACTCCAACCAGTGGGATGCATTCTCTTCCGGCCCCGGATTCTTTGCGCACTTCGGCCACGGATCGGGCAAAGACGTAGCGGCTTTGCATCTGGATGACATTCACCGACTTGACAACGGCCCAAAAAACGGCATCTTCGTTTCCACCGCCTGCCTCTCGGGAGGATTTCACAATCACGACCAATCAGGTGGCGAAGCCATCGTGGTCAATCCCAATGGCGGCACGGTGGCATACTTCGGCAATACCGAAGTCGGCATAGGTTTTCCCTCCGGCATGAACTACATCTACGAAGTCTACAAAACGCTCTTTGACGACAGGCACCCGGTTTACAGGCTTGCGGAACTCTACACCGTCGCCCGCGAGAACTTCACGGCCAAGGAAAATCTTTATAAAGAAACTCACACCAGCCGCTGGACTGTCATGGAAATGGTGCTGTTCGGCGAACCCGAAATGCAGGTCTGGGCGGACGATCCGACACAGATTGAAGCGACGCATCTTGGTTTGGTGCGTCTGGGCAAGAACCGCTACATGGTGCAGGTCGAAAGCGACGGCGAAGCGCTGGAAGCCGCACAGGTAAGCATATCCGCCGATGGTCTATTGATTTCCGAATACACGGACGAGGACGGGCAAGCGGATCTGCGCTTTGAATTGTCAGGCGATATTAACGGCCTGTCTTTGACCGTCACCAAAGATCAGTACCGCCCACTTCTGGATGAAATCGAAATCGAAGAATAAATCAGGTTGCGCTTTAATCCGAATTGTTCACCGGGTTAGCGGGCGCGGCGACGTTTGATGGCGGCTAGAAGTTCCATGACTTCCTGCTGACGCATGAGCCGCGCCAGAATGAAATACAGCACGGCGCAGAAGGTTATCACGGCTGCCAAGAGCGGCAGGATAGCCAGGCGTGAGTGAGTATCGAACAGGCCGATTGTGTCGGCGAAGAAATACCCGGCGGCGATCATCAAGAGCGAAGCTACCAGAATCTTCAAGAGCGGCAGTATCAAAGGGCGGACTTCTATGCCGCCGACCTTGCGCGACAGTATCCACAAAAGCATGGAAGCCTGAACCAGCGCGGCAAGGCTGTTGGCAAGCGCTATGCCGCCCTGAGCCAGCGGGTAAAAGAATGCCAGACAGCAGACGATATTGACGAGCATGGAGACCGCCGCCACCTTGACCGGCGTAACCATGTTTTTCATGGAGTAGAATCCCGGCAGAAGCACACGTCCCAGGCCGATGAAGAACAGCCCCGAGATGTGGAATACAAAGGCGTAAGCCGTTAGGTTGACCGACTGTGCGTCAAACTCGCCGGAGCGGAACAAAAGCGTTATCAGCGGGTAGCGGATCAGTATCAGGCCGAAGGTAGCCGGGATGGTAATGAAAGCCACCAGTCGCACGGCAAAGCCCAGAGTGTGTTTCAATCCATCGTTGTCGCCGTCGCGGAACTGCTGCGAAAGCGTCGGCAAAATGGCGGTCGAAAGCGCGATCACGAAGACTCCCAAGGAGAATTCCGTCAGGCGCGAGGAGAACTGCAGGGATGCCACGCCGCCGTCTTCAAGGTAGGTGGCGATCATTTCCGAGACGAGAATATTCAACTGGTAGACGCCCGCGCCGATTGCGCCCGGAGCCATCAGGCGCAGGACTTTCTTAACTTCCGGCAGCGCCCACTCAAATGAGGGCTTGAGCCTCAATCCCAGTTTGTATAGATACGGCAGTTGGAACAAAAACTGAAACACGCCGCCGATAAGCACACCCAAAGCGAAGGCATGGGCCGGGCTTTCGAAGCTATCCGCGAAAAACAGCGCACAGCTTATGATGGAGATGTTCAGCAATATGGGCGTGAACGACGAAGGTCCGAAAATTCGGAAGCCGTTTAAAATAGCCTGTGACATGGCCGCCAGCGAGATGAAGACCAGGTAGAAGAACATGTAGCGCGTCAACTCAACCGTCAAAGCCAGCTTCTCGGGATTGTCGGCAAAGCCCCGAGCAAAAACATGCTCGACAAGGAATTCCGATGAAAGCACAAAGACGATACAGAATGCCGTGACGATGAAGGTCAGCAGTGTGAAGAGCGCCGAGGCGACGCGATTGACGGCGGCTATGCCTTCTTCTTTGAGATCCACGATGATAGGCACCGTGGCCACCACCATGGCCCCCTCTCCCACCAGACGGCGGAAGAGGTTGGGCAGCATGAAGGCTATAGTGTATGCATCGGAGGCGATGCCAGTTCCCAGATAATGGGCGCGCACCATTTCGCGCGCCAGCCCCAGAAAGCGGCTGATGATTGTAAACAGACTCATGACCGAGACGGCCTTGATCAGTTTGCGTTTTACGCTTTCACTTGCTGCGGATTTTTCTGTCAAATACGGCTCCTCTTATTCCAGCCAGAGGCCCATTGCGTTTTTGACTTCTTCCATTGTTTCGTTGGCGATCTTGTTGCAGCGCGCCGCGCCCATTCTGAGTATGTCCCAGACATCGTCGGGATGCTTTTCCAGTTCGGCGCGTTTTTCGCGTATGGGTGCGATCAGGTCGTCCATGGTTTCGGCCAGTTTCTTTTTGCACTGGAAGCAGCCTATGCCTGCTGTGCGGCAGCCTTCAGCGGCCCAGCGGATGTCCTCGTCGTTTGAGAAGATGCGGTGCCAGTCGTAGACGTTGCATTCTTCGGGAACGCCCGCATCGTCGCGGCGCACACGGCGCGGGTCGGAGGCGGCTTCGCGTGTCACTTTCTTTATCAACTCCTCGCGGTCAAGGGAAAGCGCGATATGGTTGCCTATGCTCTTGGACATCTTGTTGACGCCGTCAAGTCCGCGCAGGCGTGGGGAGGAGGACAAAAGCGCATCGGACATGGGGAAGATATCGCCGTACAGGTTGTTGAAGCGCCGCGCCACATCGCGTGTCAACTCGACATGCTGAATCTGATCCTCGCCGACCGGAACAACTTCGCCCTTGTAGAGCAAGATGTCCGCAGCTTGCAGGACCGGGTATGTCAGGAGACCGGCGTTGACCTTGCCCGCCAGCGCCAGGAAACCAGCGCGTTCTTCGATGGGCTTGTCGTCGTCGTTCTGGCCGCCTTCGGCGAACTGCTGGGTTTTTTGCTTGAACTGCGTCATGCGCATAAGCTGCCCAAGCGGAGTGACCGTATTGAACATCCAGGCCAGTTCGGTATGCTGCGAAACCTGCGACTGCACGAAGATGGTGCACTTCTGCGGATTGAGCCCGGCGGCCAGGTAATCGGCAGCGGCGTTGAAGATGCTCGTTCTCATCTGCTTGGTGTCGTAAGGGATGGTGATGGCGTGCATGTCTACAATACAGAAAATGCAATCGTATTCATCTTGAAGGCCGACCCAGTTTTTAAGGGCTCCTATATAATTGCCCAAATGCAGATCGCCTGTAGGTTGCATACCGGAAAATAAGCGTTTCATGTTTCCTCCTCGAAACGGAAGTGTTGCGGTTGTGTCTGTCTCAGTGCCTCGAACAAAACGATGGAAACCGAGTTGGCAAGGTTGTATGAGCGTATATTTCCGATGATGGGAATATAGAGCCTGTTTTTTGAAAAGCTTTCAAGCAGTTTTTCTCCCAGACCCTTCGTTTCCTTGCCGAAAACCAACCAGTCGTCGTCTTTGAATTTCACGGTCGTGTATGGGCGGCTGTTCTTTTTGCTCATCAGCCAGAAGCGCCCGCCGTCGTCGCCGTGCTCCTTTATAAAATCGTCCCAACTCTCATGTACATGCAAATCCACATACGGCCAGTAATCGAGGCCGGCACGTTTCATGTACTTGTCATCGAGCGAAAATCCCAATGGCTTCACAAGGTGAAGCGGTATCTTCATTCCCGCGCACAATCTGGCTACGCTGCCTGTGTTGGGCGGGATCTCGGGTTCTACCAATACTACGCGCGGCAATACCCGACTCCTTTCTTATGCTTTGTAAACGCAGACAAAAACCTTACTTGTTCGATGTCAGGCCGGGCTCCCAGATATAATAGAAGCCGGTCTGCGGTGTAAACATGTATGAACTGAAAGGCAGGTCGATCAACTTGAGCTGGCCCCCCGCTTTTGCTGTGCGTGTGTTGTATATGTTGTCGTTGCCGAAGGACTGGCGGCGATAGACCACCACACGCGAGTCCTGAGAAATTCCTGCGGCCATTTTAAGATCCGACAGCGCCTGATCCATATATGCGATTTCGTCTATCAACTTGGCATCCAGCGCCTGCTTGGCGGTATAGATGCGGCCATCGGCCAGTTGGCGCACGGCCTGCTCGTTCAATTGGGGACGACCGTCTGCCACTACCTTGACGAAACGTCCGTACATCTCGTCAATCATGTTTTGCAGAATCTCGCGCTCTTCTTCGTTCATATCGCGGAAGGGTGAGCCCATGTCCTTGTGTTTTCCGGACTTGATCGGTTCGGCTTTGACGCCGATCTTGTTGAACAGACCGTCGATGGAGATCGTGTAAAAGATGACGCCTATGGATCCTGTGACCGTTGTCGGGTGGGCATAGACGCGCTCGGCTGCCATGGCGACGTAGTAGCCGCCTGACGCCGCCAGGTCCATCATTACCGCCGAGACCTTGACACCGGTTTCCTCTTTATAGCGCTTGATCTCGTTGTATATAATGTCCGAGGCCGTTACCGATCCTCCAGGTGAATCGATCTGCAACAAAATGGCTTTGACCTGCTCGTCCTTGCGGGCCATATCGAGCGCTGAACGAACCTCCTGAACCATGGACGGGCGCGTGCCGAAGAATCCCTCGCGCGAACGCTGAGAAACCATTCCGCGTATCGGGATCATCAAGACCTTGCCCTCGGCTTTGCCTTCAAGCACGTATTCCTGCAGGGGTTCCGTGTAGTCCGGGAAAAGATTTATCTTGGCTTTCATGCAGCCGGAGCCAAGCAGTCCCAGCGTTGCAAGAAGGGCTACTGCCAGCATCAATGTCATAGATTTGCGTTGCATTGTCATCCACCTGTTTCTAGCATATTAACATGCTGGAATTGTAGGTGCAGTGGAGGCACTTGTCAATTGCAGGACGCAATTGATAAAGATCATATCCTGTGCAGAGATAAATGAATAGATTAACCAGTTCCCATATTCTACAAGGCTTAAAAAAAGCTTGATTATTTTGTATTTTGACGTTAATACATCTAGTATACTATTTTCAATTTTAATTCTCAATTCTCGATTTTGTAAGAAGTAGCTAGTAGCCTGTTGCCCGCTTTTTTCCAAGATAACGCCCGCGCCTAGACAGGGTACGGGCTTGAGCGTACGTTGTTGATATCATTGGCAAATTGAACAGAGAGTTGGTTGCGGTCACGTTCTCTGAGACTCAAGCGCTACTTGGGTTTGAGCAGAGGGGGTGTCGCAGGTCCGCATATTATGCGGGGGTGAAGCACTTTTTTTCTTGACAAGCTTAAATTTTAAAAAATATAAAGAAAAACAAGTGGTTCAAAAGGTTTCCCTAACGAACGGGAGTATCTGGAAAGAAAAAAGGAGAGAAAAGATGGCAAAGGCAAAAGCAAAGGCAAAGATCGTGAAGAAGGCTGCTCCGAAAAAGGCTGCTGTCAAGAAAGTCGCCCCGAAGAAGGCTGCTGTCAAGAAAGCTGCCCCGAAGAAGGTTGCTCCGAAGAAGGTCGTCGTCAAGAAGGCCGCCCCGAAGAAGGTCGTCGCACCTAAAGTCTTCAAGGCCAAAGCAATCAAGACCAAAGCTGATTTGATCAAGCAGGTCAAAGACAGCGCCCCGGCCCTCGAGCTGTCCACCAAAGCAGCCAATGAGCTGATCGACAATCTGTTCGGTATCCTGAGCATCTCCATCAAAAAGAATGCTCGTTTCACCGTTCCGGGTTTCGGCACTTTCACAGTGAAGAAACGCAAAGCCCGCACCGGCCGCAATCCGCAGACCGGCGAAAAGATCAAAATCAAAGCTCACAAGACCGTTGGTTTCAAACCGACACCGAAGCTCAAAGAAATTCTGTAAGCCTTTAGCTTCAAAAGAAGTACCAAAAAGCCCCGCCGTATGGCGGGGCTTTTTTTATAACCCGAAAACCCCGCGCTATGTCTGGGGTTCCAATAAGGCGGAGCCTGTCGAGACGAAAAAACAGCCACTCATGTTGCATAAGGGAGTTGTTCCGACTTCTGCATAATACACCCTTTTCGGGGTAGCTAGGAGGGGCGCGGTCCTGACTGTTTTATCAGGAAAGAGAATCTTACTTGCACGGGATATCAGACACCGCGCTTTTCCGGTCCCCAGATTTGCTTGTGCATTTGGGGTTGCAGGCGCAAGGGCAGGCCGACTTCCAGCAGCCATTCGGCAAGCGTTGCCAGTTCGAGCGAATCCTGAACCGGGGCGATTAGCACCGGGCAACGTTGCATGAGGTTGTAGTTCTCTATCACGTCCAAGGCAAAGGCAAAATCGTCGCGGTCGGCGATGACGAACTTGACCTCGTCGCGCCTACTCAACTTTTCGAGATTGGCATACAGGTTTTTGTCCGACTCGCCCGAGCTGGGGCATTTTACATCCACGATGCGCCGCACGTTCTTATTGACAGGACCGATATCGATGCTGCCGCAGGTCTCCAACATGACCTCGTAGCCTTCGTCCACAAGGGCATCGAGTAAATCCAGGCTGGCCGCCTGTGCCAGCGGTTCACCGCCGGTCACTTCCACCAGAGGACACTCGAAATTCTCCACTCGTAACATGATATCGGCGATGCTCATAGGCTCCGATTCCTGGCTGGCGTACTTGGTATCGCACCAGCGACAGTTCAAAGGGCAGCCGGACAGGCGCACAAAGACGCACGGCAAGCCGGCCAGCGTGGACTCGCCTTGTATGGAGTGGAAGATCTCGCAGATATGCAGGTTCTTATTTTGCATAGCCCACCGGATCTTTCAGACCCGCATCGGCAAAGCCTTTAAGGCGCAGGATGCAGGAATCGCAGTGGCCGCAGCACAAGCCCTCGGGTGTTGGATCGTAGCAGGAATGCGTCAGGCTGTAATCTACGCCGAGCGAGATACCCATCTGAATAATCTCGGCCTTGGTCAACTCCATCAGCGGCGCATGAATACCGAAGTGCCTGCCCTCGACACCGGCTTTGGTGGCAAGGTTGGCCAGCTTCTCGAATTCGCTGATGAACTCGGGGCGGCAATCGGGATAGCCCGAATAATCGACGGCGTTGGCTCCGATGAAGATATCATACGAGCCGCTGGTTTCGGCCAGTGCCAGAGCCAGCGAAAGCATAATGGTATTGCGGGCCGGAACGTAGGTGATCGGTATTCCTTCATCCTGCTGATCGCGGTCCTTGGGAACTTCTATATCAGCGGTCAAAGATGATCCGCCGAAAGTCGACAGATCGAGCTTGACGAACTTGTGTTCGATGACACCCAGGCTCTCGCCCACGCGCTTTGCGGCTTCCAGTTCTATTCTGTGACGCTGATTGTAATCGACGCTCAAGGCGTACAGGTCGAAACCCATATCCTTTGCGATTGCGGCTGTCGTGGCCGAATCCAGTCCGCCAGACAACAGCACCACAGCGCTTTGCGGCTGCTGCTCCATAATAAATTTATCCTTTCTCTATATCTCTATGCCGGATGAATGTCTTGTACTCGGGCATTTCTGTTTGCAGAAATTTATCGAGCATGTAGGCGAAAGTGGTCGAGCGATGCCTGCCGCCCGTGCAGCCTAAAGCGACGGTAAGGTAGGCTTTGCCCTCTTTTTCGTATTCCGGCAGCAGGAACTGTAAAAGATCCTGAATCTTTTCAAGCATGATATTGGCCTCTTTAAAGGCCATCACGTAACTGCGGACTTCCTCGTCCTGCCCTGTCATCTGGCGCAGGGATTCCTCGAAATAGGGATTTGGCAAAAAACGCAGATCGTAGACCAGATCCGCCTCAAGCGGCACGCCGTACTTGAACCCGAAGGACAAAAGCGTGACACTCATGTGGCTTGCGGACTCTATGGTCTGTGCGTGGTTGATGACATGCTGCTTTAGCTGGTGGACGTTCATGGATGATGTATCTATTCTGTCGTTGGCAGCCTCGCGCAACTCTTCCAGCATCTCCCGCTCGCGGGCCAAGGCGCTGATGACATCTTTGCCGCCCAAGGGATGCTTGCGGCGCGTCTCTGAAAAGCGCCTTATCAAAACTTCGTCGCGGGCTTCCAAATAAATCACCTGCAATTCGTGGCCTGCCGATAACAGTATCTGGTTGGTGCGCTTGAAGTCGGTTAGAAAATGCCCTTCTCTGGCGTCTATCCCGACCACAATTCCGTCCACCTCCTGCCTCGATTCGGCAACCAGCTTGACAAGGTCCGGCAACAGGACGATGGGAATATTGTCTATGCAGAACATCCCTCTGTCTTCAAAGGCATGGATGGCCGTGGACTTCCCTGAACCTGACAGTCCCGTAATAACCGTGATCTTCACAAGTCGCTCCCTTCGCCTATCGGTTAGCGCACCAAGGAAAAACAATATACGAAAGATAATCCTTCGGCAAGCCCCCCGCAAGCCGTAAATAAAATCTTAATCGGGTGAAACTATGGCACCCTCGATTTTTTATTTAATCGAGATAAGGTTTCCCGCCAATGTCTCACAAAAGCACAAACTTCACAGTCGTTGCTTTTCAGTTTTTGATATGGATCTTTTTATCGGCCTTTTTATCGGACTTTTTTTTCATGGCTTTGACTTTCAAGGCCACATTTTTCCATCGCTCTTTCTCTACCTTTGCCGCACTCTTGCTTTGTCGCTCTGATGAATATGACAGCTCTCTCTGTATTTTCCGAAAGCTTTGCAGCCTGTTTTTGGCAAGCTCTCCATCAGCAACAGCCTGAAGTACTCGACAGCCTGGTTCGTGCATATGACTGCAATCCGAAAAGCGGCATTTCTCCGCCAGTTTTTCTATATCCGGAAATGCCTCATCGATCCCACCATCATCGTTTGTAAAAGAGATTTCACGAATGCCGGGATTGTCAATCACCATCCCGCCCTGGGGCATCATGATTAAATCTCTGCTGGTAGTGGTATGCTTTCCTTTTCCTTCACTGTCACTTACAGAACCGGTCGCCTGCACGTTCTCTCCATAAAGCTGGTTTAGCAAAGTGGATTTTCCTGCACCGGAAGAACCGACCAGTATGGCGGTCTGCCCCAAAGACAGATATTTTTCCAGAGGAACAAATCCCTGGTTGTCATACAAAGAAACCGCATATATCGGCACTCCGCTAGCTATCGGCTCTACTTCACTCACAAAAGAATCCGGGTCCTTTTGAAGATCCGCCTTCGTAAGTATGATGACGGGACTCAATCCGCAATTGTATACAAGTATCAGGTATCGTTCGATACGGGACAGGTTGAAATCTCGATCCAGGCCGCAAACGATAAACACGGTATCGAGATTTGCGGCAATCAATTGTTCTTTCGGAGCGCCAGCGCTCTGCCTGCCACGCGTCCCTGCTGCTTGCCGGGATAAGACATTTCTTCTCTCTAGCACCTTTGAGATTACGGTACCCTTCATAAGAACCCAATCGCCGATAACAGGATACAGGCTATCGCTATGATAACTGAGCCTACCTGCTGCAGTAGCGGACCGCTCATCTTTGCCATCACTTACCTGGAAACTTTTTCTACTGACTCCGATTACTCTGGCCGGGCTGGTCTTAAGTTGGCTGATTTCATCCAACTGAGACTGGAAGTGAGGAGTCCACCCCATCTGCTTAAGGTGCTTGTCGGTATCGTTTTTATCTTCATTCGCGTTCATAGCTTAACTCCGCTTTAGATCAGCCTAAATTTTATCGGTGCAAACTCAGATGCGACAGCGTGGGCACAAATGACTTTTCACCGGTAAATCTGATTTTCCATAAATAAATCTGTGCAGACAGCGAGAACAATTATATAGACTTAATCAAGCGGGCGTCCATAATATAAATGGATTTACAATCCCTCTAAGATAAAACAATTAATTTTGCAAAAGTACAAAACCCGGATCAATCAGCCACTGTCGGGTTGTTCCCCATGTCGGCATCGATTGACACAATATCCATTGAACTATTGAACATAAAACCTCTTTTATTCATTCATATAACTTGTTCAGAAATACCCCATGCGCAAAAGCAAAGTCAACTTTATTCCTGAAAGCACGCTGGCAGATCGTCGAATAGCCAGACAAGGTAGCCAAAGTCTAAAGGCGGCAGTGTAGATCACAAGCTTCGCCCTATAAATGGCACTCGTATCAGACCGGGGTCGCAAGCTTGAGGCCGATAATACCGGCAATGATGAACGCTACGCTTATCAGCCGCATTGCATTCGCGGACTCTCCAAACAGCACGATTCCCAAGATCACAGTGCCGACAGCGCCTATTCCGACCCAAACGCTATAGGCAGTTCCGACCGGAAGCTCCTTCATGGCAATACCCAGCAGCCAAACACTGACCATCATAGCCAGAATCGTCCAGACACTAGGCCACAAGCGGGAAAAACCATCCGAATATTTCAATCCTATAGCCCAGCCCGTCTCAAACAATCCAGCCAGAACAATAATTACCCAAACCATTTGTCTTCCCTTACGGGTATCGGGGTCGTCCCCGGTTGACTTCACAGCGGCGAGGTCGTCCTCACCCCCGTTCACCTGAATGTTTGATTATACAAGGTCTGGCAAATTTTTTGTCGGGTAATTTTCGAGCATGAGCAGACTTCTCCGTTGGAGCGGGTCTCCCGACCGGCTCCACACGTTTTGCCTTGAACATAAGGTAGTTAGAGCAGAAACATTTAGGAGCATGGCAGGGACATGCTCCATCGAAAAAAAACCTCCGTATAACACACTGAAATTACTGTGAATTACCGTGACATAATTTTATTGCGATTTTTTCTTGACAAATGAGAAAAGTGTGGTATGGTAGTAGTATAGAGTTCAGAAAGCAAGTTCCTCCTTTTACGTTTTCATT
>CAYTHG010000087.1:0-12201 GCA_964437525.1 uncultured Myxococcales bacterium | reverse complement strand
TTCGTCAACGGTGGCCAAGCTGTCGTCGGAAGAAGTCCAATCATAAGCGGAATCTTCCTGGCCTTTGGTCGTTGCCGTCAAAGTGCTTGTTTTACCTACTTCGAGAGCCACGGCTCCGCTTACTGTAACTGCGGATTCCGTTTCTTCTATGACGTAAACATAAACTCCCCAGGAGCCTGTTTCTCCGGTGTCGAAACCGGTGGCGGTAATACTTGCTTCACCGGGAGAAACTCCGGTAACGATGCCGGATTCATCCACGGTAGCGACTGCCTCATCGGAAGAACCCCATTCATAAGAGGCATCCTCGCCGTTTACCGTTTGAGCGGTAAGCGTCAAGGTATCGCCTTCTATAATGGCAACGCCGCCTTTGACGACGATGTAAGGCATGGAAACCTTTGCAGTATCGCTGTCTCCGTCAGTCAGACACACACCTTCATCATCGGAATCGCATCCCGAGATAAAAGGCATGGCCATCACGAATAACGCAATTAGCAGCACCGATAGTTTTTTCATTGTCTTGCCCCATTCCATAGAATTTAGTCCCCTTAGCCTAAAAAACTGAAAGAAAACAAAATATTTTGAATTTCAACTTCAATAATTATTTTAATGCTTAATTCGCATTCGCCGCTCTTGCTTATTAGGTAGAATGTGTGCAATTTGCGAGCCACATCTTTCCAACAATGGAAAATCGAATATAAAGACAAGACACTTGGGCAATAATCGAAAACCAACTCACACAAAAAAACAAAGTAAATCTTTGTATCATCTTGATAAGACGAGGGTATTCAGAGACAGCCTCTCAGACTCCCCAGTTCACCTATTTTAACTAGTAGTTTCAGGTATATACAGAATAGAACAATTAGACACAGGTCAATAATTGTCATAATGACACAATATGAAATCAGGGATTGTACTTATTGGCCCATACAAACAAAACCGGGAGGCTATAAGCCTCCCGGTTTCATCTGACATCTATTTGACGAATTGACGACTACTTGACCGGAGTTGCCTCGGTGTCATAGTCAGGAGGATTGCAGTCAAAGGCGGGAATGCCGAGGATATCGCCATCGGCGGTCCATCCCATCATACCGTATTTCATATTGACAGCTTCATAACCCAGCAGGTTCAGGACGGTCGTAGCCATCTGGCCCGTATGTCCCGTGTAGCAATAAACGATGATGCTTTTGTCGGGATCGATAAGCTTCAGGTTATCCATTTCGGCTATGTTCTTCCAGGAAATATTGATCGCTCCGGGAACATGACCGAGGTCGTAGTGAGCATCACCGCGTACGGAGATGATCTGGTAATTGGCAGCCTGTACCGGATCGTCGATGATGGCTTTAACTGCGGAAGCAGTGATTGTCGGGGCGCGCTCGGAACCGATGTATGTTTCATACATGGCATCGACAATGCCTTCTACTTCATAGAAACCGGTTGCCAAGGTGGGCAGTTCAAATTCTGCCGTCGGTTCATTGGCAGCAATCTCGGTTGCATAATCAGGGGGATTGCAGTCGAAAGGAGAAATTCCAAGTACGTTGGCATCGGAGGTCCAACCCATCATACCGTATTTCATGTTTTCCACATCAAAACCCAGAAGACCCAGGAAAGTCATGCCGATGGCGCCGGTGTGACCGGTGTAGCAGTAATCGATGATGCTGAGGCTGTCATCGATGTCGTCACGCATGGTCTCATCGTAGAGCATCTTCCAGGGGATATTGATGGCACCGGGAACATGGCCGATATCATAATGGTTGGTACCACGTACCGAAAGAACCTGGTAATTGGCAGCCTGTACCGGATCGTCGATGATGGCTTTAACTTCGGAAGGGGCGATTGTCGGACGCTCAAGATCTTTGAGCCATTCATCGGCAGCTTTGGCAAGAGTTTTACGCTCATGCACGGTACCGTCTGTCGAATAATCGGGAGCGGCACATTCAAATGGGCTGCTTGCCAGAATAGCCGGGTCATCCGTCCATCCCATCATACCGTATTTCATGTTGATGGCTTCATAACCGAGCAGATTCAAAGCCGTAGTGGCCAAGCCGCCGGTATGTCCGGTGTAGCAATAAACAATCAAAGTCTTGGAAGGATCGACTTTTACCAGATTCTCAGCCTTTGCAATGGCTTTCCAGTCAATGTTGATGGCTCCGGGAACATGACCGAGAGCATAATGCTCGGCACTGCGCACGGAAATGATCTGGTAATTTTCGACCTGTACCGGGTCATCAATGATGGCTTTGACTTCGGAAACGGTAATAACTGCTTTCAGTTCAGAGTCTACATAAGCCTGAAGCTGAGCCTTAGCTATTGCAGTGGCATCCGTCATTCCGGTATCGATTACTGGAATCTCGAAATCTCCGGCGGATTCATTGACGGTGGTTTCGGTGTCATAACCGGCAGGATTGCAATCGAAAGGAGTGGTAGCCAGAATTTCGTCGTCGCTGGTCCAACCCATCATTCCGTATTTCATGTTGATTACGTCGTAACCCATGGTACCGAGAACAGCCATTGCGATAGCACCGGTGTGACCGGTGTAGCAGTAATCGACAATGGTTTTATCTTTATCGAGTTCAGCCAGCTTGGCATCATCAGAAAGAGCTTTCCAACTGATATTGATAGCTCCGGGAACATGACCGAGTGCGTAATGATCGGCACCACGTACCGAGAGAATCTGATAATTCTCGGCCTGTACCGGGTCGTCGATAATGGCTTTGACTTCGGCAGCACCTTTTATGGGCTTGTCGAGACCATTGAAGAAAGTGTCAATGGCTCCAGCCAGAATCTCGGATTCGGTTTCGCCTTCACCCTCTCCTTCGCCTTCACCTTCGCCTTCACCCTCTCCTTCGCCTTCGCCCTCGCCTTCGCCTTCACCTTCGCCCTCGCCCTCGCCTTCGCCTTCGCCCTCGCCCTCGCCTTCACCTTCACCTTCAGCGCCTTCTTCAGTACACTTAATACCATCGGCAACATAGCCTTCATTGCACTTGCAACTGGCAACACCTTCAATTTCAACACATGAGCCCTGGCCCGAGCAGACTTCACCTACGATATTATCGCAGACACTGGATTCTTCGTCATCGCCACCGCAGCTATAAGTAAAGCCAGCCACGGCAATCATCATAATGAAAATAGATAGTAGATTATAAACAGCTTTGTTTCTCATTGTTCAAGTTTCCCTTTTGTTATTGAACTATTTGCTCTTGTTCAGATCAATCAAGATTTCGGCGTTGGCTTCAAGCTCTTTGTCCTTATGCATTTCGGCATTGGGACCGAGATTGTCAGTAGTAACCAAGCCCTCTATATATTCCTGGGTAAGGTATAGACGCTTATCGTCATGACATCCCGAGCAGCCGTTTTCTGTCTGCGGCGTGATCTTTTTGATGTTATGAGGCGTCGCATATTTCCAGGTGGGATAAGCGGTAAAGTTTGCCAGAATATCTTCCTCGAAAGCATCGAAGGTATCGTAGACAATGGCCGGACGACGAACCAACGAGTAATCGTAGGGGAATTTCATTGCCAACTCAGGCACGTTTGTCTGATACCACTCGGTGAAACGGAAGGGGTTTTTAGCGATCTTCAGGGTATAGAACTTGAAGTCCGCAGGCGGTTCTGCCGTATCGGTAGGAGATGTATGGCAACTGATGCAGTTGGGGTAAGCCTGAGAATGGCAGACCTGACACTGCAGATGCGGAGCGCCGCTTTCGGAGTCGGCATGAACGGAATGGTAAGTATTTGCTTTGGAAGAGGCTTTGAGATCGTCATGGCAGTCTTCGCAACGCACCATAGCCGGATTCTCGTAACGCAGCTTGTAGTTCATATTTTCTTCGGTCTTGTGCATCCAGTCGGCGTCATGACAGTCGGCGCAGCTAAGACCCTTCTGGTAATGTACGTCTTCCTCTAAGGTCATGGGAGCCAGATCGGATGCATCTACCAGAGCCGCATCCACATCGGCCATCAGGAATTCTTTGGACTTACGGCTGCCGTGACAGGCAGTGCAGTTGTATACAGGGTTAGGCTTTTTGTAGAAGACATGACCCGTATTGGGGAAGCCGCCGCCTCCCGGAGCAGGCAGGGTGATATGACAGGAACCGCAGGAAGTGCGGTGACATTCGGCACAGGCGTTTTCGATACCCTGAGCCATCAATTCCTTGGCATGATCGTTATCGGCTACCCGGCGAACGTGAGCCGCTGCACGGGCGATGAACTCGGGATCTTCCGGCCCGAGGTCATTGAACTTGGTGTGCAGACTGTTGGGCATGTTCTCTAGTTTTTCGGTATGGCAGGGAGTGCAATTGGCTTCGTTTGAAGCTTCAACCTGGAAGCTCCCTACATGGGCTTCGTCTCTGTTGACCGCAGGTTCTACACCGCCGTGACACTCAACACATGTTCTCTGACCGTGAACCGAGTCCAGGAAAGAGTCGCGCACTAAAACTGCCTGGGCAGGCTCGAAACGCGAAACGGAACCGCCGCAACCGCCGCTGCTCTCAACATGAACGTGATCGGAAGGGCGTCGGTCGATATCCCATTTGATAAGTTCCTTGCTGGTATGGCATTCAACGCAGGTATATGTAGCTACGATATCGGTGTCGCCGTCCACGGTATCATCGCCGTCCACGGTTTCGTCGCCGTCCACTGCTTCGTCACCGTCTACAGCTTCATCACCGTCCACAGCTTCGTCACCGTCTACAGCTTCATCGCCATCCACAGCTTCGTCACCGTCTACAGCTTCATCGCCGTCTACTGCGTCATCGCCGTCTTCAACGTCGAGAAAAACGCAAAGGTTGCTTTCACAAGTCATACCTTCGCCACATAGAGAGTCCTCTTTGCAGTTGCAATAGGCAGTACCAAGCTCACAATCGCTTTCTTCTGATTCATTGCAGGCCATTGCCCCTAAAAGAAGCAGACCAAGTGCGACAAACCCGACAAGGAAGCTAATATTCCTCATTATTTACTCCGTATTTCAATGACTAACCAAAAAAAGATATCTGCTTGTCAAATGGAAACTCCAGGAAGCTTTCCAATCATAATCGGCCTTCAAGATTGCAATGGCCGTGCCATTCGCTCAAAATGAGCGGCCACCCATCGTTCGAGACACTCCAACACATTCTTTTCTTGATTTCTACTTGATCGAATCTTAATTTCGCTCTACTGCAAGCATATGATATCAGGCACAATTCGATTTTCCTGAACTCGAACGGGCTTTATTACAGGCTAGCTAGCACGCACAAAGGCGGAGAATTCTCCCATTTGTCACAGTAGAATCAGGAAAACAAGTGGCAGGAAGCAGCTTGCGTCATAATGACGTGATTTGGGTTAAAACAGCTTCTACGATTGTCATTATGACACGTGCCATATCTGAACCAGGCAATACACTGCAAGATCCCAGCATAGCTTACTCAGACATTGTTAGTATTGAACCGGGCAATTAAAACGCAGTTGTCAGGCTGAGCTGGCTTGGGTATCTTCTCCAATGATTCCGGGACTTTGAAACAAGTTCAGGGGGACAAAAGCACTAAGATATAGTCGCCGGGTTAATGAGATAAAGAAAATACGGATGGGCTTGCTAACTCATCGAATTGACGAGCGCTTGCAATGGCGAATGAGAATAAATCCAGGCTGTCAGCTATTTATTCATTTGCTTGGAAATAAAGACTATTTCCTGTTCTGTACGCTGCATGACTCCGGCTTTGGGCCAGTCGATTACAGCATTGCCTTTGAAAGCATAACGCATGGGATCGGAGAAGCGCTTGACGACAAATTTCTCTACCGTACTCAAGTTTTCCAGCATACTTTTCCTTGAATACATATTCATCTTTTCCATCTTGGCCATAAAGCCTCCCGGCCCCTGCATTTGTATGCTTGCCGGAGCGCTGTAGCCTTTTTTGTCGCCGTCCTTGTAGAAATCGGAAAGGGTGACAGACATATCGGAGGACGAGAACGAGCCGCTGTTGTCGGCTACACTGAACCAGCCCGATTTCTTGCCGCTGTTGTCGATATTGACAGCCAACAGTATGGATTTGTCTTTGTCGTGATATGTGGTGCGAATCCAATGCTTGGCCACTGTATGCAAACCAGCATTGGCGTATGAATGATCTATCGAGCCATAGCCCTTCAAGACCTTGTCACCGACTTTGACAAGCGCCTTGCCACGCGGAACCATCAAGGCGAAGTCGTAGAATTTGTTGGATTTATCCGAAGCCTTCAGGCGTCCGCTGCCCGGTCTGAAAGCCGGAACCAAGGGCGTCAAAATCATGGAAAGCGACATCTTGCTGCCCTTGAAACGCAATTTGAACTTCTCGCCGTCCTTGGTGATAATGTTGTCGCCACAGGCCAGCAAAAAGGGACTGGCGGCGGATTTGATCTTGCAGCGCTTGGAATCTTTCAGCTTTTTACCGTCGGGAGTGTTGTATTCCACTCTGAAAATCGCTTTGTTGGACTTGGCGGTAAGGTTGCTGTGTATCAAATTGAAGTTTACGTCGTGATCCTTGCCGAACTTGACCGTGCCCGACCACTGCTCCATATAGTACATAGTATCCTGCGGATGGGGCAGGTTATCCGAGATTGTAAGGCCACCGCTTTTCTTCGGTCCCCACGGACTGGCAGCATACAAAGTTCCTGCAAAAACCAGCAGTGCAAACATGGAAACAAAAAACAGGTTGGTACGTTTCATCAATCAATTCCCCTCTAAAGCTTCGACAGTCTCCTGTTTATCGACAAGTTCGCCCTCGTCGCTTTTATCTTCGGCCTTCAATCCGCCAAGGAAAATAGCCAGAACCGAGGGCATAAACAATACCGCCACTGACAGGCAGGCAAATTCGCCGATATTGGCCAATGTACCGAAAGTATTGATAGCCCCGTTGATGGAGAACCACAGGGCACCGTAGCCGATAATGGTCGTCGTGCTTGTAATCATGACCGCGCCGCCCGTGCTGCGCAGTACTCGTCCCAGACTGCCCTTGCCTTCTTCTAAGAAGCGACTGTAAATATTGACGCTGTAATCCACGCCGATTCCGAATTGAATGGGAATGGCGATGTAGTTTAAGAAGTTGATTTTCTGTCCGAAGACCGCAGCCACTCCCATCATAAGGATAACGCCCGCAGCCATGGAAGATGTCAACAGCAGAATATGACCGAAGCGCCTGAAAGAAATGATGATAACCAGCGTCACAAATAAGAATGCGCCCAGAGTAGCCCACGGACCTTCATCGACCACGTAGTTAATCATGTCGGTGAATATGACAGCGTTGCCGGAAGAGCGAATGGTCGCACCGTCGTCAAGCTTGATTTCGCGGACAACCGAGGCGAACTTTTCGAGGTCGCGCCCGTTCCAGACGCTCATGCCGTCAGCCATGTAAACGTACATAGGAGTTCCACGCGTGCCGTTGTCTTCTATATACTGCCGCATAATCTCCGGCGGCAGCTTCTCCATATTGACACTATCGAGATCCGCAGGCGGTGTCAGATCTTTTAAAAGCTGCTGGTCGTCCTTGTTCAAGAACGTGAAGTCGTTTTCCACTATCAATTTGCGTATGGCGACAATAGTAGTCAGTTTGGTCTGCTGTTCGCTCTCGGTTCCGGGCAGGTAATCGTTGATAGTTTTGATAGACTTGATAATCCTGTTCTTTGGAATATCCGCCCTGCCGCTGTCGTCTGTCAGATAAGGCTCCAAGGCTTCACGCAATTTGGAGACCTGACCCACGTTGTCGGCAAGAATAACGTGCGGAGAACTGCGCTCTCCCAGGATCTTCTCGGCCTGACTGGAGCGAGCACCCGAGCCTTCGTTGCGGCTGTACTGGTTTCTCAGTCTCTTGAAAGAATACTCAAAGGGGTCACGCATCATAATCGAAATGCTGATTACAGCACCGATCAGCAAAACTATTCCCAAACCGAAAACAAACTTTGCGTGCTTTTCCACTATCCATGCAACGGCATTGGAGAAAATGCGACTGCGCTCCGAGCGCTTTTTCAAATTACTGAAGGGAAAATGCCTCTCGATAATCACCACCAGAGCCGGGTCCAGCGTCAAGGCAAACAGCAGGCAGATAATCATGCCCACGCCACCTATGAATCCGAAGTGATTGAATCCTCGAAACTCGGTGCCCATCAAGGAGAGATACGAAGCTCCGGCCGCAAATGCGGCTGTGGAAACCGAGCTGATGGTGCCGCGTATGGAACGCGCCAGAATATCCGGCACGGGATCGTTGGATTTTCGCTCCTCCATATATCGCGCAAGGAAATAGATACCGAAATTGATACCGTTACCCGCCACGATAGAAGCCAGAAACGCAGTGGCGGCGGTGAGATAGCCTATGTGGAGATATGTCAGTCCGAAAGTGGTGGCGATACCGGCTAGAAGACCTAAGCACAGAATAAGAGTCATGCGTATGGAACGATAATAGAGCGCCACCGCAAACAACACCAGCATGACACAGACGTTCGAGACGATCAGAATATCGTCCCGCAGGGCATGGTATTCTTCGATAAGCGTCTTCAAGTTGCCGGTCAAAAACACGTCCATGCTGTCGTGATAACCCTTGGGATTTAAACCATCGACTTCCTTCTGGACTTTCTCGACCATCTTACCGGCGAAAGTGACCCCCGTAGAAGTGCCGGGCGTCTTGATAACGATGATAAGGGTTTTACCCTCTTTATCGGTCAGATATCCATCTATATAGCGGTCGAAGGAATGAAGCTTTTCTTCGTACTTCTCGCGCTTCTTGCCGAAGTCGAATTCTTCTTCCTCTTCGTCGTCTTCATCGTCGAGATCTATATAAAACGGATTGGCCTTGAGCTTCTCCTCCTGAATGCGATCATCAAGACCTTCTTCGAGATCGGTCAATTCCTGCTGACTCAAATAGAGGAACATATACCGGTCGAAGAAATCTTTCTGCGTATCTATCTTGTAATCCACAAAGCGGACTTCATCTTCAGGATATGCCCGGATACGCTTGACCAGATCGTCGGCAAAGCGCTCCATGGACTTCAGATCTTCGCCTTGAACCTGGACCATTAAGGTGCCCATGCCACCCATTCGGTCCGAAATCTCGCGCAGATCTATGACGCTTTGCGCGGTATCGGGAAGCAAGGAAGCGAAATCGCTTTTGATAGAAATTCCCGTGGCAAGATAACCACCCGCTATGGAGATGGCAAGCGAGATAAAAACGATAACCCAGGGAGATTTATGTACATATGAGGCCCAGCGTTTACTGATACGATCCAACACCGCAAAACTCCTTCCACTCTGCAAAGAAAGAAAACAGAGTTAACCTAGCTTTTTATCAAATATATAAGAGAAGGGCAAAGGTGAAATGGATAAATTAATACAGTAATTTCCGCTTTGAAGGCAAAAACAGCACTGAGTTTATGCTTATCGAATGCTTATAAATAGATATGTTTCGAGGCTTGACTAGCAATGTCCCCCTTGCTACCCTCCCTGATCGTGCTTATATTTAGTCAATAGACGATTGACTGTTTTTAGTGAGGATTAAATGCGTAAATTGAAATTATCGATGATTCTACTGCTTGCAACCCTGCTTGCGTCCTGTGCTGCAAACCACAATCCAGAACCGCAGCGCCCGATAGATATGCTGTCTTCTGATTCCAGCAAGCTCGAAAGTAGGGTTTTGGGCAACGGCCTGACCGTCGTCGCCCGCGAAGACCACAAGGTGCCTCTGGCTACCATATTGATAGCCGTTCGCGCTGGTGCGTTTGTGGAAGATGAAAGCTTAAACGGCCTTTCGCACCTGTACGAGCATATGTTCTTTAAGGGCAATCGCGCCATTCCCACACAAGAAGCATACATGCAGCGAGTACGCGAACTCGGCATGTCCTTCAACGGCACCACCAGCACCGAGCAGGTTCTCTATCATTTCACGCTGCCCTCAAAAAATCTCGAAGCCGGTCTTCAATTTATGTACGACGCCATAACCAGCCCGCTCTTCGATCAGGTGGAACTTGAAAAAGAGCGCATGGTGGTTTTGTCCGAGTACGACCGCAACGAATCCTCTCCCTATTTTTACTTGGGACAGCGCATGGACTCGGCGCTCTTTCCCGATTACACATCCCGAAAGAATGTCATAGGAGACAGAAGCATTATCGAAAGCGCCACGCAGGAAAAAATGCTGACGCTTAAAGAACGCTATTTCATTCCCAATAACAGCGCGCTTGTCGTCACCGGAGACATAAACACAAAAGAAGTCATGGAAAAGATCGCAAAGATGTATTCCGGCTGGGAAGAGCATCTCGACCCGAACCAAGCCTGGCCCGTTCCCAAGCATCCTGTGCTTAAAGAAAGCAGCGAGATAATAGTTCAGCGACCTTTTCAGAACGCCATCGTCGCCATAGGCTGGCACGGCCCTTCGGTCGGTGTTGACGACGAAAGCACATATGCCGCCGATGTTTTTTCTTACATACTTTCCCAGCGCAATTCCAACTTCCAGAAGAATCTGGTCGATTCCGGCATCTTCCTCGGAGCCGGATTGAGTTACTACACACAGCGCAATATCGGCCCGATCATGCTGCAGGGCACTACCACTCCCAAAAAACTGGAGCAGGCAAAAAAAGCTCTGGCAGACGAAATAGAAAAATTCGACAGCCTGGACTATTTCAGCGACAAGGAACTGGAGCAAGCCAAACTGAAACTGGCAGTCAATGAACTTTACGACAAGGAAAGTTCTCTTGGCTTTGCCCGTTCGCTCGGCTTCTGGTGGAGTGTATCCAGTCTCGACTACCTGCAAAACTACATCGAAAATCTCCAGAAAGTCGATAGAGCCGCCATCTTCCGCTATATCAACCGCTATATCAAAGGCCACAACAAGGTAGTCGCCATTTTGAAAGCTCCGCCTAAAAAACCAGTTCCCATTATACAGCCGACCGCAGAACAGGAAGGGGGTGCGAAATGATGCGCAAGACACTTCTTTCACTACTGCTGGTTTTGGCTCTGTTTATAACTCCGGCCATAGCCGCCGACCAAGTATCCGACTTCCGTCTGGCAAGCGGCCTTAAAGTCATCCTGCTTCAGCAGCCCGGCAATCCGTTAACGACACTCAAGGCGATTTTCCCCGGCACGAGTCTGCGCCAGAGTTCGAGCGATGCCGGAATAGAAAGCATGTTGCTGGCAAGCATGAAAAAAGGCTCCGCCGCTTATAGCAAAGAAGCTTTGCAAGCCGAGATGGAACGCTATGCGGCTTCCATATCTTACGGCATAGACAAAGATTACTCGGCCTTCGGAATGCAAGCGGCCAGACCGTTTTTCGAGAATGTCCTGAAGGTCTTTGCCGATGCCTTGCAAAACCCGAGCTTACCTGAGAACGAAATCGAACTGATACGCCAGAGAACGCTGGCTGGCATTCGCTCAAAACTTGACGACCCGGACGACAGAATCGTTGACGCCATCAACGATGTCTTTTATCGAAACCACCCTTACCACGCGGATGTGGAAGGCACACTTAAAAGCGTCGCCGCCATAAACATAGACGCACTCAAAAAACATCACGCCCACCTGATGGAATCGGCAAACGCATTTTTGGTTTTAGCCGGTGATTTCACTGTCGAAGAGGCAAAGACACTTTTGGGCGAAAGATTCAAGGGCTTGAAACCGTCTTCGGTGATTTCTCTCAAGCTGGTGGATTTCACGTCCAGTGCTGAACAACTGGTCGAGGTGCAGCGCGCGCAACCCACCAAATACATACTCTCCAAGTTCGCCGGGCCGCCCGTCGGCTCCAAACATTACGCAGCCTTGAAAATCGGAATGCGGCATTTGTCGCGCAAGCTGTGGGACGAAGTACGCACCAAACACGCCTTGAGCTATGCCGTTTACTGCAACCTCGGAACCAGCCTGACAAACTACGGCTACTTCTATCTGACGACCACCGACGAATCCAAGGCGCTGCCGTTGATTATCGCCGAAGTCGAGAAGATGAAAACGGAAACAATAAGCCAAAAAGAACTGGACGACACACGCGCCGTCTTCACCACGCAGTATTATCAGGCTCTTGAAAGCACCTCCGGGCAGGCCGGGCAACTTGCTCTGGCTGAAATCTATTACGGAGATTACAAGAAACGCGGCGAGTTGATGCGGCAGATCGGAGAAGTCACGCCGGAAGACATTCGCAAAGCGGCGGAAGTTTACCTCAAAGACTTTACCTTCGCAGTCGTCGGCGATATCTCGAATCTTGACAAGGCAGTTTTCGACATGAAAACGAA
>CAYTHG010000086.1:0-12209 GCA_964437525.1 uncultured Myxococcales bacterium | reverse complement strand
TCGCACGACCATTGTTTATGTCATTACCCACCTTGCTGTCGGCGGAGCGCAGAAGGTCGTTTTGTCTCTGGCCGAAGGGCTCGATAGAGACAAATTCGATGTCTGGCTGCTGACAGGTCCTGGAGGTGGCTGGCAGGCCAGAGCGAAAAGAGCACTTGGCGATCGAAAGATCGTGCTTCCGAGTCTGGTCAGAGAGATATCTCCTGCAAAAGATGCCAAATCGGTTTTTGAAATAGTTTCCAGGCTGAAACGCATCAAAAAACTTAATCCTGAAGCGCCGCTGATTGTGCATTCACACGCGCCTAAAGCGGGTGTAGCTGCTGCAATGGCTTGCCGCTTGACCGATACCCAGCATATTCATACCGTTCATGGATGGCCTTTCTTTGAGCAGCAAAGCGCCCTTGCATACAAACTCTACAAAAGTTTTGCCTCACTTACATTTTCAGCACCAAAGACCAAGGTTATCAGTGTTGCCGAAAGCAATATTCAGATTGGTATTGATAACGGCTGGTTTAAAGCCGACGACGTGGTGGTAATTCCGCCATGTACGGAGATAGGGGAGCTTCGTCCGCGAAAAGGTTCAAGAAAGTTACTTGGTGCCTATGGCGTCAAAGAATCCGAATATGCAATAGGTATGATCGCGGCTTTTAAATCTCCCAAGGATCACATGACGCTCGTTAAAGCCGCCGGATTATTAAAAAGCAGAATTCCGAACTTCAAACTTATATTCGCCGGTGATGGTGAAACAAAATCTGCTGTCAAAAAAGAACTTCGCAAGTACGGCCTGCTGGACAATTCGGTGTTTCTGGGTTGGTATGATGACGTTGCCCGTCTGATGCCGGACCTCGATGTTCTGGTGCTGCCATCTTTGGCCGAAGGATTGCCGCTGGTGCTGGTGGAGGCTCGCGCTTGCGGTGTGCCTTCTATTTCATGCCCTGTATATGGAGTCAAGGAAGTTGTCGAGGACGACAAGACGGGATTATTTCTTAAGCCGGGAGATTACGAAGAGCTTGCAGACAAAATAGAGTTGCTTCTGGAGGACAAGAAAACTGCCTCAAGAATAGTTTCTGATGGCCTTAAAGGGCTTTATCGCTATAGCTTGCAATCCGTTGTCGAAGAACACGAGAGATTTTATCTGGAGTAGCATGGCAAGCATTGTTCCTAAATGGGAACGGGTGACAATTTACGTCACCTTGAGGCTTGTGTTGACCTCAGAATGAAAATAAATGTCAGTCCGTTTTTTGACAATAAATCAAATAAGTAAGTGAAAACAGGTAGCAGTCGGTATCTGAAAACTTGGCACATGGCTTGCATTAATTAATCTTGACTTTGGATAAGGGGGGCTACGTTTAGGGGTTATTTACTGTTTTTGGTGTTCGAATTTACAAGACTAATGGGAGAAGAGAATGAACAAAAAAGGTTTTACACTGATCGAGTTGATGATTGTTGTCGCGATTATTGGTATTCTTGCTGCCGTCGCTCTGCCGGCCTACCGCGACTATATCAAGAAGAGTCGTGAAGCTGAAGCTATCAACGCTTTGGGCGACATCCGTAACTCTCAGGTTGCATATCGCGATGACCCCGCTGGCGGTGCTGGCCAATGGGCCATTAGCATTAGCCATTTGGGATGGCACATCGGTTCTGCAGATGCAAATGCAGCCTCAACCGTCGGTAACCCTCCGGCTAACTATGCGTATGCTAGCGATGCGAGTGGTAACTTTGCTAACGCTGGTGATCCTGAGCAGGTCATCCATAACAGCATCAGTCTTAGCCATGGTGGCGATCTGCAGTACAACTAAGAGTTGGGCAGGTTTTTAGGATGATAAATAAAAAACTCCCCGCTGAAACGGCGGGGAGTTTTTTTTGAGAAACTCTTTGTCACATAGGGGGAATTGGGGGGGACGGTCTTAAAATTTAGATTTCCTTACCTCCTGTGATGACAAAAGCAGTCTTCAAAATGGGTTCACTAGTTGAACCCATTTTTTTTGTCTTTAAACCGTAGTTTTCTCTTTACGTATCAATAACCTTACTGATAATATTCTAAAAGTACTAAAAGGATTAAGCCGACTAAGTTAAATGAGTTGCCAAATAAAAACTTGTAAAAGGAGGGGTAAATGAAAGGGAAGATTTATCTGTTTATGGTAATCCTTCTACTTGCCAGCCTGGTGGTCTTCGGTTGCGATGACAGTTCCGATGACTTGGGAGCTGAAGGTGAAGGAGAGGGCGAAGGAGAAGGCGAAGGCGAAGGAGAAGGTGAAGGAGAGGGCGAAGGAGAAGGCGAGGGTGAAGGCGAAGGAGAAGGAGAAGGCGAGGGTGAAGGCGAAGGAGAAGGTGAAGGTGAAGGAGAGGGCGAAGGAGAAGGCGAAGGCGAATGTGAACATCGTTCCGAAAACCTGCCTTCAAACTATCCTTGCAACTTGCCGGAAGAATGTGAAGGCGGTCTGTGCTTGATAATGAGCAACAACTGGACGACCTTCTGCTCTGAAGCTTGCACCATGCGTGAAGATTGCCCTGAAGGTATGGAGTGTGTGGATGCCGGTGGCGAACTGGGCAGTGTTTGTTCTCCAGTAGATACTACTATGCCCGGTGATGGATCTTTGACTGCTTACAATCCTTGTAATCTTGACGAAGACTGCGATTCCGGCATGTGTTTCGGTCTCGGCGGAATGAAGTTCTGTTCGGCTGACTGTGATGACAATGCTTCTGCTTGTGGTGATTGTGGCGAATGTCTCAATACCAGCAGCTATGGCCATGTCTGCGCTCCTGTTGGCGACGGACAGTTCGGTGACGATTGTGGTTACCACTTCGATTGCTACGAGAGAGTTTGTCTGGAGTTCGGTGACAATGAAGTATTTTGTTCCGAAACTTGCTCGTTTAATTCTTCTCATACCGATGACACTTGTGATGACGGTTACGTCTGTGTTGAAGTAGAGACTGATTACAATATCTGTTTCGACGAGACTACCGTCAACAAACCTGTAGGTTCTGTATGTGAAAGCAACTTCGAATGTGCCAGCGGAAATTGTTTCGCTCTTGGCGAAGATAAATTCTGTGTCGGCGCCTGTGATGACGGAGCTTGTGAAACTGGCAATACCTGTGTGGAAATCGGCGAAATTTCTGTCGATACCAAACTGAGTCTCTACGGAGAAGATTTAACAACAGCTTTGGCAAACAACGACGATGGCGGTGATGGCCTGTTCTCGAAGATTGTTCAGACAATCAGCACTGCCGGTCTTTACTATGTCGATCTGGAAGCCTTTGGAAGCCACAATGGGCCGTATTATCTTATGTTCGACGACGCTTCCGGTTCTGCTTTGACAAAATCCGATGAAGCCGATGATGCTGCTAATGATGTAGCTTCCGGTGGGCAGCTTGTAAGCCTGCCCGAAAAAGTGACAGGAATTCTGAGTGAAGGCGATACAGCCGATCACGACTGGTACTACTTTGATGTTGCCGAACGCGCCCTGCCGTTCGAGCTTACTGTCGAGAGTAGTGCTACTCCTGAAACCGCTTGTATCCCGGACGAGTATATAGGCATTGCCGATACTTGGACCGATTGCGAATTCGGTTGGCAGTGTGTTACCGGTCTGGAATGCGTTGATGGTATGGATGTCTGTACAAAAGAATGTGCGGATGATACCGAATGCGGTGCAGAAGAAACCTGTCTGGATCCAAATGAAGGCGGAGCCACGTACTGTATTCCCAATGATCTGATTGCTGCTTCCTTAATTGGAGACGAGTGCGGTTTCGACTGGGAATGTGCAGACGACCTTTGCTATCAGGATACGTACACCAGCGCGAAATACTGTTCCGATACATGTACTGTCGATCCTGAAAGCTGCCCCACTGGTATGACCTGTTGGGAATTTGATACCAGAGATACCGTTTGCCTGATGGACGGTAATGGTGGAGTCGAAGAAAACGACGACTGTCGTATCGATACCGACTGCATGAGCGCTAATTGTATCGATGGAACATGCCGTGTGGCTTGCCCGAACGGCAGTGACGATTGTACTCACATCGTTCCTGTTCCCGGCGGTATTTGCTCTCCCTGTACTTGGGAAACCGAATCCGAAGATTGTGGTGAAGGTAACCTCTGTCTGCAATCGCCTAACGGAGAGTTTTTCTGTGCAAGCGATTGTTCGGCTGATCCGAATGCATGTCCAGAAAACACAAATTGCTATGATGCCGGTTCCTGGCAGCAGTGCGTGCCTGATAACCTTTCATGTGTTCCGTCTCTCTGCGATACTTCCATTAATTTCTGTGCGATGCCTAGTAAATACTACGGCGAAGATTGCACAGATAACTGGGAATGTCTCAATGACAGTTGTGTAGAAGGTTCCTGCGCTTTGACGTGCGGTACTGGAGACACCTGTCCTGACCTGATGGTCTGCAATACCGGTTACTGTGAACCCGATGACAGCGTTCTTTATCTTGAGAATGAAACTTTCGGAACCGGAACCGACAATGGTTCAATGGGTGCCGCAGAAGATCTTGGTACCATGGACGATCAGGTTCTGGCACTTGGCCAGTTCATCGAAATTGCTGAGCCGCCGCGTGCTGCCGATGTGGATTACTACAAGATAACAGTAGGCGCTGCCATGTGGATGCACGTTTCCACAAGGCCGTTCATTGGAGTTCCTGCTAACACAACCGTTAACGTTTACGATTCTTCCAAAAAGAAGATCGCTGGCGGACGTCATGCTTGGACCTACGCAGTAGAGTTCCCATATGCTGGCGATTACTATCTGGAAGTCGTGCAAAACGACAGTACCGAGAAGAGAATGTATGTTCTCAGGTTGGACGAATTTATCCCGATGGTAAACCAGACTTGTGATACTGCTGCTGTAATTGGCGAAGGAGAGAATACCTACTCCGGCACCACTTACGCTGCTGGCAACGATTACGATCCTGGTGATATCGGTTGTGTAGTTGGTTATGAAGGTGCTTTGGGTAATGATGTAGTTTACAGCTACGAAGTTCCTGTAAGTGGCTATATTATGGCTCAAGTGCTGGCGTTCTTCGATTCTGCTCTGTATATGGTTACTGACTGTGAGGATCTCGAAAATACTTGTCTAGGTGGACAGGATATTTATGATCCTTGGGCGGGACAGGTGACAGGCGAGTCGGTAACATACGCCAATACAACAGACAGCCCCGTAACTGTATACATTATTGTAGATTCTTGGGGTCCTTCAGATGCCGGGGACTTCGAGCTTGATACCAAGACAGGTACACTCGAAACCTGTACTGCCGATTACACAATCGGAGCTTTGACTGATCTGCCGTATGTCAATACCTCGGACCTTACCGGTGTAACCGACGATGTGCAGTTCAACCCGAGCTGCAACGGAGCCGATGGTTCTGGTCTCGATGAGATTTACGCCATTGATCTTACTGCCGGTGACAGAGTTGTTTTCGAGGCCGACAGCGAGGCGGATCTCGTCATGAGCATCTCCGACAACTGTACAATGTGCCAGATGGGTGTCGATGGTTCCTACAGCGGTAAGGAGACTCTCAGATTCGAGGCTCCCGCTACAGGCACCTATTACCTCGTAGTCGAAGGTTTAAGTGCTACCGATGTAGCTGCATATACCTTGGACGTAAGCGAAGGTGTACCTTGCGGTGCTATCACCTATGAAGGTTGCTGCGACGATACTGTTCTGCATTTCTGCTATCAGGGATGGCTGATCGTTTTTGACTGTAACCCGGATTACCCGGTGTGCGGTTGGAGCGAATACGATGGCCGTTATCTGTGCGGTACTGAAGGTTTGGAAGAACCCGGTGGAACTTATCCGATGAGTTGCCCAGAGTAAGCTTTAAATAGCTGAAGTTAAAAACCGGCCTCCTTGTGGGGCCGGTTTTTTTTGTTTAATAATTCAGTGTGAAACTGCTATAGTCAAAACACGTATTGATGGGGAACCAAATAAAAAAAAGGGGAAATTATGAAGAAAATTATGGGGATCTCTTTGGCATTTCTGGTTACTTTGATGCTGTTTTCCGGTTGCGCTCTTGTAACGCCTCTGCCTTCCGCAGTATACGGCAATATGCAAGGCGGTTTGTCGGTAGACAACAATGTCAGGCCACTTAAAGAAGGCCGCGCCTGCGCCAAGACGGTGATGATGATCGCCACCTGGGGCGACGCTTCCATTAAGGCCGCCAAAAAAGATGGCAAAATTAAGAAGGTTGCCACTGTCGATTACGACACTTTCAATATACTTGTGTACGGCGAATACTGCACAGTGGTCAGGGGCGAGTAGCTTTTGAACTGAGATCAAACGAAAAGCCGGGCGAAAGTCCGGCTTTTTTAATTTGTTTTTTTGAGTTCAATAAAAGCGTCAAAGCAATACAAAACGGTATTAAATTTGTTATCATGCCGATGTTGAAAGTTAAGCGGAGTTGGGATCAATGGGCGATGTAGCGAAAATACTTGGGGTCGCTCCTTCGAGGCCCGGTGTCTACCTGATGAAAGATCAGAAAGGCAGCATATTTTATATAGGCAAGGCCAAAGATCTTCATAAGCGGATGTTGCAATACATCAACCCGACTTCAGACTCGCGCTTTTTCGTTCAGATTCTGCACCGCATTTTAGCCGAAGTTGAGTTCATCTTGACGGCCTCCGAGAAGGAAGCTCTGATTTTAGAGAGCAACCTGATAAAAGATCGCAAGCCGCGCTTCAATGTCAGAATCAAAGACGACAGAAATCACTTGTCATTGCGTATGGATATACGTCAGGATTTTGCGCGTCTGGATTTGGTGCGCAAGCGCGAAAAAGACGGTGCTTTGTATTTTGAGCCATATCACGCCGCTGGAAAAGCCCGCACCATGTTGAGGCTGGTCAATAAGTTCTTTGTGCTGCGCAATTGCAGCGATTCCATGTTCAAAAATGCCAGGCGTCCTTGTCTGCGTTACCAGATGGGACATTGTCTGGCGCCCTGTTCGCTGCCTGTCAGTCGCGAAGACTACATGAAAGAAGTTCGCAAGGTACGCTTGCTGCTTGAAGGCAAAAAGGATTTGCTGCTTTCGGAATTGCAGACCCAGATGAAAGATGCTGCCGAAAAGCAGTATTACGAGCGGGCCGCCGTTGTTCGAGATCAGATAAATGCCGTCGAGACTACGCTTGAGAAGCAGGTGATGGAGGTTCCGCAATCTGTCGAATGGGATGTGCTGGGCTTTCACCGTGAAGGTGAACTGGCCGAGTTTGCCGTGATGCAGATCAGAAACGGTCGCATGATGGGCCGTCAGACCTATAGCGCGCGGGGCTACGCCCTTGACGATGCGACGCTTTTATCCAGATTCATTCAGGAATATTATCCTTCGGTCAATCCCATGCCGAGAGAAATTCTTTTGTCACATGTGCCCGAAGGAGAGCAGAGCCTTATAGAGCATATACTTGAAGGCAAACAGGCTAGAGTTGAATTCGTGGTCCCGCAACGGGGGAGAAAGCGCCGCCTGCTGGAAATCGCCCGTGAGAACGCCGAGAACACTTTTAAAGAACGTCAAAGCGCAGGGCGGGAAAGAAGCGCGATACTGGAGAGGCTGCAACGCAAGCTGTCGCTTCCCTCAAGGCCCGAGCGAATGGAATGCTGCGATATTTCCGTAATGCAGGGTAGCGGGGCTGTCGGGTCAATAGTGTGCTTTATGGAAGGTCTGCCCGAGAAGTCAGAGTATCGCCACTACAGTATCAAGGGGCAGGATCACAACGATGATTTTGCCATGATGCACGAAGTTTTGTCGCGCCGCTTCAGGCGCGGGATGGAAGAGGGCAATCTGCCGGATCTGTTGGTGGTCGATGGCGGCAAGGGGCAGTTGAACATCGCTCTGGAAGTCGCCAGGGAGTTGGGCGTGTCAGGCATGGGGATCATTGGTCTTGCAAAGTCCCGCTGGAAAGACAGCGTAGGTCACGGTCAGGAAGCACGAGAAGTCGAAGGACGCTGGCAGACACCCGAGCGAGTCTTTTTACCGAGAGTAAAAAATCCGCTTATCCTTAAGCCCGGTACCGGCGACCTGCTGATGTTGCAGCGCTTGCGCGATGAGGCTCACCGCTTTGCAATCGAGTTCCACCGCAAGACCAGAAGAAAGCAGACCCTGCGCTCAGGTCTGCTCGATATTCCCGGCGTGGGCTCCAAGCGAATGAAGCTTCTGCTCAAACATTTCGGATCGCTCAAAAATGTCAAAGCCGCCACGCTGGAAGATTTACAGGCAGTGGTGGGCATCCCTGATACTCTGGCAAAAGCTGTCTATGGGCATTTCCGCCAAGCATAGATTGATTCTATCCTCTTTATTGACGCTTCGATGCCGCTGTGCTAAATTCATAACTCATCCTTAGACACGTATTATCAGAAAAAGATATTTGAACAGCAGCCGGAAGTATCATTCCTGACCGAAGGAATCGGTATGCGCGTTTCTCGTTTTCAGTTTCTAAGAACAGGGGGTGGAGATGTGTTCTAAAAAGATTTCAATGTTGTTGTTTGCAGTAGTTTTATTGGTGGTTCTCTGTGCTTCCTGCGGTGGCGACGACTCTGACGACGGCGGCTCGGTAGATGGAGATGTGGATAATGTGCAGGAAGACGGCGATGTTGAGCAGGGCGAATCCGCTGAGTTGTCAGAGGTAAATCCCGACCAATTCGATCTGACGGGTGACTTTGCCTTGAAAATAAAAAGCGAGCAGATGTTTTCAACTCTTCTGGGTGACGCTCCGGTCACCATTGCGACATACAGCTATATCAGGTTCGAACAGGACGGTTTGACTTTGAGCGAAAAACGCAAGGTCTGCGATGTGGTGTTGAGCAAATATGCAGAAGGAACGCTGACTGAATATCCCAAAGCTGCCGTTGACGGATACCGGCTCGTTGAAAGCGATATAACGCTGGATACCGATATGGGGGGCGCGAAATATCAAAACGAGTATTACAGGCTGTTAGGCTACGAAACCGAAGATCCTGCAAATGACAGCGTTCCAGAAGATAAGGACGATAAGCGTTTGAAGGACCACGACAAAGACGGCAATCCCGGTGTGACAATACAACTGAGCGGAAATGCCTTGACCGAAGGCTGGGTCTATATAGCTTCTTTCAGTCATTATGTTATGGAGGGCATCGTCATTGATTCCGACAGAATAGAATCGACTTCGGTAGATGCCGATCATTTACAGAACGTGCTTGATGCCGAAACTATGGCAGCCAAGGCCGGAGCGACTTCTGCCCATGACCCCGATAAGCCCAGCAGCTTTGTCATGGTGAGAATGCCGGACGGTTCGGATTGCCAGACGGTGCTTGACAATGCCGGTGAGTGGTTCGATGAAGAAGAGTAGGGCGCGGGCAAATAAGGGACTTGCTGTATGTCTTGCAAAATACATGTTGTCCCTGCTTGTGTTTGTTTCCTTGATGTCAGTATCTTTGCCTCTTTATGCCGGGGCTTACTTTATTCCCGGTATGGGAGCGCGGGCACAGGGGCGGGCGGCGGCGCATATCGTCAACGGAACCGATCCTTCAGCGGCATGGTTCAACGTCGCAAATCTGGCGGCCTCAAAGGGCTTGCAGTTGCGCTTCGATGTGACGCTGCTTGATTACAACGTCGATTTTAAAAGAAGGCCCGACAATCGTGCCGCTGAGCCTTGCCAGCTTAAAGACGGCAAATGGGTATGCCAGCCAGCTCCGCGTTTGTTTACGACAGAATCCACCGCCGCTGCGCAGACTCTCAACAGCCTTGACGAATGGAAAGCTGCAAACTATATCGACAACACCATTTACCCGGAGGTTCATAACACCGAAGGTATTTTCCCTTTACCGACGTTTATGATGACTTGGGATATGAACAGCGACGACTGGGTTTTGGGGCTTGCGGTGTATGCTCCTAACGCTGCCGGGAAATACGGCTTTCCCGAAGACGGACCGCAGCGCTACTCGATTATCAATTCTGATATTTTTCAGATAAACGCACAAGTGAGTCTGGCCGGCGAGTTCTGGGACGACAGAATCCGCATCGGTCTTGGCGGCGCATATATCTGGACGCGTTTCAAGCAACGTCTGATGCTGTCTACCCCGACTTTGAATGCCCTTTATGAACAAGATAACAGCGACAGCGAAGACCATACCGGCGAATGGTATTTCAGGAACCTCAATCCCCTGCTGGACGTGGACTTCAGCACGGACGCCACCGACCCGAAAGGCTTTGGACTTACGGGAGGATTCGCTATCAATCCGGCTTGGAAACTGTGGCTGGCCACTTCGTTTTTTTACAGAAGCGATATTCACGCAAGGGGCGAATTCAAAAGCCCCACCTACGGTCCGATAGAAACGATTTCCACACGCTGTATGATGGTCGATCCCGACAACCTGCAAAGTGTCTGCGATCACTCGCGCCCTTTGATGTTGCACGCTGTAATCAAACAGGCCACTTTGATCCGTAGTGGCGTAGGCTGGAAGCACGATGGCCTTTTTGATGTCGAGCTTGATTTTGTCTATGAAACCTGGAACGGCCACAACCGGCTTGATGTCTATACCGAGGATGTCGCTATCGTGATGGACAGCGGTTCGCATCTGCTCAAAATAACGCGCGTCAATCGTAATTTGCAAGACGCATGGTCCTTGCGTATGGGTGGCGACTATCACGCGATCAGGGATCTTTTGACATTCAGGACCGGGTATTTTTTCGAGGCTTCGGCTGTGGCCAAAGAATACCTCGGTGTCGATATGCTGGATGGAGACAAGCACGGCTTCTCGTTCGGGACGACCGTAACCGCCTGGGGAATGGATTTTGATCTGGCGCTTTCTTATATTTTCTATCCCGAGATAAAAGTCGATAACTCAAATCGCTACGCGCTTGCAACTGTCGATGAAGCGCTTGACCTGCCGGGCTTCAGGAATGTCAAGGCGGGAGAGTATCAGCGTGAAGGTGGGGGAAGCGAATATTACTCGCCGCAGGTTATGGTTGGCAACGGATCATACAAAATCGGCTATTTGATTGTCGGTATGGGAATTACTTTCCACGTAGACGAATGGTTCGACTTTTCTTCAAAGCGCCACTGATAATTTCGTCTTGGTGAAGAATGGGCTTGGCAGGATTAATGCCGGGCGTGTTCCGCTACTCTTCTCGCCAGTTCGGGTAGTATGTCGGATGTAGAGCCTTGAAGGAAAACATCGGTCAGGTTCCCCGTTAATTGGGTCGGGTGCAGGTTTACCTCTATGATGGCGGCGTTGTATTCCTTGGCTACTTGAGGCAGCATATTTGCCGGTGTAACGGTCGCACTGGTGCCGACAACAAGCATGACCTCGGCTTTTTCGGAAAACTCAATAGATCGCGCAAAAGCGTCCTGCGGTATGGCCTCTCCGAAAAATATGATATCGGGCTTCAATATCTGTCCGCATTTGCAGGTTGGCGGTTTGCCGTTGGATGCCTTGAAATCGTGCGGGTCGTATTTATTTCCGCAGGCGATGCAGGCAAGCTTTGTACAATTGCCGTGAAATTCCACAACATTGTTATTGCCTGCGGCCTGGTGCAGACCGTCGATGTTCTGCGTGATGATTCCATGCAGGCGGCCTTGGGTTTCTAGTTTGCCGAGTGCCTTATGCCCTGCATTGGGCTTGGCACTCAGCATCATCTCGTTCATCTCCACAAGCATTTCCCAGACAACAACCGGATCGCTTATGAAAGAATTGATATTGGCGTAAACCATAGGATCGTAGCGGTCCCACAGCCCGCCAGAACTGCGGAAGTCGGGTATACCGGAATCCACGGAGATACCCGCGCCGGACAATGCTACGGTGAAGGTCGAGTTGGCGATAAGTTCCGCCGCTTCTTCTATCGGTTTGCTGTAAGCCATATGGATCTCTCACTCAAAGATATAAGCGATATCACTGCCACGCAATCAGCTTGAATCCTCTTCCCGAAGGAACGATAACGCCTGTAATAGTGCCGCCAGCATAACATGAGTCAGACAGTTTTGCACCGGCATCCAAGCCAAGTCTCTTCAGGTTTTCGCATTCTATTGTAACTGGCATTCCCGTGTAGCGGTACAGGTCTTCGGCTTCAAGGCTTTCAAGCACAACGGCTTCCACGCGCTCTGGCCACGGGTCGATCATGTGCGTGTCGGCTGTGGCTGTGTAAAGCTCATCCAGATATGCAAAGGCGGAGTCGCTGGCATTGTGGAACTCACCTATCAATTCGAGACTGCGACCGTGCATGACGACATGATGCGGGCTGGCGTC
>CAYTHG010000085.1:1220-12273 GCA_964437525.1 uncultured Myxococcales bacterium | reverse complement strand
GCCGCTCTAAGGTATCGGTTGAAAAAGAAGCCTGGATCAGTTCCATAGAAGAAATTCAGCCGGGTGATTTTCTGGTTCACAGGGAATACGGAATCGGCATCTATCGCGGCTTGAAAGTGCTTGAATTCGGGACTATGCGTAACGATTTCATGCACATAGAGTATCAGGGACAGGACAAGCTTTACCTGCCGGTAACGCAGCTCGACAAAATCCACAAATACGGCGGGGCCGAGGGCAAGGTTCCGGGGCTGGATCGCATCGGCGGTTCGCGCTGGATAAAAGGCAAGGCCCGCGCCAAGGCCGCCATTCGCAAACTGGCCGGAGAGCTGGTCAAGTTGCAGGCCGAGCGCCAGCTTGCCAGAGGATTTTCATTCTCGCCGCCAGACGAGTATTTCAGGCAGTTCGAAGCCAATTTCCCCCACGAGGAAACGCCCGACCAGGAAAGCGCCATCGTGGATGTCCTGCAAGATATGCAGAAAGATCAGCCCATGGACAGGCTGGTCTGCGGCGATGTGGGCTTCGGCAAAACCGAAGTGGCCATGCGCGCGGCTTTCAAAGCGGTACTCGATGGCAAGCAGGTCGCGGTGCTGGTGCCGACGACAGTTCTTGCTTTACAGCACGTCCAGACCTTCAAAGAGCGGATGCGGGACTTCCCGGTCAGAATAGAAATGATTTCGCGCCTGCGCTCCAACGACGAATTGCGCACTGCCATGCAGGGTTTAGCCGACGGGCGCGTGGACATAGCCGTAGGCACGCACAAGCTTTTATCCAAAGACATCAAATACGCCGATCTGGGGCTTTTGATCGTGGACGAGGAACATCGTTTCGGCGTAGCCCAGAAAGAACGCATCAAGAGTATGCGGGCCAACGTGGATATTTTGACCATGACGGCCACGCCCATTCCGCGCACACTCAATATGGCTTTTTCCAACCTGCGCGATCTGTCCATCATCCAGACGGCACCCATGGCGAGATTGTCCATCAGGACTTTCATTTCGCCCTTCGATGAAAACGCCATCAAAGAAGCCATCATGTCCGAGCTTTCACGCGGCGGGCAGGTCTATTTCATTCACAACCGGGTGCAGTCCATCGAAGCCATGTCCGAGATGATACGCAAGCTGGTTCCGGCGGCGCGTATCGCCGTGGCGCATGGACAAATGGCCCAGGGACAGCTGGAACGGGTCATGGTGAAGTTCGTCAAACGCGAAACCAACGTCCTGATAGCAAGCACCATACTGGAATCCGGCATAGATATCCCCACGGTCAACACCATTATAATCAACCGCGCCGACACCTTCGGTCTGGCGCAGTTGTACCAGTTGCGAGGGCGTGTCGGACGAGGCGGCGAGCGAGCTTATGCCCATCTCCTGATCCCTTCACGCAGGCAGATCACCAAAGACGCCGAAAAACGTCTGGCGGTGCTGATGCGCTTTACGGATCTGGGCGCAGGTTTCCGCATCGCCTCCCACGACCTCGAAATCCGAGGCGCGGGCAATCTTTTGGGAGCCGAGCAGTCCGGGCATATCGCGGCGGTGGGAATCGATCTTTTCCTTGAGTTGGTGGAAGAGGCCATACGCGAGTTGAAGGGCGAGGATGTCCGCAAGGATGTAGAACCGGAAATCAACCTGCCCTACCCTGCGTTTTTGCCCGAAGAATACATCTCCGACATGAGCCAGCGCCTGCAACTCTATAAGAGGTTGTCGCGGGCTAAAAACGAAGAAGAACTGGCCGGGCTTTACGACGAACTTGAAGACCGTTTCGGAAATCCGCCCAGCGAGGTGGTAAACTTGCGGCAGGCCATAGAATACAAGATAATCCTCAGAGATCTGGGAATGGTTAAGATGGATCTGGGACGCGACGGAATAGCACTGACGCTGGGCGAAGATTGCAGGCTGGACCCGGAAGATGTGGTTTTGATGGTGCAGCAATCCGACGGTTTACTGCGCCTGACACCGGAAATGAAACTTTTCCGGCGCTTTCTGCCGGACGAGCGCCGCGAGCCCTCCCGGGTTTCCAAAAAGATCTTGCAAGAGTTGGTTGACTATGGTACCTAATTAATCCCTTAAGTTTCTGATATTAAACGACAATAACTCGTTGGAAGAATAATTAAAGGAGGTTGGTGATGAAGCTAATGACAAGTATCGGTGTTTTCGCTACTGTCGCTTTCCTGCTGCTCGGCGCTGGCTGTGACTGCAAAAACGATAAAGCCGCAACAAAGACTTCGGCTGGAGTTCCCGGCATGGCTATTTCTCTCCAAAATACCGGCGAAGGCGATGTGCTGGCCGAGACCAACGGCCAGAAAATATTCTTCGAAGACTATAAGGAGCGCATGGAACGCCAGTCGCCCTATATCCGCTCACGTTATTCGAGCCTGGATAAGAAAAAAGAATTTCTGGACAACATGGTTCAGTTCGAGCTTATGGCCGCCGAAGCGCTAAAACGCGGCTACGGCGAAAATCCCGAGGTCATCCGTTCGGCCAAACAGGTCATGGTCCAAAAGCTGATGCGCGACGAATTCGAGAACAAAGTCAAAAAAGAGGATATCTCGGAAGAAGACCTCAAAAAATATTACGAGGACAATAAAAAGGATTACAAAAAGCCCGCCATGGCGCGTGCCGGTCATATCCTTGTCAAAGTTCCCGAAGGCGCCGATGCCGCCAAGAAAAAAGAGTTGAACAAAAAAGCCAAAGACATCCTCAAGGAAGTCAAAGCCAATCAAAAAGATCCCAACGCCTTCCGTCGTCTCGCCAAAAAACATTCCGACGACGAATCCAACAAAAATCGCGGCGGCGACCTGGGTTATTTCGCATCGACGGAAAACGGCGGACCAATGGTCAAAGAATTCTCCGATGCCGTTTTCAAGCTTGGAAAAGTCAACGATGTAAGCAATCTGGTAGAAACCAAATTCGGCTGGCACATCATCCGCCTGACCGGCAAACGCAAGCAGATAGAGCGCAGCTTCGCCGATGTCAAAGAGCAGATCCGTCACCGCCTCTTCAAAGACCAGCGCACACAGGCTTTTGAAAAGTTCGTTGCCGACTTAAGAGCTTCTTCCAAAATCGACATCAACGAAGAACTGCTTAAATCCTACGAAGTGGTCGGCCCGGAGAAAAGCAAAGCTCCAAAAGACATACCCAACAAAGCTAAACTGACAAAACCAATCAATCTCGGAAACAGCAAGCACAAAACCGTACCCGCTCCCAAAGACGGCAAAAACAAATAAGAGGCTTTGAAGATGCACGTAAATCGCCGCACGGGAATTCTTATCTCAATCGTCCTGGCTTTACTGATGCTGCCGCTTTCGGCCTGCTTTGAAGCCAAGGAAAAACCGGTTGAGGACTGGCTCGTCAAAATCGACGGCGTAAGCATTCCCGCACTTGAATTCAAGCGGGAGATAAAATCTCTGGGTGGCGGAGTGCAGATAGCGGAAGACAGCGCCGAATATCGCAACATCTGGCGGGAAGTGCGCGAAGGACTGATAGACAGTTATCTGTATCGGCGCGAAGCCAAACGAAACAACATCGTCGTTGCTGATGAAGAAGTCGAAAAACAATACAAAAAAACCTACGAACACATTGACAACTACGAGGAATATCTCAAAGACACAGGCTACACCAAGCCGGAACTTTTAGAGCGCACGCGCCGTCGCATGATGATAGCCGAGTACTTCAAGCGCGATCTTTACTCCCGCATCGTGATGAAGCAGGACGAGTTGAAGAAGTATTACAAAGAGCATCCCAAGTGCTATTTCACAGGCGATGCCGTACATGTCCTGCAAGTTACAGTGGGCGACGAGGAAACAGCCAAAAAAGTCCGCCGCCGACTGGTGCGCGGCGAGAACTTGGCAAAAGTTGCAGAAGAAGTCGGCACCACTCCCGATGCCAAGCGCGGAGGAGACCTGGCCTGGATCAAAAAAGGCCAGATGGCTGAGCCCTTCGACTCCATATACTTCGGCTTGCCCAAAAACAAGCTGTCGCATATCTTCCGCAGCGATTTCGGTTTTCATATAGCTAAAATCGTAGATGCACGCAGTCTCGACAACCCGCCCGCATTTGAAGATGTGGAACATCGTGTGCGAGAATGCTACTTCAACGAGGCCAAGCGCAAGGCGGCCAAGGATCTGGTGGCCCGATTGAGAAAAGCCAGCAAAATAGAATACAATTCCAAATACACGGATAAGGCTCTCGACAAAGGAAAGGACGGCAAGTCCAAGTGAGAACAAGGCTATATACAATCTGCCTTTTAGCGGCAATTTCTCTGCTGATACTCCTGCCCGATCTCCACGCCGCCGAAAAGCAGACGGTAGACCGCATTGCCGCTGTAGTCGGTGACGAGATCATTCTGCTGTCCGAAATCCGCGAAGCGGCCAAATCGTGGCGCGGAATGCTGGAAGGCATTAAAGATCCGACTGAATACGAAAAGCGCCGCCGCGAGATTTACCGCGAAGTGCTCAATTCTCTGGTGGACGACATCCTCCTTGAACAGCAGATAAAAGAACTCAACTACAAGGTCAGCGAGCAGGAAGTCGAGGCGACCATACAGCGCGTTATGAAGAGCAACAACATTCCCAACCTCGAAGTCTTCAAAGACGCTCTGGCCAAACAGGGAAAATCCTGGAAGGAATACCGCAAGGAAATCCGCAAACAGTTGAGACGCTGGCAGTTCATCAACGCCAAGGTCGGCCACAAAGTCAAAATCTCCGATGAAGAAGTCCTAGCCGCATACGAAAAAGAAACCGTGGGCGAACGCGAACTGGAATACCGCGCACGACACGTACTCTTCCGCGTACCTTCGGGCGCAAGCCCCATGCAGGAAGACATCCAGCGCCAAAAAGCCAAAGACGCTCTCTCACGCCTGAAATCCGGAGAAGATTTTGCAAAGCTGGCACAGGAGATATCCGAAGGACCGACCGCCCGCTTCGGCGGCGATCTGGGCTGGTTCCGCACTGGAGTGATGGTAAAAGACTTCGAGGACGCGGTAGTCATGCTGCAACCCGGAGAGATGTCCGAAGTCGTCCGCAGTCCATTCGGTTTCCACGTCATCGAACTGACGGAAACCAGAGAAATAGAACTGCGAGGGTTCAAAGACTCACGCTCGGAAATACACCAGCGCCTGCGCGAAGAAGAGATGCAGCGCCAGATGATTACCTGGCTGCGAGACCTGAGAAAGAAATCATTCGTTGACATCAAACTGTCCGAACTTGACTCAAAAGCAAGCGAGTAAGGAGACACCAGATGAGCGAGAACAGCAACCTACCGGTTGTAGCGATAACCATGGGCGATCCGGCTGGAGTCGGCCCGGAAATAGTATTAAAAGCCATCTCGAAAATAAACGGAGGCGACAGGCCGACACTGCTTCTTTTAGGAGACGTGGGACTGTGGCGCAAAGTCAAACGCGAGACCGGCATTTTTGTCGATTTCCACCAGATAGACAACATAGATCAATTGAAAGAAGGCGCGGTCAACATGATCTCGCTTTCTTCCATAAACCTCGACCAGTTCGAATACGGCAAGTCACTGCCGGGCCTCGGCATGATAAGCACCTTCTACATTATCAAAGCAACGGAATTGGCGCTGGCCGGTAAAATCGATGCGCTGGTTACTGCCCCCATAAATTACGGCGTCCTGTACGAAGCCGGTTACGACTACCCGGACCATTCGTCTTTATTGAAAGACCACCTCAAAGCCGAGCGCATCGTACCCATGCTGATAGGCAGCCATATCAAGTTGGCACACGTCACCACACATATTCCCGTCTGCGAAGTGGCCCGCCAGATCAGCGAAGAGAAACTACTGTTCACCTTCCATCAGGTGGACCAACTGTTGCGTGACGCATATTCCATAGAAAGCCCGCGACTGGGAGTGGCAGCCTTGAACCCGCACGCATCCGAAGGCGGACGCTTCGGCGGCGAAGAAGACGCAATTATAGCGCCCGCCATACGCAAGGCCGTAACCCAGGGACTCAACATTGCCGGTCCTACGGCAGTCGATACCCTGATGGTAGACACGGTGCGCGGCAATCACGATGTAGCCATCTGCATGAATCACGATCAGGGCCATCTAGCTTTCAATCTTCTGGAACGCGAGCCGGGCGTCAACCTGACTCTGGGCCTGCCGATTCCCCGCACCGCACCGACCCACGGCGCTCATTACGAGCTGGCCGGACGCGGCAAAGCCTCGTGCAAAGGCATGTCGAAAGCCTTGAATCTGGCCATAAAACTGGCCTACAAACACAAACAGGAAAGCTGATAGCCAAATCAATATAAAGCGGTCAGGCCGCATGGAAGCAACACGACAACATGGCCGAAAAGCACATCATCATAGAAGGCGCCCGCCAGCATAACTTAAAGAACGTAAACGTAAAACTGCCGCGCGACAAGCTAGTGGTCATCACCGGAGTTTCCGGCTCAGGCAAGTCCTCGCTGGCTTTCGATACCCTGTATGCTGAAGGACAGCGGCGCTACGTCGAATCGCTCTCGGCCTACGCCCGCCAGTTTTTAGAGCAGATGGACAAGCCCGACGTGGACACCATCGAAGGGCTTTCCCCCGCGATTTCCATCGAACAGAAAAGCGCCGGTAAAAACCCGCGTTCGACGGTTGCGACCGTGACCGAAATATACGACTACTTCCGCGTACTGTTCGCCCGCGTCGGCGAACCGCATTGCCCCGGCTGCGGCAAGCCCATCTCGCGCATGAGCGTGCAGCAAATGGTTGACAGCATCCAAAAGCTCGAAGAAGGAACGCGCTTTATGCTGATCGCGCCCATGGTGCGCGGTCGCAAGGGCGAGTATCGCAAAGAGTTCGAGCGTTTGAGAAAAGACGGCTGGTCGCGGGTTCGCGTTGACGGCAATATCTACGACCTGTCCGTTGAAGAAGTCAAACTGGACCGCAAAATAAAGCACGACATCGAAGTGATCGTTGACAGGCTGGTAGTCAAGCCGGACATGGATGCGCAGCTATCCGCCTCGCTCGAACACACACTGGCATTGGCCGATGGACTGGCACTGGTAGAAACCAAGTCGGGCGAGAGCATACTTTTTTCTGAAAAGTTCGCCTGCCCCGAATGCAATATCTCGCTGCCCGAAATTTCGCCGCGCCTGTTTTCATTCAACAATCCACACGGTGCCTGCCCGGAATGCCACGGCCTGGGCATGAAGATCTATTTCGATCCAGAGCTGGTCGTCCCGGATGAACGCCTCTCGATCAAGCAGGGAGCGCTTGCACCTTGGCACTCCAACGGCTTCATGTACTCGACCATGCTGCGCTCGGTGGCGCGAGCCTTAGAAATAGACATGGACAAGCCCTTCTCTAAACTTTCCGAGGCACACAAGAAGGCGCTCCTGTACGGAACCGGTTCCAAGCGCATCACCTTTGAAATCGATGGCAAGAACCGTCACCACCGCTGGCAACGTAAATTCGAGGGCGTCATCAACAATTTAGAACGACGCTACAAAGAGACGAACTCACCGGGTGTACGCGAAGATCTGGAACGCTACATGAGCTATCGCATGTGCCCGAACTGCAACGGCGAACGCCTGCGCCCCGAAGCGCTGGCCGTGCTATTGAACGGCCACAACATCATGAACATCACCCGCCTCTCAATCGGCGAGTGTCTTGAATACTTTGAAAACCTCAAACTTTCCCAAAAGCAGATGAAAATCGCGGAGCGCGTTTTGAAAGAAATCAAGGAGCGCCTTGGCTTCCTCAAAAACGTCGGCCTCGATTACCTGACGCTCGACCGCACCAGCGCCACACTTTCGGGCGGCGAGTCGCAGCGCATCCGCCTGGCAACTCAAATAGGTTCGTCGCTTGTGGGCGTCATGTACATATTGGACGAGCCGTCCATCGGCCTGCACCAGCGCGACAATCAGCGTCTGCTCGAAACCCTGAAGCGCCTGCGCGATCTCGGCAACACCGTCATAGTCGTCGAACACGACGAAGAAACCATCATGTCGGCCGATCACGTGGTGGACATGGGACCGGGCGCGGGAGTACACGGCGGCGAAGTGGTTTTCTCCGGCACGCCCAAAGCTCTTGTCAAAAGCAGAAAATCCCTGACCGGCAAATACATATCCGGCAAGCAGGCTATAGCCCTGCCGCCTTCGCGCCGCAAGCCCGACTCGCGCCGCCTGCAGTTTATTGGCTGCAACGCCAACAATCTCAGAGATATAGACATAAACCTGCCCTTGGGTCTGCTGACCTGTGTAACCGGCGTTTCAGGATCGGGCAAATCATCGCTGGTAATCGACACCATATTGCCGACCCTGCAAGCCTCCATTCAAGGGCGCAAACGCTGCAGCAACTGCAAATCCATAAAAGGCGCGGGCGCTGTAGAGCGGGTCATCGCCATAGACCAATCGCCCATAGGTCGCACGCCGCGTTCCAACCCGGCCACTTATACCGGCATCTTCACGCCCATACGCGAACTTTTCGCACGCCTGCCCGAAGCCCGCGCACGCGGCTATCAGCCGGGACGCTTCAGCTTCAACGTAAAAGGCGGACGCTGCGAGACATGCCAGGGCGGCGGATTCATCAAGATAGAAATGCATTTTCTGCCCGACGTGTTCGTGCAGTGCGAGGTCTGCGGCGGCAAACGCTACAACCGCGACACGCTCGATATACGCTACCGGGGCAAAAACATCGCCGACGTGCTTGGAATGACGGTGGACGAAGCTAACGAGTTTTTCGACAAGGTGCCGGCCATAGCCAACAAACTCAAGGCTATGCGCGACGTGGGCTTGGGATATATAGAATTGGGGCAGGCCGCCACGACGCTTTCGGGCGGAGAGGCACAGCGCATAAAGCTGACACGCGAATTGTCCAAACGCACCAGCGGCCAGACGGTCTACGTGCTGGACGAGCCGACCACGGGCCTGCATTTCGAGGACATCAAAAAGCTCTTGGGAGTTTTGAACCGACTGGTAGAAGCGGGTAACAGCGTGGTGGTGATTGAGCACAATCTCGATGTCATCAAGACCGCCGATTACATTATAGATATGGGGCCGGAAGGCGGACTGCGCGGCGGAACCGTGATTTGCTCCGGCACTCCCGAAGAAGTGGCGGACTGCGAAGCTTCGTATACCGGACACTACCTGCGCGACAAACTGTAATACGAGAGATTCCTTTTATCGGGGTACACGATGGCTGGGGAATATTCGAAAAGAAGATACGTTTTTCTTGTAACGGCTATATTGCTGACGCTGGCGCTGTTCGGCTACGCGCTCGGCACGCCTGCTTTTTTGGACGAGACACCGCGCATCGAACGCGCCCGCATGGATTATGGCGCGGCCTTGGGCGGCACGCTGGAGTTGAAAGCCTCCGACGCCGCAGGATACTGGGTGCGCGAGAAAGACATTCGCCAGCATCTCGACGCGTCTTTTGGCAAGCGCTCTACAGAAGTTTACGCTCCGCTCTGGCCGCATTTCGTCGAATCGACTCTGTTGGGCCCGCTATCACTGAGCCTGCCACTCCTGCGTCTTCTGCAACTGATCCTGCACATCCTGACCGCTTACCTGCTGTTCAACATCGCATTCCGCCTGTCCCGCTCCGAAAGCGTAGCATGGCTGGCGGGCTTGATATTCGTTCTGCATCCCTGCCATGCTTTCCCGGTCACCACCATGGCAGGCTCTCCGGTCCTGTGGAGCGCTGCCCTGGCCCTGCTATCATGGGAACTTCATAACAGATCAAAAGACAAAGGCAAACTGACGTGGTTTGCTCTTGCGGCTTATATACTGGCGGTCCTGTCCGACTACTCTGCTCTGCTTCTGCCGTTTCTGTTCCTCTGGCAGGATTCACGAGGCATCGAAGGCGATCAACGCTTAAAGCGCGCGGCCTTGCATATCAAGCATTTCCTGATAGCCATGCTGGCACTTGGCCTATTGCGCCTGACATGGCCGATGGAGTCGGGCTTCTATTCCATCGAGTGGTGGTGGATGATGCGCCCCCTGGCAAGCTATTCCTTCTGGGCTTTGAACCTGCTGCAAAGCATGTTCTATTTCTTCGCCGTCATTCCACCAATCCCGATGCTGACAGTCGTGACTTCATGGCAGATTGCTCTGGCGCTGATAATCTCTCTGGGGTTTTTCTTTCTGGTGCCTTTTTTCGCCTGGCGTTACAAGAGCGCCTTAGTCGGCAATGGTTTCGCGGCATTCGTAGTTTTTGCAGTAGGCTTGACGGGCAGCATTTCCACTCCCGAAGTTTCTTATCTGCCATCCATAGGAATGACGCTGGTCGTGGCGGGACTGCTTGGCAGGTTGTTGAATGCAAGCGGAATGTGGCGCCGTTTATGGCGCTGGGCTTTTTTGATAGTGATCGTTTTTTACCTGCCGCCCTCGATTTACCACATTGTTCAGGCTCAGGCAATTTGGCGTGTCGGCGGCGAGACTTCTCAGGTACTCGCTCAAAGGCTGGTCAAAGAATATCCCAACCCGGATCAAGACGAGACAATATATGTCATCAACAGTTGGCCGGGAGCGTACTTCTTCGCCAATCGCGTCCACGGCCTGTACGGTCGTGACGATATCAAGGTCAGAATATTGACCGTCGATCCAAATGTCTCGACTGACGGCACACCTCTACCCGAAGACCTGTACGCTGCAAAATTGAGTGAGTTTTTTCTGGCTTCACGAGGAGTAGATGAACTGAAGGCGGTCTTCGATAAAAAGGCTAAGCTGAACGCAGAGCTGGATTCCAGCCTGTTTTTTCTGACCCTGATGGAATGGGGACCGCAATTCAGATTCTCTCAACTTGCCAAAGAGGAAAGCTTCAGAACCGATCTGTTCACAGTCAACTCCAGCGGTCAGGGTAAATACGACATGACCAACAGACTGTCTTTTGAGTTTCACGACACCGAGAAAGCGGCAGAATTTTTAAGACTGAAAGACGGAGACTGGTCGCGCATGTACTCGCCGCACAGGCTTAAAGCGCCGTCTCCTAAAAACTAGTCACCGCAAAACCCGGCCAGCTGGCAAGACCGTAGAGGCTGTCTCCAATTTCCCAACTGCAACCCTGATCCACACGCAGCAACAGAGCTACGTGCCATAAACTGCCGGCAC
>CAYTHG010000085.1:0-1210 GCA_964437525.1 uncultured Myxococcales bacterium | reverse complement strand
ATTCGCACATCAATATCGGTGTCCAGATCGAGAGACAATTCCAACTCCTGCCAGTCACCGCCTGAGAAGACATGCTCGTCAGACCATGTGATCCGCCAGGATTTTGCAGCACCTGATTTTCCATAAACGGCCAGCCGCGCATATAGATTGCCCGAACCGCTTTTGCGCCTGCCCCCTGTGATCAAGCGCAACATACGCGAATAGGGCTGCACAATAAAAGGCCACGACTTGACACGGCGATAGTTGGCCCCGCCCGCTTTAGCCTCTAAATTAGTGGCAGTACAAAAAGACCACAGCAGACCTTCGGCAGGCAGATATCCTTTGTGATTTTCCACGGTCAACGGCAAGGCATGATCGTCCGGGTCGCGGAAGCAGCCACGCAAGAGCGTGTGAGCCGAACGCAGGTATGCGCCGCTGCCCTTGCCTGTGTGATTGAATGCTCGCGTGTTTGCCCGAGCATAACCCTGACCGTTATAGGATTCTCCTGTCAGCGCCTCTTCGAGCCAGGCCGCATTGGATAACAAGGCAAGCATCTTGGATTCTGACAGTTCTTTGGTCGTCTGCAATGCTTCGCTGCGCAGCGGCGTATACTCCGGGGATATAAGAGTCGGCATGTTTTACCTCAGGCCTTTACTATTGCATATACATATGGAGGATCGCACTCATAGCTGTCGGGCCATTGCGACCACAGGCAGAAATACCGACGCTGAGCGTATGGATACAACAGATGATCGGGATCTCCGCAGATCTCGGAATTGACTTCATACTCTATACAGAACGCCTGTTCGGTACCAGCAATCTGACTTACATCCATCGAAAGATGACGCGAAGGCGGCGTGTCTCTGCCTGCACGCGGATGCGGCGACAATTTCAGCCATGCACCGTCGGACTCTCCGCATGAGGCGCGCAGTTTCAGCATCCATTGATCGAACATGTTCGAAGCATCTCTGATTTTCCTGATGTCGTGCTCGGCATTGAAAGCGTTGACCTCGATGGAGAAATGCAGAGGAAATATAAACTCTATTTCTCTGGCCCAGACGGGCAGCTTGAGACGCAGACTGCTATCAACGCCGCTATTGGGAACGCGAAAACGATAAAAGCTGGCCGTCTGCGATGAACCGGGTTCATCCTGAGTTCCGGTGTATGTCCAGACCCAAGTCAACTCCTGAGTCGTTTCCGAATCTATCTGCAGACTCCATTCCCTGCTGTC
>CAYTHG010000084.1:0-12410 GCA_964437525.1 uncultured Myxococcales bacterium | reverse complement strand
TTGTTATCGAGAACGAATACGAACATCGCGCTCCGCACCAGGAGTTGAGCGAAAACGACAAACCCTTTTAAAAGGAAAGTGTGACATGAGTTTACTACCCAAAACCAAAACCAAACGGCGTACCTCGCTGTCCGAGCAGACCGTGCTGTTATACGGAATGCCGAAGGCTGGCAAGTCTTCCACCTGCGCCCAGATCAAGGACGCCATTTTCCTGGCCACCGAACCCGGCTTGAACCACCTGTTCGTCCACCAGGTGCCCATCACCGATTGGGAGACCTTCCTCAAGGCGGCTGCCGAGATTGATAAGGGCGAGCATCCCTTCAAGACGGTGATCGTGGACACTATCGACAACGCCTACAAGTATTGCCATGACTATGTCTGCGTCAAACACGGCATCAAGCATCCCTCGGATCTACCCTATGGCAAAGGTCATGCGCTGGTGAATAACGAGTTTCAGCGCGTGATGACCAAGTTGGCCTCACTGCCATACGGGCTGTTCTGCATCAGCCATGCCGTGGAGCGCGAGATCGAGAGTCGCACCGGCAAATACCACAAGACCATGCCCACCCTGCCGGATGGCGCACGTAAGATCCTGCTCGGCATGACCGACATTATCCTTTTCGCTGACATGGAAACTGCAACCGACAAGGAAGGAAGCCAGCAGGTCCGCCGCGTGCTGCGCACCAAGCCGAACAAGCATTACGAGGCTGGCGATCGCACCGGGAAATTACCCGATCCACTGCCGCTCGACTTCAATGCTTTCAAAACCGCTTTCGAAAAAGCTGTCAATGAAACCCCAAAAAGTAAATAGGAGACACCCATGAGTAATACCCCAACCCCCAATCTCGATGATATCAACCTCGGCGACTTCGACGAAGGCTACAACGAAGCCGAATATGAAAACAACGACTACTCGCCCGTTCCCGACGGCAACTACCAGGTCCTGGTGGATGGAGTTGGCATTGAATTGGCTAAGACCTCGGGCAATCCGATGCTGAAATGGACGCTCAAGATCCTCGGCCCGAGCCATCAGGGACGGCTTTTGTGGACCCGCAACGTCATCATGCACGGCCAGAGCATGAAGTGGTTGAAGCGCAACTTGCTTACCTGCGGCCTGGAATTAAAGCGCTTAAGCGATCTCAAGCACCGCCTGAATGAACTGCTCGACGTGAAATTGGAAATCAGCAAGCGCACGCGTGGCGAGAACGAGAACATCTACTTCAATAAGCGCATTCGCACAAGCGAAGAAGTTCTGACTAAAAACGATGCCGCCGGTACCGACGACGACATCCCGTTCTTCTAATCATGGAGACACCAACCATCATTATCGATACGCGTGAAAACCATTTCTACGCCTTTGATCGGAACAGGGTGCACAGCATCCGGCGCAAGCTGGATGCGGGCGACTACTCGTTGGTTGGGCTGGAATCCCTGGTGGCGGTGGAGCGTAAGTCGTTAGCGGACTTTGTCTCCACCGTCCTTCGGGGTCGCCGTCGCTTTGCCAGTGAGCTACAGAAGCTCGCGCTCATGGATGCGGCCTGCGTGGTTGTGGAAGCGGATCTGGCCGACGTCATCCATGGCCGCTACCGCTCGGAGGCCCATCCCAATTCGATATTGGGGGCCGCACTCTCCATCCAACTTGATTACGGAGTGCCGGTTCATTTCTGCTCCGACCGTCAGTGTGCCAGGGCGTTTGTAGAGGCCTACCTTTTGCGATTTTATAAGAAAGCAATATCATGAATCAGCAAGCTGCTACCGATAGCAACGCACTTATACGGGGCCGTGTTGAGCGAGTCTTTTTCAGCGGACCCACTTTCTCTGCTGGCAGCCTGCTGACACCCTCCGGCGATCATGTGAAATTCGCAGGCAAGCTCTACGCCCGTGAAAACCAACCTCTGGTGTTGAAAGGCAGTTGGGGCCGACATCCCAAGTTCGGTCGGCAGTTTAAGGTTGATAGCGTCCAGCATGATCTCGACCTGGATCACGAGGGCCTCGTTCACTATCTGGCCAATCATCCGGAGATCAAGGGTATCGGCCCTGCCAAAGCCAAGATCCTGGTGGAGACATACGGCTCAGACTTTGAAGCTGCGCTCACCACAAAAGCAAAGGAGATGGCCAAGTCCGCTCGGCTGAAAGTCGAGGTGATTGAGCATCTGCGCGAGGAGTGGGAGAAGAACCGCGAGGTCAACGCTGTGCTTTCCTGGTTGTCTGCTTATGGCCTGACCTACAAACAGGTAACGACGCTGGTCGAAAAACTTGGCACACAAGCAGCCGATGTATTGAAAGCCGACCCCTACATCTTGATTCGTGAGATCAAAGGTTTCGGTTTCAAGCGCATCGACCAAGTAGCATTGCGTCTCGGTATGAAGAAGGATTTTCCGCCACGCCTTTCTGCCGGGATCCTGTATGCGGTCAACACCGAACTCGATCAGGGCCATACCTGGACTGAGTACATGGAACTGGTTGAGAAGGCCAATGATCTGTTGATCCTTGATTCCCTCGACAGCCGGGATTTGATCGAGCGTGAGCTTGACGGTCTAATTGATCGCGGCAACTTGCATTGTGAATCCGTAACCGGTGCTTTTCTGGTTTCGCTGCCATCCATGTTCAGGATGGAGCGTTCGCTATTGTCGGTTTTTGTAAAACGCGATAATCCTCATTTTGGCAAAAGCGATCTCGACGGGTTGCTGGACCGATATGGTCCGAGCCTCAATGATAGTCAGCGACTCGCCATCCGACGCGCCATGGAGTTCGGTATCAGTGTGATCTCCGGATCCGGGGGTACAGGAAAAACCTATGCGGTCTCCTGCCTGACGACCATTGCCCGCGAATGCGAGTTGTCGGTCACGCTCTGTGCTCCAACCGGAAAGGCCGCCAAACGCCTTGAGCAGGTCACCGGCCATGATGCGATGACGGTTCATCGCTTGCTTGGCTACGATGGCCACGGATTCGCCCTGGATGAAAACGATTCGGTGGACACGGATATCCTGGTGCTTGATGAAGTCTCAATGGCCGATGTGCCTTTACTCTATCACCTCTTTCGGGCACTGGACCTGTCACGTACAGCGGTCATCCTGGTGGGCGATCACAATCAATTGCCCCCGGTCGGTCCCGGAAATGTGCTGCGCGATCTGATTCACGAACGTCCCATTCCGGTGACCGTCCTGAATCTTGTCGTCCGTCAGGCCGGTGAACTCAAAGAAAACTGCTCAGCGCTGTTGAAAGGCGAAGTGCGACCCACCTCTGCGCCACGCGGATCCAAACCTCGCGAGTGGTATCTGGCCAATAATCTCAAAGATGCCGCTGCGGTGTTTCACACGATTCTCGATGCCTTCAATTCCAAGCTCCAGAAACTCGGGTTCGATCTTTTACGAGACGTACAAGTGCTAACACCCACTCACAAGGGACCGCTCGGCACCGTGGCTTTAAATGCCGCCCTGCAGCATCTCGTGCAGCGCAAGCTCTTCGGTGTGGATGCCAAGCCGAACAAGTACGGCCCACGCTTCTACCCGCACGACAAGTTGATCCAAACGCGTAATGACTACCAGTTGGGTGTCATGAACGGTGCCGTGGGTTTCGTGAAAAGCGTTTCATCCTCGGGCGATCTGGTGGTGGATTTTGATGGTGAGGACGTTGAGTTCGAGGCCGGATCGAACAACATCAAGTATCTCAAGCTGGCTTACGTTATCACAACCCATAAGAGCCAGGGCTCCGAGTTTCCCTGTGTGATAGCCATCATCCACAAATCGCACTCCTTCATGCTGCACCGCAATATCTTCTACACCGCCGCCAGCCGTGCACAGAAAACGGCGATCATTCTGGGTGATCGCTGGGGAATTTCCAACTGCGCCAAGAAGAACCTGACCGACAAACGCCGCACGTTCATGGGATTGGGCGAGCAATGGACACAGAGAAGCACCAATGCAGAATAGCGCCCCGGATGTAAAAAACTACTATCGCCAGATTACCGAAGTCGATATCGGACAGGTGGCAGAGGAACTTCTCGGCCCCCGCATTATCGAGAAGAGCGAGCGGTTATGGCAATGCGATTGTCCCAATCATCAGAGCCAATCAAAGCGCTCGTTGCATATCATGCTCGACAAACAAGCTTGGTACTGCTTCGGCTGCGCCAAGGGGGGCGATGTGCTGCAACTGGTGGAGTTTATCCAGTCGGGGCACGCCACCACCGGCCAATCCGGTGAGATGCCCGATTCCCATCGAAAGGCACGTGATTACCTGGCAGCCAAGGCGGGGCTGCCACCGCTCTCCAGTTATGGCCTCTCCCGTGACGGATTGGTCAAAACGGAGAGCGATGCGGCATTTGAGTTTCGTGTCAAAGCGGCACTCACGGCCTTGGCAACGTTCTACCACCAACGTCTGAGATCGAATCCAGAGGCTCTGGCCTGGCTCAAGTCCCATTACGCCATATCGGATGAGTTGATCGACCGCCTGTTGATTGGCTATGCCGACAACGAAGCAAACGCATCCGACCAAGGAATCATCACAACGCTGAAGCAGGATTTCTCTCCCCGGGTGCTGGCTGCCACAGGAGCTTTCTCACCCACCAGCAACGACGGCCTGTTCCCGTTTTTTAAAAATCGCATCGTCTTTCCCTACTGGAGTCGTGGTCGCGTGGCATTCATGATCGGTCGAAGCACGCCCTGGACCTCGGACGATAATTGGGAGAAAGGCAAGTACAAGAAGCTGCCGGTGCATGATGAGCACGCCCGCAAGCATATCGCGCCATTCATCGACAACTCGCTGCTCTACAACGAGGACGCCTTCACCCGGCTTGGCAATACTGAAAACAAGACCATCATCCTCACTGAAGGTGTCACCGACTGCATCGCGCTGATGGACAAGGGATTTACGGCCATCAGCCCGGTGACCACACGCATCAGAAAAAATGACGTTGAGCGGGTAGCCCGCCGCCTGAAACACATCGATACGGTTTATATCTGCCAGGACAACGAGGTATCCGAGGCCGGTCTGAAAGGTGCTTTTGCCACAGCGGGTGAGTTGGCGAAACACAAGATCACAGTCAAGATCGTCACGTTACCGCGCCCGGATGGTTTGGACAAAATCGATGTCAACGACTACTTCGCCTCCGGTCATAGCGCCGAAGACTTTCAAACCCTGTTGGATGTTTCCCGGCCCCCGATGGAGTTCGGCCTGGACCGGATCACCGAAAACACCTCCGAGGAGGATCGTAACAAAATCCTCGGTACGCTGCTCTACGAGGTCGCGGAGCTTTCCCCGCTGGAGCAAGAACGGCTTATCACGGCCATTCGCGAGAAGGTTGGCAAGAATGTTTCCGCCGCCACCCTGCGCAGGCAGATCAACAATGCCAAAGCTGCCCGCAAGGCCGAGAAGCAGCAACACCAACGACCGCGAAGGACTTCCTCCGCGCCACCGGGCTCCTGTCTGGCTCTGGTCGAGGAAACAATCTTCGCCCAATTTGCCGACAAAGGAGCCCCCGACTTCTCAAAGGTGGCCGAGGCGGCTTTCGAGTGGTTCACACACAACGGGGCCATGTTTTTCAAAACACGCGGTGGCCACCCCTTCATGGTTTTCGAGAACCACATCTACTGGATGGACTCGGGCATCCGTGGGGAGAAGCGACTGTTCTCCGCGATGATGTACCGGCAGACCGGTCTTTTGAGCACCACCACCAATGGGCGTATCTTCTTCGACACCTTTGCCAATTTATCCGTCATCCATGGTGAGGAACGCGAGGATCTATCTTGGCTGCATACGGATCTGGCAAATCATACCCTCTGGTTCAACCTCAATAACAAAGAACATGAGATCGCCAAGATTACGCCAGAGGGCGTGGAAATCCTGCAGAATGGAGCCAATTCGGACAAGGTGGTCTTGAAATACTCGGACAAGATCGACCCGATCCACTATGACCCGGATGTAAATTTAAGTGTCACTGACCGATTATTTACAGAATGTCTGATCGACAATTTCAGTTGTCCCAAGCCCGATCGCTATTTGATTCTCTCCTGGATTTCCTGCTTCCTGCTGATCGATTACTCCGGCACCAAACCCATGACCCGTTTTGAGGGCAGCAGCAGCTCCGGTAAAACCACGGCTGCCAAGCTCATCACCACACTAATCTACGGCTCGCCCCAGCAGAAGGTCGCCACGCTGGCCGCCAACTATACCGATGGCTCAAAAAATCCCTTGCTGTCACTGGACAACATCGAGGCCATGCAGATGACCGATGGCCTGACGGAATTCATGCTGACCGGTATTACCGGTATAGCGCGCGAGAAACGTAAAAGCGGTACAGACAGTGAAAATGTCTCCGAGCAGATCAAGTGCCTGATCAACACCACAGGCATCGAGCCGCTTAAGGGCGAGTTGACCGAGATCCTGTCGCGCACTTTCACCATCAATTTCGACCGGGAGTATCAGCGCCAGGACGGCTTTTTAGAAAATGAGGTCATCGCCGAATTGGCCAAACACAGGAACAAACTCCTGTCGGCCATCATGAAACGTACCGCCATGGTCTTGCGCATGATCCGTGATGGTCGGCGCAAGCGGGTGATGACCGCGCTGCAAAGCAAGCTCGGCGATCACGATAAACGCCGTTGTAACGACTTCCTCTCACTGGCCTACCTGATCATGTTGACCGGAGAGACGGACACTAATTTAGACAAATGGACCGAGGAGATTCATCCGGAGTTTATCGCCCAGATTGAGAGCCTCAATAAAACGAGCAGGGAGACGGCGAGGGAATCCAACCCCATATCTGCCGCCCTCGAGGCTTTGTTCAATGCCTATCAGGTGGCCTGTGAAATGGATGAAAACACCTCTTTTGAGTTTCACAACAAGCCCAGCCACGTTGATCGTTTTACCGAACGTTACCTGGTGCATTTCGATGATGAGGAACATCTGAATCCATTACCCGCCGGAAAACTTCTAACGGCGCTCAACCGGATTTCGGGGGACTTCGGCCTTAACTGGAAAATGAAAACGGCCAGGCAACTGTCCTCCCGTCTACGCAATGACCTGCAGGTAATACGTGATGCCGGGTTTGAAATCGAGTGGATCTACAACTCTGACAGAAAAACCTACAATTACAACGTTTCACAAAAGGGATGTGCCTATGAAAATTAATTTCGCCATCGCTTCCGGGGGTAACACCCGTAAATCTGGCAAACACCGGAGCTACCACCGGGGAGTTTACTCGTTGATATTATTGCATTATTTCCTCACTTACGGGGGTTACGGTGGTTTGTCGGAAAAAGATGCACCCCCCCACGCATACGCGCATACACGTATATATAAACGTGTGCGTAACCCCTCTTACATGAGGACGTATTATTATAACCACCGTAACCACCGTAAATATTTATACTTCTCTCTAATAGTACAAGAAATACAGATAGATAGCTTCCCGGTGGTAGCGTTTTCAACCCCCGTAAATCAACAGGTCTACCCCCGGAACCCCCGTAAAGTTGCGGATCGGAGGCAATCATGAGCCTCCTTCGCTCCATGCAGAACTATCTGAAAGACGCGGACGATCAATCCACCGCGTGTACTGGAAATACGGTCTGTGAACCATCTGACAACGACAACTCCTGCAAAGTCGTCCCCTACGTCTCGGTAGCCCTCGAAATCGAAACCAGGGCCACAGCAGATAGTCAAGATACGGACTTCGAGATCAATGGCAAAGCCTATCGACGCCTCTGCCCGGAGTACTACGCATGGCTTCGTTCTCGGATGGTCATTGCAAAGAAGAAATTGACCCCGGAAACTTTCGCCGCTCTCAAGGCCCGATTCATGACGGTACGCGATCTGGCGCTCGATCTGTTCGGTGAGGATGCCATCAAACATGCAGTCGAAACCTTCGATGGTAAAAGCTATGTAGGACTACGGTCGCCTGCAAAAGGTCAATCCGGTGAGACTACCGACAAAACCATGCCCCCCCCTGTCTATGTTGAAAATTACGAATACCCGACCGGCGATCACCCGGAGCTAACATTCACCCAGCAAGTCTATCGTCACGCACTTGCTGAAGTCGACCGAATCCGTGACGAAGCTATAGCCGCCGGTTGGTCAGAAGCTCGACTTTATCAAAATCGCGGTCGATACAAACTCGTCGGCCAGGATTACGGAATCGTCTGTTTCATTGAACCAGGCCAGCGCATCGGCCTGGTAACTCAAGAAAAAATCGAAGTGATCTGCAGCGGAGGACACTCGCTATTTTTCCGATGGAGAAACCCATATGCCTAAACTTAAGAAACCCAATCGTATCTACTGCGCCGAGTGTGCCAACTGCAAACTGGTACGCGAAATAAGCGCCACCGGTCGCTACATCATGAAAGCCCGCTGCGCCCAAGGGCATTGGCTACGAAACGGTAAAGAAGCCCTGGTCGACTACCACAACATGGACCGCCGTACCCTCGATGCCTGCCCGGATTACATCACGACCAGTGACAACGATTCCGATCGCAAGGCTTTTGTTGACGGCTTGGATAACACCCTGCCCATCGAACGACATATCTACGAAGCAGATGGATCTTTCGTAGATAAGACGGAGACGATGAAATGGTAAATGGACGCCATCTGAATGCAGTTGAAATCCTGCCGGAAGATCTGCTTCTGCAGATATCTGAACTGGTCGACGGTCGGGCGCTCACACTGTGGCTGCCATCACGGGAGACCATAAATCGACAAAAGCGGAATGACTATGTCGCCACACTGGCCGAGCAGGGCTTTACGGCTGCAGCTATCGCTGATCGGCTGTTTATCTCCGATCGACAAGTGCGGCGTATTTTGAAGAAACATAGGGCGGCGAGCTATTCCTCGCGGTCCGAAACAGAGGAGAATTGCCGTTGAAAACACCAATCAAGAATGAAAAACGTATCTGTAAAGGCTTTAAACGAAGCAAGGGTCATGAAGGTGAGCCATGCAAGATGCCTGCGGTCGAGGGAAGCGACTATTGCAAGTTTCATGGCGGTGGAGCAGTTGGCAAAAAGACAGGCAAAGGCCGCCCCAAAGGAAGTCCGAAGCCGAAAGGATCAGGAGGGCCGCCTCCCAAGGGCAACCACAACGCGCTCAAACACGGAGCCTACTCTCCCAGAATGCTACCCGACGAGCAAGATCGCTATGAAGCAATCAAGGCAAGATTTGAGCAGGAGTTGGGTTCCACCAACCTGTCGGCTGCGGATGAGAGGTTGATCCACCAGTTAGCGGCGGTGTCGGCGAAGTTCGATGTGGCCTTGGAGAAGGGAGCACCGCCTGATGCTCTGACACATCTGAGCCGTCTGGTCATGGATCACCTGCGCGAACTCAAAGCCACCCGCGCCAGCAAAGACAATACTGGACTAACCGGTAACTCGCCTGCCGAAGTGGTAGCGGCGCTCTTGATGAAAGTGCGCGCCGTGGAAGGTCCGAAGCCGGTCAACGCGCTGGCCCATGATCTGGACGTGATCGATGTGAAAGTGGAGAAAGTTGAGGATGGGGAGTGAATTTAAGGAATCGGAACCAGTTCAATGCCTTCGAGGTTGCGGAAGTGTTTGACGTTAATGGTAGCAATCTTGGTGATGCCGTGTTCGAGCATGGTGCCATACAAAATCAAGTCAAAAATCTTGTAGGAAATAGCATTTGTTTTTACCCCGGTTTCCAAGGCAAGTCGCATAGCGTGAATTCCGGGGGAGACAAAATCAACCGCCGGGTCGGACAAAAAAGAGAGCACCATCGACTGAAATTGTTCCAGCGACAAGGGTTTCTCGACACGTTTGGGAGATGTCGATATGGCATACGCCTCACCGATTATCTGCGGAGAAAGAACCAACGTAGCTTCATCGTCAAGCAGTTGATTCAAGATAGTAACCGCTTTTTCATGATGGGGATGCTCATAAATCAGATGGGAAACAAGTATGTTTGAGTCTATAAAAACTTTCATTCGCTGGCTTCCCCATAAATCGACTCACGGCTCGGAAGAGGATCAAGGACTCTGCCTACATGAGCTGCTCCAGCTAATGCCCGAATTCGGTCGCCTCGTTTTACTGGTGGCTCCCATTTTTCATCGAGCATTATTTCCAGACGCTCTTTCATCTGCTTCAGTTCACTCTGCGACAGATGTTTCATCGCATCCAAAATTTGTTCTGCGGTCTGCATGGCAGTACCTCCTTTCCAAAACCACTATAGCACTGATCCGACTTGTAATCAATTTTTGCAGAATTATCCGTGTAAATTCAACGCGTTTAGTGAAAAGCGCGAAAAGAACGTCGTTAAAGACGCCTGCTCGAATGCGCCAACTATGCGCAATCACGAGTGGTGGGATTGTCTGTTTCGTCGTCCAAGACGACTTGGACGATATTCCGAGCACCCACTACAGCGACTATTTTAACAGTGATAACAAACAGGTATCCAGTTGCTTAATAGTCGCGCACTGTCAAAACGCGGACAGGGAAACGGCATAATGCGGACAAAGATGCAAAACGCAGACATGCAGGACAGAGAATTGTCAAGTGGTCCAGATGTGGCGATTTGGGTGGATAATCCAATAACGGTGGGTGGTCGTCTACTTGATTCCGTAGGTCTGATCATGTGGCCCCATCAGCACGAACTTGATGGTGGCGTCAGGCGTCTCGGTGCAGTCGGAGCAGAGGACGAAGGCGTCGTCGCCTTTCTTACGGCAGGCCTCGCAGTACAGGTAGATGAGAATGAAATCCCGTTTCACTGGGCAGGAGTAAAAGCCTCGGAAATATCCCTTGATCGGTTCGCCCATCTCAATAGGGTGAGCCATGATCTGTTTGACCTTGGCCTCTATCTGCTTCTTGATGGCGGCGTGTTTCTTCAGGGCCTTGACGAAGGCTTTTTCAAAGCGCGCCTCCATCAGTTGCCGAAGACCTCATCCATGCTGTGCCATTTAGCGGACCCATCTTGCAGTCGTTTTTTGGTATCCTCCATCGCTTCGCGAAAAGCTGGGTTGGACAGGATCATCTCCGTTGGATCACCTTGGGAGTGTCTCTTCAGCGAGAGAATGTATTGCGTAAAGACATCCGCCACGGTCGTGCGATTCTCTGAAGCAAACAGCTTGACGAAGTCGACTAGGTCAGGATCAAGACTTATATTTAAGCGGGCTTTCGACATATCGAATCACCTCCTATTCGTGTTCCTATTGTGCGCCTATCAGGAACGGTTGTCAAGCAGGGATTTCAGGAATGTCCTACAGCAATTCCAGGGCATCCTCGAGATCATCTTCGCTGGAGTGAACATAAATTCGTGTGGCCTCCATCGTCCTGTGCCCCATCGCCTTGCCGACGAGCACCAGATCCTTGGTCTTGCGGTACAGCCGAGTGCCGAAGGTGTGGCGAAGGGAATGAACCGTCAATCCGGACCGGTCTATACCCGACCAGGCCAGCCACTGTTTGAAACGCGTCTGGACTTGTCTGGTAGAAATCCGCGTGGATCGGTTCGAGAGAAACAGAGCCGTCGAATGGGTGGGCATGTCGGTCCGGACCCGCAGATACTTGCGCAGCACTCGACGCAGATCGGAGTTGATAAAGCGCGTTTCCGTGCGTCCGCCCTTGGCATGGATCAAGATATGCTTGGTCTCCAGGTCCACATTGGCGATGTCCAGGCCGACCAGTTCGGAAAGACGGAGTCCTGTGCCGAGCATCATGCTGGCCATTACCCGGTCACGCGCGGGCGCCGTTCCCTTTCTCGAAGCCAATTCCCGAAGCAGACGCTTTCTCTCCGGCTCGGTCAGGACGCTTGGCGAGTTGCGGTCTGCTCGACGAATCTCGATGGTTCCGGCAGGATCGCGATCTACCAGACCGGCCTGGGCCAAGTAGCGCCCGAAGGATTTGACCGCCGCCTTGGTGCGATTGACGGTGACGGCTGCTCGGGGCTTTCCGTCTTGGCGCAGTCGTACTGGCTCCGAGATCAGGAATGCGTGGACCCGGTCGGATGTGAAGTCCACCAGGTCCACGTCGCCGGTGAAGGCGAGCAGCATATTCAGATCTCGTCTGTATCCGTCGATGGTGCGCGGGCTGCGTCCGTTGGCTTCGAGGAAGATCAGGAAGCGATTGATGGCGTCGGTCATCCGCATGGTTTATTCCTTGTGGTCAATGATTTCAAAGCGATCCACTCCGGGGATAAGAGTCAGTGTTCGGTTCATACCGATCCAATCGACGGTGATCTGGGCAAGTGGGCCGTCCGTAACATCAATAACCAACCCCTCGGATCCCGCTGGAATGGGATCTGGGTCATCGGGCATATGGATCAAGCGGATACGGTCTCCAGCTTTGACGTTTTTCATGATCTATTCTTCCTCGCTGGATTCGGGTGCTGGAGTTTCTTCGTTGGCTGGCGTTTTTGCATTGTTGTTCTGTTTGAACTTGTTCACTTTAGGTTCAAGGAAGCGTTTTTCATTTTTTGGCAGG
>CAYTHG010000083.1:0-12416 GCA_964437525.1 uncultured Myxococcales bacterium | reverse complement strand
CCTGTCGTTACCAGCAAATACGAAATGGATTCAAAAGAAATAGAAATAGACGCCGTGGCCGATCACGGAAAACTGGTGGCCTATGCCATCAGCGAACATGCCGAGAACGCCGGAGTGCATTCGGGTGATGCGACTCTGCTTTTGCCTGCCCAGAAAATCTACTTGAGGACTTTGCGTAAGATAAAAAAGATAGCCTCCAAGATCTCGCAAGAGCTGGAGATTACTGGACCTTTCAATATGCAGTTTCTGGCTCGCAACAACATGGTCAAGGTAATTGAATTGAACCTCAGGGCTTCGCGAAGTTTCCCCTTTGTTTCCAAGGTGACGAAATCCAACTTTATAGAGATTGCCGTTCAGAGAATGCTGGGCGTTAAAAAGCCGGTTAAGGTCAATTCCATAGATCTTGACTACATTGCGGTAAAGGCTCCACAGTTCAGCTTTTCGCGACTGGCAGGTGCCGATCCCACCTTGGGTGTGGAAATGGCAAGTACCGGCGAAGTTGCCTGTTTTGGCGACGACTGGCCCGAGGCTTTGATGAAGTCGCTTTTGGCAACAGGTTTTGTTCCTCCTGAAAAGGGTGTGCTGCTTTCTATCGGTCGCCAGAAAGACAAATTGGCTTTTGTGGAATCGGCTAAAATATTGGCGAAAAAGGGTTTGCGGATATTTGCCACCATGGGAACCTCAGAATTCTTGCAGGGCAAAGGTATCGAAGCCGAGACGCTTCACAAGATACATGAAGATAAATCTTCGAGTATTGTCGATTACATGCTTGAAGGTAAAATCGACATGGTGATAAATATCCCCAAGGAATACACCGAAGAGGAAATCGAGGCCGGTTACGCGATCAGGCGCAACGCCGTCGATCTGGGTATTCCTCTTTTCACCAACGCGCAGTTGGCGGATGCAGTTGTCAGGGCTTTAGATCAAGTGAACCCGGATGAACTTGATATTCGGGCCTGGGATGAATATTGAGAGCTTATCCTGCTGGTATGAAACTGGACCGAAGTTAGATAGACGAGCATGGTAAGTCGCAATGGGAAGGAATGCACGAAGTCGCGGGCGAAGCCATGTGAAGAAAAGGCTATCTGACTTCTGGCGATAGAAATTTTATTAGGGTGAATTCTAGGTTTCTCCTTCGTAACCGTTCGTGTTTTCCTGACATTGTGGTCGATATTGTTCATTTGTGTACCCGTATTCCTGCCCCGTTTTCTTGGAAGACTTTTTCGCTTTTGGAATATTTTTATAAAAAATATTGAATTTTTAACAAATAAACGATATTACAAATGACAAGGGGGGGGTGGAGGATACTCTATACATTGCTGGCTGTTTTCGATTTAGAGTGGTTGTTTGATTGTTTTTGCAGTATGTAATGCAGAGGAAGTGGTAAAACGATATGTTGTCTCAGAAAGTCAAAATATTTCTTACAGTTGCGGATTACAAAAGTTTCAGCAAGGCTGCCTTGCGACTTTCTATGAGCACATCTTCTGTGAGTTTTCATATCGACACTCTTGAAAAAGAATACGGCGTCAAGCTGTTCAAGAGACATGGCAGAAGCATTTCTCTCACGGAAGAGGGAAGTCTGTTATACAAACAAGCTCGTGAATTGAACAAAAAGTCACAAATGCTGAAAAACGACATCGCTTCTGTCTCGAAGACGATTTCTCATCGAATACGACTGGCCGGAGATGCGCTCACCTGTGCTTTTCGTGTGCCTTGGAAGATAGCCGAATTCCGCAAAACGAATCCGGACGTTATTTTCATCTATGAAGAATGTGGTCAGGAAGAGGTTGTCGAGAAGCTCATAAACGATGAGTTGGATCTGGCTTTTGTGGGCTATAGAATCAGAAACAAAAAAATTGCAATCGAGGATTGCTATAACGATCAGATCATCCTCGTTGGCTCCGGAGAAAAAGAATGGCCCGACAAAATCAATGTCAAAGATATCTTCGATTATCCCATCCTGTGGCATTCCAAAGATCCGGGCTTGCATGAAACCATCACTAAGGGCTTGCACGAAAAAGGGGTCTCTGCAAAAGATTTGAATGTCTTCATTGAAATCGAGCAACTGACAATCTTGAAGAACTTTGCCCGGGCAGGCCTTGGCGTTACCTTCCTTCCAAAGTTGGTTGTCGAAGACGAGTTGAGGCATGGGGATCTGAAAGAAATAAAGATTGAGGGCATGTCTTTGAGCCGTTGCACATATCGAGCCTATAAAAAAGGCAGCGAAAAAAACGAATTGCTGAAAAGCTTTGTCGGTATGATGCAGAGTTCCGGGAAAGCTTGCAGTCAATAGTTCTCTGTGAATAAACTCCGAATTTCCTCTCTTATTAAACAAACTATAATCGCCAAATATACAAACCTCTCATATCCTCGAAAGTGGATATCTTGGAACGGTTTGAAAACACACCGCAGACTGCCGGGATGTAGCGACCAGTCGCGTTCTTCGTGATTTCATAAAAAACGACGAATAATCCCGTTCTTGGATGCTTTTCGAATCCAAACGAGACTGAAGAGCAAGTTATGGTTTTGTGCAAATTTTTCCCACAATAAAAATCTTGTAAATGCAGCATTTTATGGATATTCTCTTTCTGAATAAAAATCCATAGTTAGAGCAAGCAGGGGTGGATGTTTAAGCTTGGTTTCAAATCTATCAGTCCAATTTTACCAAATACAGAGAATTGCATTTCATTGCCGGAAGGAGGGCGCATGAATAAGTGTCGGAGAGGATCTTACAGAAGTACATGGATTCAGGAATTATTCCTGATCTTCTCCATGATGTTGGTGCTTATCTCAACGGCTTATGCCGGGCCATTTAGGGAGATAGGTTACGATTCGGCTACTCAGGCAACGGCTAATAGCAATGTTAGTTATGGAGACGGGCCGGGTGTTCTCTACACCAACCCTGCGCTTATTTCCCGTCTTCCGGACAGGAGTATGTTTTTTATCGGCATAACCTTCTGGAAACCCAATTTCAATGTCACCCTGTTCGATAAGTCGGCGGCATCCGATGTGCCGATCACCATTTATACTTCCAAAATCGGAACAGAGCAGGATCAGCAGGATCTGGCATTGCCTACGGTTGAGTTGAAAAACAAGCGCAGCAATACCAATGTTGACGATCCTTATGCGTATGTAAGCTTCGGCAGCGTGATGAAACTGCCCATTAAAGGCTTGCGTTTTGGAAGCGTTATGATGATTCCCATAGACAGTTTGCAAATCGTCAAAACCAATACGCATTTCGCAACCGAGAACGAGCAGTATTTCTCAAACCAGGCCCATTTCTCCAACTTCGGCGAATGGGGCAAGATGATAGACGGCGTGATGGGGATCTCTTATGCGCCTTGGGATTTTTTGAGCTTCGGTGTTTCACTCAAAATAGGAATGTCCACTGTCGCTACTGTCGATATTTACATGCCGGATGCTACCGTTCAGGATTACTCGCTTATCAACAACAGGGCCGAGATATCTCTGGCGCTGAAGCCGATAGTCGGTATACAGGCTCAACCTCTGGAATGGATGGCTTTTGGTCTGACATGGAGACACTGGTCTTATATGGATATTACGGGCGGTGGCCAGATGGGTTTGTGGCAGTTGCACGAAACCAGCAATAACTACACCGTTCCCAAGCTTGCCAACCAGACTTCCGCTCTGGCCTTGGATTATGAACCTATGGAACTTGCCGGTTCTGTAGGATTCAAATTCAGAGGTTTTACCACTCAGGCTACGGTGACATGGAACATGTGGCACTGGTATCTCGACAACCACCATGAGAAACCGGAGGAAGCCGCGCACTTCCCGACATCGCCATTTTATGCCGATCCACTTATAGGCAATGATAGCCAGTTTAAATTCAAAGACACCGTGTCCGTTGCCTGGAGCGGTCAGTATGAATACTATTCGAGCGAAGCCTTGACCGGTGAAGTGCTGACCGGATTCGGTTATCAGCCTACTCCGGTTCCGGCCCAGATAGGCCGCACCAACTATGCCGACTCCGATAAATTCATGGGTTCTGTCGGTCACAAGCTGGACTTCGTTGTTTTTGAACAGCATTTCGGTGTCGATGTGGGCCTGCAGTACTGGCATATGATGGAGCGCAAAGTGTACAAAGATCCGAGTATGATAGTCGATGAATTTCCCGATGATGCCACTTCCATCATTGGCGATTTGCCGATACCGGAGGCTCAGGGCTTGCAGACCAACAACCCCGGTTATCCTGGGTACAAGATTGGTGGCTATATGGTTCTTGCAAGTTTCAACATGCGTTATGAGTTTTAATCATGGTCAAGCCGCGTTTAACAAAAGGAGAAGATAAGATGCAGAAAATCTTCGTTGCATTATCGATAGCGGTTCTTGCCCTTATGCTGTTCTCAGCGTGCAGCAAAGAAGACGGAGCCGAGTTCAAGAACAGTCAGGGCGAATATGAAACCTGTGAGACTTCTGCCGATTGCAGTGCCGGTCGCTATTGTAACGACAAGGGAGTCTGCTATGCAGAATGCGCCATCAGCCGCGATTGCTATTTCTACGACGAAGCCGCAAAGCAGGCTTGGGAGACAGCTAAGGCTCAAGGTTTGACTTTTAAGGAAGCCGATTTGCCCGACCCGACATACAAATGTTCCGAGTGTGGTGGATGTATTCCCGTCGATCAGGAAGTCGATGAGCGTTGTGTGGTGTCGACAGTCACGCAATGTGAAGAAGACCAGGATTGCCTGGATCTGTTCGGTGAAAATTATGTCTGTAGCCCCGGTGGTATCTGTACCATCCAATGCGAACAGGACGAGGACTGCAAGTCTTTGGGCGATGGGCATATTTGCCAGGAAGATGACGCTCGCAAGCTGTGTATCAAGTGGTGCTACAACGATTCGTCCTGCGCCTACCACGGCTACGGTTGGGAATGCAAACTGCCGGAGGATGTCGATCCCGAGGCTAACTTCTTCGCCGACGACCCAACTTATGGCAGTTGCGTCATGAAGGATGACGGCCCCGACTGGGGTGAACATGTGGGCGAGAACCCGGAGTATGAAAAAATTACCGGCGTTTACGGAGTTCTTTTAGAGACGGCTTTCACCAACTGTGGATTTCCTCTGGTGAATTGTCAGAATACCACTAATATCCACCTTTTCCTGTTCCGTATCAGGCCGACGGCTGATGGTGTAGAGATGGACGGAAAATATTGCAACCAAGAAATGCACAACTTCGCGGAGTTGAAGGGCGATCCCACCAGAGACCACGTCACCGCCTTTGACAATCTGGCCTGGATGGAAGTTCCTAAGATCTATAGCCTGTCTTTGCCATTGCACCATTGGGATGCACAGCCCGATAAAATCGATATAGGCAGCAAAATCGATACTTCCACCTATCTTGAAGTTCGCGGTGCCAGACTGGACGATCCCGAGAACGATCCGCTTCCCACGGCAGAAAATCTTGAAGGTGAGTGGGATCAGGACAGGGACGGCAAGCCCGGCATGACTTCTGTCATGAACGGTACTCTGACCGGCGAAGTGTACCAGTCTGTTCGTTTCCACATCTCGGGAGAGATGGAAATTCTAACGATGAACGCGGACGGCAAGGTCGAGAAGATGAAAGGTTCTTTAAAGAACGATTCCGAGCAATACATGCTCGGAGCCAGCAAAGACAGTCTCCTGCAAGACGTGACAAGCAATCTTTATAAAGATTCTAATCGTTCCTATATGCGTATCTTGAGAATGGTGGATGATGCCAGTTGTAAAGATTTGATAGATCTTGGACATAGTGAGAAAAACTGCGGAACGGATATCAACAGCATCAAGATCAGCACGGACGACGATACAACCTGGCTTTGCCACACTCCGACTATGGACGGCCCGGATCAGGATGTGGTTGTTGAAGAGAAGAAATAGTTTTTGAGTAGGGAGGTGCGTCTTGAAAGTTTGGGATGCCGTTAAAGCTTTGTATCTTCTGGGCGGGAAGAATATCTTCCTGACCCTGAAATACGGGCCTGTCAAAAGCCGCATGGAACGCAAGGCCGGTTTGAAGAAGCCTTTAGTATCGCTTGATTCGGGAGATGCTCCGGGAAAGCTTCTAAAGGTCGAAGAACTGGAGCAGGGCAGGGCGTTCGAGTTTGAAAACGCCACGGCGGAAGTTGTCTTTTTAGCTGCCGATGTAGTTCGTATTACATGGCAGCCCGGCAAGTTGCCAGTGCCTTATACCGTGTGCGATGCCGACTGGCCAGACTTTACGCTTGATATAAGCGAGTCCCAAGGCCAGTGGTGTTTCTCTACTTCCGAGATGACTTTGCAATTTGCATCCGACGGTTCCGTGAAGCTTCTTGATAAAGACGGCAAGTCGATACGTCAAGAAGACCCGCCTCTGCGTCAAGGAGATGTCTGGAAGCACAGCGCCGCTCTGCATGATGAAGAACGTATCTTCGGTCTGGGGCAGCGTAACCACGCCTTGAACTTGCGCGGCGGAACCTTCAGGCTTTGGAATACCGAGCCCTTGGGAGATTACGGTCACGGCAAAGATCCCATTTATCTTTCGGTGCCTGTCTATTCCGGTGTGCATGAAAACGGCAGTTATCTTGCCTACTATGAAAACAGCTTCTTCTCGGCATTTTCTTTCAACGAAAAAGCCGAAGCCGTCTTTAACGGCGGAGCTTTGCGCTACTACCTTTCGCCCGGACCGCTAACCCGCAGTATGGCGCGCTATAGTCAACTGACCGGACGTCCCGCCATGCCTCCCAAGTGGGCCTTAGGCTATCACCAGTCGCGCTGGAGTTACCTCAACCAAGAACAGGTGCGCGAAGTCGTCGAAGGTTTTGAAAAAAACGATATGCCTTTAGGGGCGTTACATCTTGATATCCACTACATGGACGGCTATCGAGTCTTTACGGTGGACAAAGAACGTTTTCCCGATCTTGCAAAATTAAGCGGCGAACTTTCAGAGCGTGGCGTCAAGCTGGTAGCCATCAATGACATCGGTGTCAAGGTCGATCCAGAATTCGAGGTTTACAAAGAAGGTGTCAAAGGCGATATGTTCTGCCGTCTGCCAGATGGCCAGCTTGCCACAGGTCCAGTCTGGCCGGGCACTTGCGCCTTCCCTGATTTTACCGATCCCAAAGCGCGTGAATGGTGGGGCGCTCAATACAAAACGTTTGTCGATTGGGGGCTTTCCGGCATTTGGCACGACATGAACGAGCCGGCGGTGTTTGCGATTCAAGGTTATCCGACGCTTCCGCGTCACACGCAGCATGAGCTGGATGGTGCCAAGGGTGATCACGACGAAGCCCACAACCTGTACGCCTTGCAGGAAAACCGTGCAGCATATGAGAGCTTGAAGCTCTTGCGAAAAGACAAACGTCCCTGGCTCCTGACTCGCTCGGGTTGGGCGGGCATACAGCGTTATGCCTGGAACTGGACGGGCGACTGCGGCGCGACTTGGTGGACGCTTTCGCAAAGCATCAAGCAAATTCTGATGCTGAGTCTCTCGGGCGTGCCCTATACCGGCCCGGATATCGGAGGATTCAACGGTGATCCGACAGCCGAGCTATACACACGCTGGATGCAGGCCGGAGCGTTTTTTCCCTTCTTCCGCACGCATTCGGCGGTTTTTGTCAAGCGGCGCGAACCGTGGTCGCTGGGTGAGCCGACAACCTCTATCGTGCGTGAATACATGAAGCTGCGATACAAGCTTATGCCCTACTGGTATACGCTGGCCTGGGAAACTTCAAAAAGCGGTATTCCGCTTGTGCGTCCCTTGTGGTGGAATGACGAAGGCAATAAAGAACTTCTGGGAATCGAAGATCAGTTCATGCTGGGCGATTCCATTATGGTTGCGCCGATAGTCGAAGAAGGCGCGAGATCACGTGAGGTATATCTGCCTGAAGGACGCTGGTTCGATTTCTTCGGCGATGCTGTCGAATCGGGCGGGCGGACGATAAAGGTCGATGCGCCCTTGGAGCGTATACCCGTATATGTCAAGGCCGGAAGCGTTGTTCCCATGGAAGAGGATGGCAGGCTGGTCTTGCATTTGTACCTTGATGAACAAATGCCGTCTTCGTCGCAGCAGCGTATATACAGCGATGCAGGTGACGGCTATGGCGATTTCAGGATAGATGAGCTTGCCCTTGTCAAGCAGGGAAGCGATGTGACACTTGAGCGTAAAGTTGAAGGCAGTGCGGCCTTGCCATACAACGGCGTCGATGTGCAGCTTCACGGTATGACGCTAAAGAGCGTTGTTGCAGATGGCAAAGCACTTGAATGCAATGCCGAAAGACGTTTTATTGTAGACGACTTCAATAAGCTGGTTGTCGCTTAATTCATTCTTGTTTTGGTGATATTCCAGGAAAAAAGAGGTGCCGGAATGAAAATTAGAATCTGTCTCATGGCCTTTGTGGTTGCGATGTTTACCGCCAGTCTGACGCAGGCTGCCGAGCCTTTTTTCTCTTTCGAACCTGCTGATAAAACGGGGCGCGTCCCGCAGAGTTTTCAGGGCTGGCATTCCCAGTTCGAGGACGACAATGACTACGGCGAAAGCTGGTTCTTCCTTGCACACGCAAACGATGGCGGCGTGCTGTTTGCCATGCTCTCCATAACAAACCTTGGTCTCAGAACCTTCGACGGTCGCCTGGATGCGCAATACTACGATGCAGACGGCACACCCTACAGGTTTCATAAGGAACTGAAGCGCGATAGCGTCAAGGCCTTGAAAGACAAGATGGATGTGACAGTCGGCAAGTCCCGTGCCTGGGGCGGTGGCAGCAGCTATAATATTTCCATCGATTACCCCGAATTCAAGATGCAGATGAACATCAAGAATAAACTGCCGTCCTTGATCGTCGGCGACGGTTCCGTAAAATTCTTTAAAGACAAATCGTCCGAATGGACGCTGGGCATGAACGTGCCGAGGGGAACGACCAGCGGCAAGTTGACCGTCAAGGGCAAAAGCTTCGATCTGGCCGGTAACGGTTACCACGATCACGGTTGGTCTACGATCAAGATGCCGGACATAATGTCCAAATGGTATTCTTTGAGGCTTTACGGTGAGAAATACTCAATCATATTTCATCAGCAGACGATGTCGAAAAAGTTCGGCAAAAAATCTCACAAGCTCGGCGTCTTCGGGGTAGACGGGAAAATGATTGCCCCTATCAGGCATTTCACGTTTACGCCGACCGAATGGGAAAAACACAAAGCCGGATACAAAATTCCCCTGGCCTTCGATGTGGCTTTAAAAGCGGGCGGCTATGATGTCAAGGGAACAGTAAGAATGGATACCTTCCTCGATGCCATAGACGTGCTGGGTCAGGTAAGCTGGCCTATCCGCATTGTTATCAAGGCTTTCTATTCCAATCCTTACATGTACCGTTATGTCGGCGCATACGAACTGGATATCACAGCTCCCGACGGCAGCAAAGAGCATATCTCCGGCAAGTCGGTAATTGAATCCAATTACTTTTGATGCCTGTCGATGCCGTCCTCGGATTTTGTCGCGATAACGATGGCGAAACAAACTGAAAGAAACTCTCTTTGTCGGGAACTGGATATTCCCCGAAGTGTCTAAAAATACCTTGAATTATTCGAGAAGCGGTGCGAATATCCTCAGCGATCACCTTGGAGGTTTGTTTTTAGCCTCTTTTTTAATGAAGGATAGTCGGATGTTGAAGAAGTTCAGTATTTTCTCGATATTTTTTATTCTTGGCTCAATTGCCTTGATCGTATTTGCCATTACGGCTACCAACGACTTCGAGTCGGCCACTAAGGGCTATCCTTTTATTATGGGATTCATTAAGTTCTTTCTTCTGGGGACATTGGGCGAGTTGCTCAAGCATCGTCTTTCGCATTCGGACTGGAAGCTTGACTTTATAATCGAACGCAGTCTGGTGTGGGGAGTCTTCGGAATCTGGTTCACCTTTGTTTTCGCGGGGTTCTCCATACTCGTGGACGGTTTGATCGATATCAATCTCTGGCCTGCCAGTCTGCCTGTTATGCCCGACTTCTTGTGGGTGGCATTTTCCAAGGGACTCTGGCTCAATGTTTTTGGTATGTTCGGTTGGGGCATGATGGTTACTCACGAGTATTTCAATTTTGTAATCGGTCAGCGCTGGAAGGTGTTTGCTCTTGATAAGTTTGCAGAGCATGTGGATGTAAAATTTCTGCTGTCTTTTATACCGAAGACACTCGTGTTTTTCTGGGTTCCAGCAAATTCTTTCACATTTGTATTGCCCGACGAGTGGCGAGTATTTACCGCCGCGCTTCTGGCGGTCGCATTGGGCTTTTTCCTCAGTGTCGGTAAAAAATCCAATGGCAATAAAAAGTCCGCATAAAAGCAGCGAAACACCGTTTTTCAAGTATTGCTTGGAAGTTAAATAGCCTTTGCCGGCAGGCTTTTTCCTCGTTTACACTTCTTTTACCTTCCTGGCTTCATAATAGCTTGACATAAAGAGGTAAAACCGCCTTAATATACGTGTCTGTATAGTTGGAGATGTTCCTCTTTACAATTTAAAGCTGTTGAAATACCCTAAGAGAAGAGAAGTAAAAGAGGGAAGTACTAATAATCGAATACCCAGGAGTATGAGATGGGCGCTGCTGTAGTATATGAAGATATCCTGCGAGAAGAACTGAATTCAATTATGTCCGAGCTGCACAGGCTCGTCTCGAATATTCAGAATCCCCGTCTCAAAGACGAAACCTGGTCGAAGCGCATACACGAAATCTGCGAAGAACTGGATATGCGTATCGAAGCTGCTAAAGCGAGGCTTTCGGAAGTTCAGAATGAATTGAGCGGTTCTTTCTCGGAAAAATACTAGGAATTGCAGGAATCTTTGAGCGAAAAAAAGAAATCCTGGTCCATCGGCTACGAAGAAAGACGCGTAGCTTTCTCTACAACCCTCGACGATATAGACGAATATCTTAAAGCTTATAAGGCGGAGCTGGCTGAAAGCCCGAACGTCAAAAAGCTGAATTCTCTCTACGATTCCATGGCCGCGAGCTACGAAGAGATGCTTTCGCAGATCAAGAGCTTCGGAGCCAATATCAAGGTCAAAAGCGGTCACTTAAAGCCCATTAACTACCCGCGTAACATTCTGCACGTATTCTGCAGTGTGGGAATGGCAATGCTTTATACCTTCGTGCTTACTCGCTTCCAGGCTATGGCTATCGTTCTTCCTGTGACGGCTTTTTTCATTCTCCTTGAAGTTACAAGGCGCATGTCCGGTCCCTGGAACGAGTTTCTGTTTAAAAAAGTCTTCGGTCTAATCTCCCGTCCCCACGAGCGCAACAAAACCAACGGCTCCACCTACATGATGATAGCCGTGTCGATCAGTATGATTCTGTTCTCGTTCAAACCTGTTGTCGTGGTTGCGTTGCTGGTACTCGGTCTGGCTGATCCGGCGGCTTCCATCGTCGGTAAATTGTGGGGCAAAAAGAAACTCTACCGCAACAAAAGTTATTTGGGAACATCTACCTTTTTCGGTGTTGCCTTTGCTGCAAGCATAATCTATTTCTCGCTGGCATTAGACGGCTATTCGGCCCTTCACATCGTTTTAGCATCTATCGGCATTGCCGCCGTGGGTGCTGTCACCGAGCTTTTCAGTATCAAGATAGACGACAACTTCAGTATTCCTTTTGTGGTTTCAATTGCCGCTTTCCTGATGCTGTAATCGCCCGTATCAATGCGGATGTGTTCCGCTCTCCATTTTGCAATACTTAAAATTCGACTTTCGTCCGACGCTTTTCTACAATGTCCGAGAAAATGTTTTGTTTTCGGAGTTAATTGGGAAGGGGAACGATCCCGTTGTACTTAGTCGCTTGGTCCGGAAAATCCGGTCTGATTGGCTCATACACTGTAAGTGAACGATTTTTAAATGCAGTTCGATAGCTTGCTTGCGGGCAGGTTCTTTAGTTCGTATATATTTGTACGAACAGGAGTTGTGAATTATGGAGCAGGTCGTAAAAGAAAAAGTATGGCGTTTTGAAAATGAATGCATCACAGACGTCGAAGACAACATAATAGTAGAGCAGGCACCGAGTTTGTATTTGAACGGCGAGTTTATAAACACTTTCAAATGCCTGCCGGGGAACACGAGTGAACTTGCTTTGGGATATTTGCTTACTTCAGGCTACATAATGCAAAAGGTAGAGATAAAAGACGTGGCGCTTTCCCAAGACGGCGACCGCGTGGATGTTACAGCAGAAGTGCCGCAGGCACGTCTTGAGGCTGCAAAGAGTCTAAAAAACAGGTTGTCCGGTTTCAATGGTGTCGAGATGTACAGGGAGTTCGAGAAAGACACCGACTTGAAAAGGGATATCAATCTGGCTTGTAAGGCTGAAGCTCAGAATCTGGTGGATATCTTCAACATCTTTAAAAAAAATTCGGAGTTGTATAAAATCGTCGGCGGAATTCACAGTGCGGCTGTTTCTTTTGATGGTGGCATGGATTAC
>CAYTHG010000082.1:0-12429 GCA_964437525.1 uncultured Myxococcales bacterium | reverse complement strand
CCGCCGAAACCGCCGCCCACAATAACAACCCTGTGTTTCTGCCTGTCGCTCATTCGCTAAACCTTCCGCTCCATTCGAATCTGTATTGAACCTTATCTATATGTTAATGCCCATTCAGCCTATGTCAAAAAAGCTGGCGCGTTTATTGACGAATAATGATTCCATTTTCAATTTTGTTGAGTTTTGTTTTTTAGAAAATGCCTAAGAAAAATCCAATTGTATTTCTCCTAAGTACACGGGAATACCGCTCATGCTGAGTGATTTCGCGCAGCGAAATTGTATCGAAGCATCCCTCGATACACCTCCCTTACGGTCGGCACTCGGAATGAGCGGATTTTCCGCAGCCATTACCGCAGCCGATTACCTTAGGCAAGATGAAATTCTCAATAAACTCGTGATGGTTGTGCCGAATAATTCGGACTAAAAAGATTGTTTATGCTCTTGCCGGGCAGGGTCTTGATGATTATCTTAATTGAAACAGGTCAGCAACGTCTGGAATGGAGTATGAAATGAACGCAGTGAAAACCGGAATATTGATGGCAGCCATGACTTTTCTGTTGGTGGGAGTCGGTGGCGCATTGGGCGGACAGGTCGGCATAGCTGTCGCTTTGGTGTTCTCCATCGTATCCAACTTCTTTGCCTACTGGTATTCCGATAAAATGGTGCTGGCCATGTATCGCGCTCAGCCGATTTCCCGCAACGACGATCCGCGCCTGTACGAGTTGGTCGAGCGATTGGCTCGAAAAGCCGATTTGCCCATGCCGAAGGTTTACATAATTCCTTCTCAATCCCCCAACGCATTTGCCACCGGGCGCAATCCTGAACACGCCGCAGTGGCCGTTACCGAGGGTTTGTACCGTATGCTGCCGGATCGTGAACTGGAAGGCGTTCTGGCTCACGAGTTGGCGCATGTTCTGCACCGCGACATCCTGACAGGCACCATAGTCGGCACCATGGCGGGTGCTATCAGTTCTATTGCATGGTTTGCCAAATGGGGCGCGATCTTCGGCGGATTCAGCCGGGATGATGACGACAACATACTGGTGGTGCTGGTGATGGCAATTGTTGCCCCCATCGTCGCCATGTTGATACAGTTTGCCATCTCGCGCAGCCGCGAGTACCACGCCGACAAAGCCGCAGGCGAAATCACCGGCGACCCGCTGGCGCTAGCTTCCGCCCTCCAAAAAATCCACGCAGGAGTCAAGCGAGTTCCCATGCGCGAAGCAGGGCAGGCCACAGCCCACCTGTTCATCGCCTCGCCGCTCTCAGGTCGCAAGATGGCGTCCATGTTTTCCACTCATCCCGCCATGGAAGAGCGTGTATCACGTCTTAAAGAGCAGGCTTTGACCATGAGGTCTTGAGAGCTTTTGTAAATGGCTGTGCGCGGCCTCCGGCCGCGCACAGGAAATGCTACCTCGCTTGTATGCGGGGTTTCTTTTTGTCTGCTTTTTGGGGGATGTTCGACTTTCAAGCGAAAGACAGAATGCCGTCATTCTGAGCCGTAGGCGAAGAATCTCTTGTGATGCGAACAGATCCTTCGCTGCGCTCAGGATGACAGTGAAGTTCTGTAGGATAGGTAACTGAGATTCATAATGGTGTCGGGCAAGAAATTTGCCCGACCTACCCCGGTCTTAAAATGATGATGCAATAATGGGTGTCACGGTCTTCGTAGGATGGCAATTGCTTTGCCCATCTTCTTTCTTTCGGTGTGATTCCGCAATGATGGGCATAACAAATGCCCATCCTACAACGCTGAATTTGCCTTGATACAAAAAGCCAATAAACATGTGGAGCAGGCTGGGAAGCCATGCTCCATCAGGAACGTAGGGGCGCGATTCATCGCGCCCTTCACAATGAATCAAGAGCGTCTTTCGAGACAGATCCTTCGCTACGCTCAGGATGACAGTGAAGTGTCGACGTCTTTTTAAACTGGATTTCGGGTCAAGCCCGGAATGACGGTGGGTTCCTCCAACAAGCAGAGTTTGTTTCTCTTCCGCCACAAAAAAAATCCCCGCCGGGTCTGGCGGGGATTTTGAAGCTTTTCGCTTTATCGCCTATGCCTTGACAGGCTTGCTCTTTCTGGAGATCAACCACTGCTGGCCGATGGTCAGAAGCGAGTTGGAGAAGATGTAGAGTACCAGTCCCGAAGGCAGTACCAGCATGAAGAAGAACATCATGGCGGGCATCATGTACATCATCATTTTCTGCTGCTGGCTGTCGGGGTTGGGCGTCATCTTCTGCTGGATGAACATCACTATTGCCAGAATCGTAGGCAAAATATAGTAAGGATCGGGCTGAACCAGGTTGTCTATCCAGCCGGGAATAAACGGTGCGTTGTAAAGCTCGACCGCGTTTCTGAGCATCTGGTACAAGGCGATATAGACCGGCATTTGCAAGAGCATCGGCAGGCAGCCGCCCATGGGGTTGACCCCCTCGCGTTTGTACATCTCCATCATCTGGCGGTTTAGTTCGTTCTTGTCGTCCTTGTTCTTTTCTTTGAGCGCGTCCAGCTTGGGCTTGAGATCTTTCATGCGCTGCATGGACTTGAAGGACTTCTGCGTCAATGGGAAGAGCAGGATCTTGATGAGCAGCGTCAGGATGATGATGGCTACACCCCAGTTGCGAACGACGGTATAGCTGTGTTTGAGTACCCACAACATGGGCTTGGCTAAAATGCCCAAGTGCCAGAAATCGACGGCCTCGTCCAGCTTGTATCCTGCATCGGCCAGGATGGAATAGCTCTTGGTGCCGACGTAGATCTTGTATTCGTATTCTTTGCTTGTGCCTGCAAGAATGTTGTCTTGGGGCAGGCTGTGAGTCATGCGCAGCCATTGACGACCGGACTTTTCGTCTTCGCCCTTGGCGTTGCCGATGGTCTTGGCGTCTATCTGTGAATGCGCGTCTTCGGGCGGCAAGAGGGCCATAAAGAAGTAGCGATCGTCGATTCCTGCCCAGAGTACACGACCTTTGACGATGACCGTGTTTTGCAGATTGTCTTTATCGCTTTCTTCCCAGACTTCGTTATCCACATATGCTTTGGCGATCTGCTGGTTTAAGGGAGCAGAGCCGAACACGCCGCCTTGCAGTTCGCTGTCGTCCTGGAAGGTCGTCATTGATACATAAGGAGCTTCCGTCACGTTGCCGCGAGCGTTGTTGATGATTCTGACGTTGAGATCGAACATATACTTTTCAGTATGTTTGAACTCTTTTTCTATGGTCACGCCTTCCGGGGTTGTCAGAGCAAAAACGACGGAGCTTTTGTCTTTTTGCTTTACCGCGAATGTCGGATTCTTTTCGTAGGTGAAGTTGGCGCGGTCAAAGAACAGTCTGTAGGGCAGGCTTTCTTCTTCGCTGGCTTTTATCAGGTCGAGCGGGATGAGTTCATCCGTATCCTTATCTTCGCTGGCAAACTGCTCGGCTTTGAGCACAAAAGATTTCAGGGCTGCGCCGTAGCTGGTGAAGATGGCTCTGAAGTCTTCGGTTTCGATGACAACCAGTTCTTCGGCGGGGCGAACGTAGGTTTTCTCTTCTACAGCTTTTAAAGCTTCCGGCTGCTTATTCTCTTCAAGAGTTCCCTGGTTTTTGTCCGCTTGCAACTCGCTCGGGATCTTTTCCGCCACGGCTGCTTTTTCTTCCTTCAAAGATGGAAGCATATTGGGTGCCAGGGTTACTGATTCCCCCAAATCGGCGGAGGCTTTGTCGGGAGTTCCCTGCCTTTCGACGATCTTTTTTTCCGCTTGGGCTTCTTCTTGTTGCTCTTGAGGGATCTGCGGTTTTTGGGGTGGCTTGAATACCACATTCCACAGGAAAAGCACTGAAAGCGACAGAACTACTGCGATTATCAGACGTTTCTCCACTAGAGACTCCTATTTTCTTTTATTCTCCCTAACCCGTGGCCAGCCTTGTTCGACTGGATCGTAACCGCCGGGAAAGAGTGGGTGACAACGCAGAATACGAGCTATGGACTTCAACGTACCCCAGAAAGGGCCGTAACGTTCCAGAGCTTCGATTGAATATTGAGAACAGGTGGGATAGTACCGGCAGGTTTGCGGTAAAAACGGCGAAATAAAGCGCCGATAAAACCTGATAGGTAGAGCCAGCAATTTGCTTAGCCACCTCATCTGCCCGGCCTTCCCGCTGGCAACGATTTTCCGCTGGCATATTTTGCCGACAGTTCTTCGAAATTCTGCCAGACGGTCTCGAAGGATACCGGGTGTTGCAGATTGCGCCTTGGAATTACAACTAAATCGAGGTTTGCGTTCTCCAGCGGTTTCTGCTGGCGAAACACCTCCCGAATAACCCTGCGCACACGAGGACGCACCACGGCCACTCCTACTTTCTTGCTTACTGCAAGACCTAGGCGAGTAGCTCCGGTATCGTTTTGATGAAAAAGAAACAGAAAATTCCTGGTGATAATCTTGCGTCCGCTCGTTTGCACCCGCACATAAGCGCCTTTGTGAAGGAGCCTTCTGTTACGTGACAGCCCGAACTTTTTCATCGGAAAAACAATTATTTATGGCCGATGGAGACCGTCAGACGCTTGCGTCCTTTTGCACGACGACGGCGCAAAATTTCCTGACCATCGGAGGTGGACATACGTTTACGGAAACCATGCTTGCGCACTCTTTTTGTATTATGTGGCTGATATGTTCTTTTCACAACAATCCTCTTTTCATTTGCCTAACGATGTAGAACGCGCAATTTTGCACAATTCTTTATAAGTGTCAAATTATTCGCGGCTTTTTTATGTAAAAGACAAAAGCCGCATTTGGGCGAAGCTTCTACTGCCGTCCGAAAGAACCAAAACCCTTGGAATATTACCAGTAATTTCCTGCTTAGCAAGTTGATTTTACAATGAAATTGAATACGGCTGGGTCAGCCTATTTTGACCATTTCCAGTTTGTCGGCCCAGCGCTCCAATAATTCGGTTTTAACCCCGTTGTTATTGGGTTTTTCAAGCATGGGATCTTGTCTGTAAAGCTCGAATGCCTCTTTGCGTGCGATTTCAAGAATTCCCTCGTCACGAACCAGATCGGCCATTCTGAAGGCAGGAGTTCCGGTTTGGCGCGTTCCCAAAAATTCTCCCGGCCCGCGCATGGCAAGATCGGTCTCCGCGATTTTGAATCCGTCGCTGGTTTCTTCCATGATGGAAAGCCGCTCGATAGCCTCCGGCGTGATTTCTTCACCTGTGACCAAGAAACAATGTCCGGGATGTTTTCCGCGTCCTATTCGTCCGCGAAGCTGGTGCAATTGGGCCAATCCGAAGCGTTGAGCGTCTTCGACTATCATCACCGTCGCGTTGGGGACATCCACACCGACTTCAACAACCGTTGTCGCCACCAGAACATCGTATTTGCCGTTGACGAAGTCTTGCATGACCAGTTCTTTTTTGCTGCCTGCCATCTGCCCGTGCAGCAGTCCTACGCGGTAATTTGATAAAAGATCTTCTTCCCACTCCTGTTTGGCTTCGACCGCGCTTTTTACCGAAAGATTCTCGGATTCTTCCACCAGAGGATAAACGATATAAGCTTGCCTGCCGGAGTCCAGTTCGCTTTTCAGCATTTTCAGGTAGCTGTGTTCGTTCCTTGAAGACAGGACGCTGGTTTTAATCGGCGTTCTTCCGGGTGGGATTTCGTTTATTATGGAGATATCCAGATCGCCGTAAAGAGTCAAAGACATGGAACGCGGAATGGGCGTGGCGGACATTACCAAGCAATGCGGCATGAGACCTTTCATGCGTAAGGCGCTGCGTTGCTGGACTCCGAAGCGGTGCTGTTCGTCCACAATTACAAAACCAAGCTTCCTGAAATCCACGCTTTTTTGTATCAGCGCGTGTGTGCCGATTGCGAAATCTATGTGTCCTGTGGCGATTTCTCCTAAAAGCTTGCGCTTTGGGGCGGCTTTCATCTGGCTTGTCAGCAAGCCGACATTGACGCCTTCAAAATCGCACAGTTTGGAAATCGTTCTGTAATGCTGCTCGGCCAGAATTTCTGTCGGTGCCATCAGCGCCACCTGATAGCCGTTTTCTATGGCCATCAACGCGCACAAAACCGCAACTACCGTCTTGCCCGAACCGACATCGCCTTGCAAAAGGCGATTCATGGGGCTCTCTAGTTGCATGTCTTGAGCGATTTCGTGGACGGATTGCCTTTGGGCCTGTGTCAGCTTGTGGGAGAAATTCGCGTAGAATTTTCGCGCCAGTTCTTTGTGAGGTTTAAAGGCCACGCCGGGCTGCTGCGAGTGGTCGCGTTTGCGATGCGCCAGGGCCAGTTGCAAAAAGAAGAACTCGTCGAAAATCATTCTGCGGCGGGCCGGATGATTGGGCGAATTCAGCATTTTCACATCGGCATCGTCGCCGGGCAAGTGAACTTGATAAAGCGCCTCGGATAAAGAAGGCAGACTCATTTTCTGAATAAGTTCTTCAGGCAGTGGATCTTTGATGTATTTGGAGTATTGGCCGGCGGCGCGCTGGATAGTGAAACGCAGTTTCTGGCGATTGATACCCTGTATCTCGGGATAGATGGGGCGAATGCGCGATATGCCCCCGAGTGCGTCTAATTGCTCGGCTTCTTCTTCGGCTGCAAATGATATTTCGGGGTGGACGATTTGTAGGCGTCCCCTGAAAATCCCGACTTTCCCAGCCAGGCAGATTTCGTTGCCTATGGAATATTTCTTGGGGATGTGCAGCGCCCCGTAATGAAACCACGACAGAGTCAAAACTCCTGTACCGTCGTCTACCATGACCTCGAAGGCTTTTTTGTAGCGCAGGTTGGCGGGAGAAGACATGGAAACGATAGTAGCCTTTGATCGGGCAAAAGTGCCCGGTATGATATTGGCGATGGCCACTACGTCTTTTCTGTCCTCATAACGATTCGGCAACAGATACAACAGGTCGCCTATGCTGATCATGCCTTTCTGTATGAAGATTTCGGCCACTTTGGGGCCGACGCCTTTTAAGAATTGACAGGAGCGCTCCAGAGGGGAGGGCAGTTTGTCTTTGTATTCTTTGCTGCCGTCAAGCTTGGATTCGATGTTGTCCAGTTGCTTCAAGGCTGAAATAATAGCCTTGCGTTTGTTTTTGTCATCGAAACTTGAATAACCCTCGAAGGTCTTCTCGATTTTTGCTTTTGCAAGTTTGACGGCGCGGGGAAGATCGTCAAGATACAGTTCTTCAAGCAAGCTTAAAACACGCAACTCAAGGCCGGAAATATGCGACAGCTTTGCAAATCCGTTCCGGGTCGCTCCCAGAAGAGAGCCTCGCAGATCTCGCAATATTCGGCTCGTATCGTGTTTGTTGGCTTTGTCCGTCATTTCTCTGGAGTCTTTACCTTGCGACGGTTTCCCGATTGCTTATTTGAATTCTACAGAAACTACTTCCAGATCGCGGGTGCCCTTAGGCGTGCGTACCGTCGCTTCGTCGCCTTCGGATTTGCCCATTAATGCTCGCGCCATCGCCGATTCTATGGAAAGCAGTCCGTTCTCGAAATCGGATTCGTCGGCACCGACTATTTGATAGGTCGATTTTTTCTCGGTATCGAATTCATAAACAGTTACGGTTGCGCCGAATACGATACGCTCGCCCGAAAGCTTGGAAGGGTCGATGACTTCGGAGGAGGAAATCTTGCCCTCAAAGTTACGAATGTATGATTCGATCATACCTTGCTGGTCTTTGGCATACTGGTACTCGGCGTTCTCGGACAAGTCGCCGTGGGCGCGAGCGACTTCGATCTCCTTGATTATTTTCGGACGCTCTATTTCTTTTAGCTGCTTGAGTTTTTTCTGCATTTGCAATTTGCCGTTGACGGTCATGGGTACGCGGTCGTTCATTTTCTGTTCTCCTCTAATCTCACAAAGAAAACCTTGTTTCTTTGCAGCGTGTCTTTTGCGGAACGTGCCATGTCTTTTGGTAATTCAGGCAGGCGTTCCACCATTTTATTCATAAGTAAAACACCGAACCGCCCAGATCGTCGGCGGTGCGGGTCAATATTGTTTTGCCTTTTCTGGCAAAGGGCAGTAAATCCCACATGCCGAAAGATCCTACCGGGACTTCATGCTCAAGCTTCAACTTTACCCGTCCGACGCGTTTCTTTTTATAACGCTGCACAAGCTCTGTTGCCATAACGAAACCGTGTACACCCTTGTCGTGTTGAATCAGAACCGGAGCCTTGTGGAAGTATGGCCTTTTGACACCGCCCCAGAGATTAGCCTCGGCATATCTGCCTTTGCTTAGTGTGATCTCGAAGCCCGGATGGTCTGTATGAGCGGCAAAAGCGATGCGCGGACCTCGGCCCGTTTTGACAATCGCCGCCATATTGCCGAATTTGTCATGGCGATACTCTAGGCCTTCATCGCCTAGACACGCACGGATTTCGGCCAAGGCCGAATGCTCATGGAAAGGAGCGGTCGGAACGCTTAGGATGCGTTTGACTACCTTGTTGAATTCTCTTCTTTCCATGTCCTTGTTCGTTTGAGCAATAGTCAAAAAAAGCGCCGCTTTGCGAGAAAGCGGCGCAAAACTTGGTGGTTTATTCGGACTCAGTTATCGAAGTCCATTTTTAAAAGCAGTTCTTTTTCGTGACTCCACAGTTTCAATTTGTATTCGCCTTTGACAAGGTCTTCGATGCTTGTTTCCAGCCTGTAATAGCAGGTCGAAGGTTCCTGCAATTCCTCGCGTTTGAGTTGCTCGACGATATGAACTACATCGTCGTCGGCGGTTCCGGCAAGTTGCATCTCGACCACGCGATATTTGGAGTCCTGAAAATAATCGCTGAATTCGTTTCTGTACTCCTGATAGATCCAGTCCGGGTAGCAAGGGTAGGCGGCATTTACATGTACGAAATACGGCCTGCCGTTACGTCTGGTGATGTAAAAATGCTCAAGGCATTCTTCCTCTACACGTTTGCAGACAGGGTCTATAAAACCGTCGCGCAAGGTAACGCAGTCACCGACCTCCTTGCTGAAATCGGTGATGCAGCCTTCCTGCAATTCATAATCCTGATCGACCAGGTATGGAATCGGATAGGAGCTTCCGCCGCAACCTGTGGCTATGATCAGCCAGGTTGTGGCAAGTATGATTAATTTGATGATCCTCATTATTTACCGCTTATAAAAAGTCGATCAGACTTCATTCCTTTTTCTGAAGATGGACAATCCCAATAAAGTCAAAAGCAACCAGCCTGCAAAAGCGCCGGTGTTGTTGCAGCCGCCGCTTCCGTCGTCGCCGGTAGCTGCCTGGCCATCATCGTCGTCGTTGTCATCGCCGTCTTTGTCCTGGCATATTCCGCCGCATTCGCTGGAGATGCAGACCTGACCGTCTTCGCAGTCTTTGTCTTTATCACACTCGGACTCAATCTCTATGCAGATGCCCTGGACACAGATTTCGCAATCTCCGCAGTCTGCCTGCTCTTCGCAGGTTTTGACTTCGTCTTTGTCGCCGTCTTCTGTGCCGCCTTCATCACCATCGGTTTCGGCTTCAACGCAATTGCCGCCGCATTCACCGACTTCGCAGACGTAACCGGCTTCACAGTCATTATCGACTTCACACTCGGGGGCGATATCGATGCAGTAGCCGCCTTCGCAAAGCTGGCAGGCATCGCAGTCAAGCGCTGTCATGCATTCTGTCGGTGCAGGCTGGCAGGTGTAGCAGTTATCGGAATCGCAGATTTCATGTTCGTCGCAGTCGTCGTCGCTTTCGCATTCAGGCGCTACGGGTTCGCATTCGCCATCATTGCCGCAGACTTCACAGTCACCGCAATGATCGTCTAATTCGCAACTGATCTTGGCGTTGTAGTCTATGCTCAGGTTGTAAATCTGTGTGTCGCCGCCGCCGCCTATCGCGCCTCCGCCTGAGGAGCGATTGCCCATGGCGAGATACCAAGTTCCGGCTTCAAGTTCGCTTTTGTCTTCTTTGTGGAGGGAAACGATGAAGCGATTCAGGCTCGGGTGAGCGCTGTCGGATTCCATTCCCATCGCGGACAAGTCGGCGTCGTTGGTTACGGTGGTGTCATAGGTGAATAGTAGCGCGCCGTCATGCTTGGCGAAGAGTTCAACGCTGGTAGCTCCGGCCATGCCGCCTGTGGCGATGCTTGAGAAATCGACGAAGATTTCGTTTTGACCGGCGGGAACGTCTATTTTCATCTGGAAGTAACCTGGTGTGTAAGGGCTGAGTTCGCTTACGGAACCCAACATGCATACATCGAGTTTTTCTCCCTTTGTAAAGGTGCGGGCGCGGTCGCTGCCTATCAGTCCGCGTGTAGTGAACTCGGCTAAGGCGAAATCCTTAGCGGATTCTTTCGTGGTGTCTAACCATTCGCCGATGACATTGGCGGTGGTTTGAGCCATTACGTCGAATGTGGATTCTTCGGGAGCTTCGGTCAATGCCTCGAAAATTGCAGCATCGATATCATCGTGTAATCCGTTTGCTGTAAATTTCTCGCGTATAGTCCACAAAGCGCTCGACCACGGCAGGCTGTCGTTGTGGATTTCGCCGATGATGTCTCCCGGTACCGTGTTGTCGCCGCTCAAGTCACGCATGGGGGTGTTTTCCGGAGTGCCGAGACGCGGGCCGGAGTATTCGCCCATATAAGGGTTGCCGGTGTTGGTCGAAGAGAAGAAGTCGGCATAACCTTCGTTCATTGAACCGGGGTCGTTACGCAGTCCGTACTGATCCGAAAGAGTTGCCATCAAGGATGTTACGGTGTCTACGACGGCATGGGTGAATTCATGGTAGATGACGTCGGCGTCATAGGAGAAGTCAAGATCTGTGCCCTGTCCGAAGACTATAGAGTCGCCGGGGATAATCATCTCTATGATGCCGCCTTGAGAGGGGGCGAAAAAGGCGTTGTCGAATGCCACCAGAGGTTTAGGGCCGGGCTGCATCAGAGCGCCGAGGTCCGACAGGTCTATAGTCTGGAAGTTGACGATACTGCGCAGCTTGCCGCCGTCCTTAACCATTTGCAGGTCGGTGAAGGGTGGGTTACTGGAATCTATATACTCGCCGAGATCCTGGTAATATTCGTAGATTTTCTCCACATGGTAGTACATGTGGGCTTCTGCAAATTTGTCTTCGGTCGAACCTTCGGCTTCGAAGCCGCAGTTGTTGGGATCCATGGGATCGAAGATGAAATTACCGTCAACGGCGGCGGCGGTAGCAACCTGCGAGCAAATGGGAATGTCCACGAATCCCATGATATTGATGGTCTCGCCTGTATTGGGGCATCCGAAGGTGTCGTGCTTGTTGCCGACGAGGAAAAGATCGCCGGTTTGGTCCATATCTACGTAGCTCAAGCTCGCTCTTTCTACAGCCTGCAAGCCGTCGTATCCCGGATTGAATTTCCAGACATCGACTTCGCGCTGGGTGTCGAAGCGGACGCGGTTGAACTGACGGATAAGTTCGCCTGTGTGCGCATCTATATATGCCACGCGGCGTTCCGTCATGATTTCAATGGGTAGCAGCACTTCGTATGCCAAGCGGGCTTCATCGCCTGTGAAGGTGATGTAGAGCTTGGTCAGTTTCTTGTTGAAGCGTTTTGCATCGATTCTTGCTGCGTCTATGCCGTATACCTCGCGCCAGGCGATAGCAATGGCGTTGCGGTAGTCTATGCCCGGAATGGTCGAAAGCCCGCCTATGGGTTTGAAGCGGTTGTGGACGCGTTTGATGAAGCCGTCTTTTGAAATAACCACGCGCATCTCGCCGTTTAGAACCGGGACGCCGTTGTATACTTGCACAAATCTTTCGACACGGTTGTTGTGGGTGCTTAATTCTTTGGAGAAAGAAAGCTCGCTTGCAATGTCTTTGACTCCGAATACGCCTTTGTTGGCAGAAATGAAGTTCAAAGCAGAATTTGAGAAAGAAGCCTTATTGTCGATTTTCTGATTCAAGTCGAACAACATGACGGGTGTGGCGTCATTTGACAGAAACAGAGTCTGCATTGTCGGATTTACCTGTGCGACTTTGTCCAGCCCCTGCTCGACCATGATTTCATTGGCCGAGAGAACGCCGATGCTTCCCAGTGACAGAATTGCTATCAACAGCAGTGTCTTAAAATGCTTCATTTACTCACTCCTCCTTTGGCCGTCCGAATTGTATTCAATTCGGGGCGGTTTACGGGTAGTAGGTCTTAAGTCTCGTTTTCTGTTTCTTCTCCGGCTTCGGATTCAAGATCGCCGTCTGTTTCCGGGACGGAATATAGTTCGTCTATTTCCTGCTTGCATGTAAAATATTCTTCGCAACTGGGTGCCTGAGCGCAGGACCAGTATTTAGCAACTGAATATTCTCCTGTGAGCGAAAGAACGCCATCCTCTATGGAATCGCACAGCTCGAAGCAGGCATCTGCCTCCAAAACGCTGGTGAATTCGCATTGCGAGGCTTTGTGGCACCAATCGACACATTCTCCGGCAATTCTGCCGGAGTCGTCGCAGGCGATCAAA
>CAYTHG010000081.1:9287-12583 GCA_964437525.1 uncultured Myxococcales bacterium | reverse complement strand
GTCCTACAACACGCATCCAGCGGTCTACTGCCAGCGTGTCCTTGAAAAACGATTCTTCAACTCCCGGATTATTCCCGAAAAGCTCCGCCAGACGACCGTAGGAAACGCGCCTTAACAATTCCATCTGGAAAAGCCTCTCGCGGGCGTGCAGATAACCGACTGCAAAAAGGAGATCTTTTTCGTTTTGAGCTTTTACGTGAGGGATGGCCTGAGCATCGAAGACTACTTCGACCGGTTTTGAGAGCCTTTCAAATTCAAGATTTCCCGAATACGCAGGATTGTCCGGCGATATCTTGTAGCTGACAAACTCCCAGACCCGACAGGCAGTTAGCAGAAGAGAAAAAGAAACGAAGACAAAGACTGAAAGCAACAGACGTTTTGACATATGAGCCTCCCTCAATTTGGAATATGTTCCCAAACTCAGGAGCCGCTGCTGCGTTTCCAACGATAGTTACCATCGTGATTGTCGAAAAAGTCCACATGGCTCCAGAATCCCCTTGCCTTATATCTTACATTCTCGGCAATTAATTCCGGTGTTCTTTTTTTGAAATAATCGATCACGGCACGGGCATAACCGTGTCTCTCATATTCTTCGTAGATATTGATGCTGTGTATCGTTATGTAGCTGTTTTTGACAAGAATCCGTGCCTTGCCTATACGGGCTTTGCCAAGATTTACATTGACCCACTGATAGGACTTATCGCCCTTTTTGACATCTTCAAAATCCAAGGAAATATTATCCGCCATGTTTGTCCTCAGTACACACAATATAAAAGCTGATTTATTCGCTTTCATATCGAATTAAAAAACTCCCGAAATGCTTCTAAAGGACGTTAAAAGGCGGCGGAAGGTCTTCGACCTCGGAGTGTTTCAGTTTTTGGATATCGTGTTTGAAGTTGTTGCAGATATAGGAGAGCAGATGTCGATTGGTCTTTCTTTGCAAGACCATCGGATAATGCATCAGAACACAATGGCTGTAGATTCGTGTTTTCATACTGCCCCGTAAACAACTGAGTAAAGCATTACACTTGAAGACGGGACAGTCAAGCGGTATTTTGAATAGATTACTTCTTTTTGCGCACAGAGCGCCAGCCTGTCGAGTGCGTGTGGTGAGGGTGAACGAGTCTATGCCCCTGTTCGGCGGCTTTTTCTATGACATAAAAAAGGCTGGGATCTATGTCCTGTGCGGCGGCGATAATCTCAATAGATTCTTTTCGCTTGCAGGAGATGTAAATCAGCGTCACATACCCATCACGCCCTTGACCTAAGAACGTAGTCAGGACATGCCCGTTGGCACGAAGCTTCTCGGCAATTCTGTTGCCGGATTTCTGGGAGACCATCCTCACTACTACGGATCCAAAAGCCAGACGTTGTTCGACCTTGATTCCGACTGCATTGCCTGCTGCAAACCCTCCCGCGTATGCGAGCATCAGCCAGGGGCTTTCATTCATTCGCTGAATAACCTGGGCAACCACGGCAATCCACACCAAGACTTCAAAGAAACCCATTATGACGGCAAGTCTTATCCATCCTCCGACAATAGATATTGTGCGCACGGTTCCCAAAGAAACGTCCATCACACGCGAAACAAAAATAACGACAACCAGTATCCAAATAGGAAGTTCGTTTATGAATTCCATTTTTTTAAGCCTTTAAGCATTTCAGGATAAAATATAGATATTCACTTCAATTTATTTCTAGGGACAACAGCGACTCCAATGGGAATGGGCCAACCGCCCGGAACATCCAACTTGAAGTCACCTATTTCAGCGTACATCTGAGCAGACGGTCCTCCATCCATCATTACAGCCTGCTCACAACCAAGCCCTTTCATATAACGGGCTAAGTCATTGGACTCCGCCCTGCCCTTGTCGGTGACGGCAAAGACAAGCTCCTTATTGCCCGGCTTAATACACACAAGCGCTCGACGTGCAACCTGTTTTTTCAGACGAGTTGGTTTGCCGTCTACAATGATTCTAGGGCCGACCTGAATTGCAAAATCGACTTTGGCCGGTCGCACTTCTTTCCACTTGCGGGTGTGGACCAAATGCGCCCTTCCATCCACCACATACAAAACGCCCCAGTCGGCCTTTCGGAAAGGATTGATAACTTCGCCTTGATCTATCACAAGCCCCAGCGGTCTGTCGTTCTCATCGAAGAAGCAGCCGTTGATGGCCATCAAAGCCGACAGTTTGCGCTGCATCTCACTGACAGAGGCATTTTTAATTCCATTGCCGAATGTTCTTGCATCGGCTGCCCGCAACGAAAACCTACTCAGATCGAAACGCAAAGCCTGAAGCCTGAAATCCGCCAGGGAATATTTGCTGTTGAAATTCAACTCTACGTGTGAAACTCCCGGCATCAATTTACGCCATGAAAGAGCGTGCCCGGAATGGTCGGAGGCAAAATACAAGAAAGCGACAACAAGCATACAAGCCAGCGCCAACCCTCCAAGACCCTGCACCTTGCGTGAACCGATTTTCACCCCCGACAACAATTTCAAGCTTTTTCTCCTTGCTCTGTTACATAGTCATTCAAAACAGACTACCCTGTTGAATTGTCCATTTTTCCAGCGCTTCTTTCAACCTTTTTCCCAAAGAGTTTCTCTCATAAAAAAAGGCCCGCACAATGTGCGGACCTTTTTAACTCAGATTTTGAACTTACTTAACTGTAGGCTCTCGTCATTTCGTCTATACGCTGCATGTGCAAACCGATTTCCTTGGAATATTCCATCGCTCCTTCGGTCTTTACATGACCGAGCTTGACAGCCTCCACCAAAGGTACGGCGCTTGTCAAAACAAGGAAGGCTCCTTCGATGTTCGGGAAAATCATGTGCACAAACGGTCTGCGTCTTGTGTAGCTTCCACGTCCCGATTTAGATTTGCCGTTCTTGATGCGAAGGTACGCACAAGGACCGCCGTTTTCGACTGTCCACTGGAAAATTCTATCCGGGCTGCCTTTGGTGAGCTTCGTCATAGCCGGATCGCCAGCCTTGTTGAACTGCGAAAGCGCGTTCGTCACCATATACAGCAGCAGTTTGACTTTTAGGGCTTTTTTATCGGGGTCACTGGGAACATTTCCTGGCAAAAGAATTTTCAATCCCAGCAAAAGCGGTAAAACCCTGAAAAGCAGATGCAGACTCAACAAACCTCTGGGACGCGGCAAAGCCACACCACCGGCGAAGAATTTGTTGAGATCTACGACATTGGAAAACGCCAGATCCAGATCGGGCGATTCATGCCTAGTCGGATGAACGCTCAACTCTCCATCTTCAAAAGCCATATGAGCGACGACAT
>CAYTHG010000081.1:0-9277 GCA_964437525.1 uncultured Myxococcales bacterium | reverse complement strand
CCGAAAACTGGAGCACTCCCTTTTTGGGGAAGAGCTTTTTCATCAAAGGCTTTTCCTCCGCCAGCACTTTCGTCAGAGGAAGTGCCGAGCGCAGAAAGATTCTTGCTACAGTGTGATCTTGATCCATCATGGCTTAATACTCGTCTTCCCAGTCTTCGTCTTCTTCGATTTCAGCCTTCATGATTTCCTGCATCGCCTCCAAAATGCCATCGGCATCCATTTTGTAATAATGCAGCAGATCGTCGGGATAACCGACAATGGAGAACTCGTCCTGAAGACCCAGACGACGCATGGCGCAAGCCTTGCCGTTTTTGGCGATAACCTCTGAAACAGCGCTTCCCAATCCACCGATGACGCTGTGGTCTTCGACGGTAATGATGCGGCGGGTTTCCATGACGGCCTTCATTATGGCTTCTTCGTCGATGGGTTTGATGGTGTGCATGTCCAGCACGCGCATTGAAATGCCGTTTTTCTTGGCAATTTCGGCGGCTTCCAAAGCACCCAGAGTCGGACGACCGGCGGCAATGACGGTCACGTCGGTACCTTCATGCAGCTCAATAGCCTTACCGATCTCAAAATCGAAATCGAGGGATTTGTGCATGGGCGGCTCGAAGCTGCGACCGATGCGGATATAAACCGGATCGTCGGTTTCGAATGCCGCTACGACTGCCTTTGCGGTTTCGTAGGAGTCCGCCGGAGCGATCACCTTGAAATGCGGGAAGGTACGCATGATTGCCAAGTCCTCGGTGCAATGATGGGTCGTGCCAGCCTGACCGAAAGACGTTCCCGAATGCGTGGCGATGATTTTTACGTTACGTTTCTGATAACTGATGTCGGTACGCACAAATTCTGCCGAGCGTAAAGCAACAAAAACGGCAAAGGTAGAAACCACGGGAATCAAGCCCGTCGCTGCCATACCTGAAGCCAGCGTAAACATGTTGTTCTCGGCAATACCGAGATTGAAAAAGCGCTCTGGGAACTTCTTCTGGAATTTTCCGATTTTGGTGGAACCGGCCAGATCAGCCGTCAGAGCGACAATTTTATCGTTGTCTTCGCCGAGTTTGGTCAGGACCGCGCCGTAGATTTCGGCCTGGGTCATGTGATCGGCGTCATCGATCGTCCAAGTCAATCCTTTAGTGACTGCCATACTTCACCTAACCTTTCTTAGCCCTGATCGATTCGCGAGCCTTTTGAGCCATTTCCGAATCGAGACCGGCATAATGCCAACCGGGGTCGTTTTCCATAAAGTCAACGCCTTTGCCTTTTACGGTCTTGGCGATAATAACAACAGGCTTTTCCTTTTCAGCGTGAGATGCATCGATGGCATCGCAGATCTGGTCGAAGTCATGCCCGTCGATTTCGATTACGCGCCAACCGAAAGCTTCCCACTTGGCGGCAAAGGGCTCAAGCGCCATGACATCTTCCGTGCAACCGTCAATACAGAATCTATTGCGGTCAACAAAAGTCGTCATGTTGGTAACTTTATAATGAGAGGCAGACATGGCGGCTTCCCAGACGGAGCCTTCGTTGCATTCTCCATCACCGAGAATACAATAGGTATGCCAGTCCTGCTTCTGCAAGCGGGCTCCCATTGCCATACCGATAGTAATACCGAGACCGTGTCCCAAAGAACCGGTGGAAGCATCGACACCTTTGACTTTAAGCCTGTCCAGATGCATTCCAAAAGGCGATCCGGTTTTATTGAAGTCATTGAGTTCTTCTACATCGAAGAAACCAAGTTCCCCTAAAATAACCGCATGACCAACACCGCCGTGTCCTTTGCTCAAGATAAAACGATCCCTGTCAGGCATATCTTTGTCTTTAGGATCGATCTTCATGTACTTGTAGTACAGAGCAACCAAAATGTCGGTCTGAGACATCGCACCGCCTACGTGACTGCCACCGCATTTTTCGGTGACATCCACGATCATTTCGCGGATAGTGCGTGCCTTTTCCTCAAGTCTTTTTCGTTCACTTGCTTCTAAGGCCATCAATACCTCCTACTGTCAATTGCAGATACATGCATACATATCCGAATACTACCGGTTGAATGTGTAAACTGTGTCCTGTAAATTTTAGCAATACACCGATCCTCCAGGCAGCATAACTCAAGATACATTCCAACAACCCTATCTTGCGTTGAAACACATTTTACCTTTGGCGGTTAGAATAGCAACAGTAATCATTTTATTTTACCGTCAAATAAACTCTTTTTAAGCACAGCAGGAATGACAAAAAAAACGGGCGATTCAGTAAAGAACCGCCCGCTTGACTCTGAGAAAACCAGAGATTTATTTTTTAGAAACTTCTTCCACTTTTTCTGCACCCTCTTTTACTTTTTCACCAGCGTCTTTTGCAGCTTCACCGGCTTTGGCAGCACCTTCTTTGGCTTTGTCTACAGCTTCGCCAGCTTTATCTTTCGCTTCGGCAGCAGCATCTTTTGCCTTGTCAACAGCGCCTTCGGCCTGAGCTTTGACGTCTTCTACTGTTTCTATAGCTTTTTCGACAGCGCCCTCTACCTGAGCTTTAGCGTTTTCTACAGCACCTGCTGCGGTATCTTTGGCAATTTTTTCAGCATTTTCGGCAAGAACTTTTGAAAGATTTGTCAAATCGGTAACTAAAGCTTTCGCTTTCTCGGGTAGAGCTATCGCTTCTTCGATACTGCTTTTAACCGATTTGGTAATCGACTCGATTTTCATGGCATTGGGACCAGCCAGAATCGAGGGAAGATTTGTGGCAAGATCCTGTCCCGAAGTAACAACGGCGGGTGCCTCGGAACCGAGAGCGGTCAAGACATCGGTAAGCTCTGTTATACGCTTGACCATTGCGTCGTTGTCGTAGCCTCCGGTAGTAATTTCATCGGCTGTACCTTTTGAAATGACTGTTGAAGCTTCCAGCGTTCCGCGCAGTTTAACCATCTTGAGAGAAAAATCGTCCACCTGTGCGACATTGACCTTGGTGTACTCAAGTTTTTTCTCTTTATAAGGGTCGTACTTGGTATCGGCATATGAGGCCAATCTCGGGCAAAGTTCTTTAAGACCGATCTCAACCTTCTCGTCCGCTTTAACACCGGCAGCCTTTTTTACCGAATCGAAAAATCCGGCGAAAGCATTTGCAGGCAAAGCAATAGCGATCAACAAAACCAACATACTCATTGTAAACTTCTTCATTATTTCCCCTGTTCTAGTGAGATTCATATAAGAAGGCCGTACCTTCCCCAAAATTCATAATTTGCGATGTGCTTTATTTTCTATTGGGTTTTAGTATCACAAGAATAACCTGACCGCAATGAATTAAAGAAAATGAATCCAACAATTCAAAGAAATGAAATAGCTTGCAAGGCCTTCTTGCACGTAAAAGCTCTCAGAAGGCACTGAAGCGACGTTCAACATGCCAGTTAAATACTTGAATTTTCTTGCTTTTCAATTATCATAAAAAACGCTTTACAATGTCGATTTGCTGGCTATTATAGTGGCGGTTTCAGATGGGAACAACTTGTGAAATTCCCGTTTAATTACCGGATCATTTTTCATTTCAACCGGATCAGAATAATGAATCCAGACGCTTTATATATTCCAACCCAAACTAACCAAGTAGAGGTGTAACCATGAGTGATGCGAAATGGGTATCGATGGACGGAAATGCCGCTGCGTCTCACAGCGCACATGCCATGAGCGAAGTAATCGCTATTTATCCGATTACTCCTTCTTCACCTATGGCCGAATTGTCCGACGAATATTCGGCTAAGGAACGCAAAAACATCTTCGGCGACATTCCTGTTGTATACGAGATGCAGAGTGAAGGCGGCGCGGTCGCAGCTATTCACGGTGCAATGAGCGCCGGTACTTTGACGACAACCTTCACAGCCAGCCAGGGTCTTTTGCTGATGATCCCCAGCATGTACAAGATCGCCGGCGAAATGATGCCGACAGTCTTCAACGTCAGCGCCCGTACACTTTCCACCCATGCACTTTCCATTTTCGGAGACCACTCCGATGTTATGGCTTGCCGCCAGACCGGCTTCGCCCTTCTGTCCTCGGCCAACCAGCAGGAAGTAATGGACCAAGCCGCCATCGCAATGGCCGCTTCCATCAAATCTTCGATTCCTTTCCTGCACTTCTTCGAAGGCTTCCGCACCTCGCACGAGATCAGCAAGGTTGAGGTACTGCCCTACGAAGTAATGCAGAAATTGGTAGACCAGAAGGCATTGGACTCATTCCGCAAGCGCGGCTTGAACCCAGATCGCCCGGTTCTGCGCGGAACCGCCATGAACCCCGATATCTGGTTCCAGAACGCCGAGGCACGCAACCTGCAATATGACGCACTGATCGGCCACTTGGACGACACATACAAACTGTTCGGCGAAATGACTGGCCGTAACTATGTACCTTACGAGTACAGCGGACATCCCGAAGCCGACACAGTACTGGTCGCCATGGGCACAGCCACCGAGATCATCTCCGAGACTATCGAATACCTGAACGCTCGCGGAGCCAAAATCGGCTTGATGAACATTCGCCTTTACAGACCGTGGAGCTTTGGCAGATTCATTGACGCAATGCCCAAGAGCGTCAAGCGCATCGCTGTTTTAGACCGCACCAAAGAATGCGGTTCCATCGGTGAACCTCTGTTCCTGGACGTTGTCGGCTCCTATGAAGAAGCCCGCCGCGTTGGCAAGACCGACAACAGCCCGCGCATCATCGGCGGACGCTACGGACTGTCTTCCAAGGACTTCACATCCACTGATGTAAAATCGATCATCGATCACATGGACGACAATGACTCCGACAAATGGATCAACGGATTCACAGTCGGTATCAATGACGACGTTTCCAACCGCTCCCTGCCGGTCAAAGAAGAAATCTTCACCGAAGGCGAAGGCGTACACGCCCTCAAATTCTGGGGACTGGGCTCGGATGGAACGGTCGGCGCAAACAAGAACTCCATCAAGATCATCGGCGACAACTCCGACATGTTCGTACAGGCTCACTTTGTGTACGACTCCAAAAAAGCCGGCGGCACGACTTGTTCGCATTTGCGCTTTGCCAAGAACCCGATTCGCTCTCACTACCTGATCAACAACCCGAACTTCGTAGCCATTCATAACAAGGAATTCCTTGGCATGTACGAACTTCTGGCTGGCTTGCAGGAAGGCAGCATGGTTCTCTTGAACACCGACCTCCCCGAAGCTGAAGTCTTCGCATCCTTCCCCGAGAAGGAACAGAAGATCATGATCGAGAAAAAAGCGCATCTCTTCATTATCAACGCCAACAAGATTGCAGCCGAACTCGGCATTCCGGGCCGCATCAACACCACCATGCAGGCCGCATTCTTCAGAATCACCAAGATTCTGGACGAAGCGGTTCTGATCGACGCTGTCGAAAAGGCCATCAAGAAGACCTACGGTAAAAAGGGTGACAAAGTCGTCAGCCTCAACATCGCTGCTTTCAAAAAGGGGCTCGAGTCTTTCTCGGAAGTCGCCGTCCCCACCGAAGTCGGCAAGTTTGTAGACAGAGCAGCCAAAATCGTTCCGCTGCCTGAAGACGAGAACATCAAAAACATCATCAAAGATGTCATCGAGCCAATTATTCACCTCGACGGCGACAACATCCCCGTTTCGGCTTTGCCCATAGACGGAACCTTCCCGACCGGCACAGCCCGTTACGAAAAACGTTCCATCGCCACTCACGTTCCAAAATGGCATCCCGAACGTTGCATCCAGTGCGCCCGTTGCGCTTTCGTCTGCCCGCACGCCGCTGTGCGCCTTAAAGTTACAGACAACAGCGATATCCAGCTTTCGGCAGAAGAATATAAAACCACCCAACTCAAGGGCAAAGGCGCTACCGAGACCGACCGCTTCAGAGTACAGGTTTTCCCGGACGACTGCACAGGCTGCGGCGTCTGCGTCAATGTCTGCTTAGGCAAAGACAAGGCAACCGGTGCCAAGGCCATCGAGATGGTTCCGAAGTACGACGTACTCGAAGACCTGCGCAAATCCGAAAAAGAGTTCCTGCGCCTGCCGGAAACCAAAAAAGAATTCGCGGCACCCAAAGCCCTCAAGGGCGCGATGCTGCGCGATCCGCTGTTCGAATTCTCCGGTGCCTGCCCGGGCTGCGGCGAAACTCCTTACATCAAGCTTGCCACTCAACTCGTCGGCGAGCGCATGATCCAGGCCAACGCCACCGGTTGCACCTCCATCTATGGCGGAACCGCTCCGACAATCCCCTTCTGCCGTAACGCCGAAGGACGCGGACCTGCCTGGCAGTCTTCGCTGTTCGAGGACAACGCAGAATTCGGTCTCGGAATCAGACTGGGTGTTGATTACTTGAGCGACATGGCAGCAGCACTTCGCACCAAACTGCTGGCATCCGATATCGCGGCTGAAATAAAAGAAGCTCTCGAAGCAATTCATCCTCTGCTGGATCAGCAGACCGACCATGAAAAATTCGATGCTTCCAAGCTTGCCTATTACAAAATCCGCGAGCTGGTCAAAGACGCAGCCGATGGCAGCAAAGAAGCCGAACTGCGTGAATTGGCACCTTACCTGCTCGACACCGCATTGTTCATCGTCGGCGGCGACGGCTGGGCATATGACATCGGTTACGGCGGGTTGGACCATGTCTTCGCATCCGGCAAAAACGTCAACATCATGGTATTGGACACCGAAGTGTACTCCAACACCGGCGGACAGCGCTCCAAGGCTACCTTCATGGGCGGCGTTGCCAAGTTCGCGGCAGCAGGCAAAGAGACAAATAAAAAGGATCTCGGCTATATGGCCATGTCCTACCAGAACGTCTACGTAGCCTGCGTCAACTTCTCGGCTGACATCAACCAGACCTTGAAGGGTATGCGCGAAGCAATCGAGTATCCGGGCGTATCCCTGATCATCGGTTACTCCAATTGCATCGAGCACGGTATCGCCATGAGCCGTGGACCCGAGTACGGAAAGATGGCAGTCGATACAGGTTACTGGATCAACTACCGTTACGATCCGCGCCGTCTGGCCCAGAAGAAGAACCCGCTGGTAGTCGATTCCAAGGCTCCTTCGGCCAACCTTCAGGATTACCTGAAGAGCGAGCGCCGCTTTGCACGCTTGATCGATGAGCGTCCCGAAAGAGCTAAAGAGTTGTTCAACGAAGCAGAGCGCTTCGTGAAAAACCGCTACAACATGTATAAGAAGATGGCGGACATGTCATACGATGACTTTATTCTCCCCGGTGAGGGCAAAGAAGAAGCATAAGTAAAAAGCCCCCTGGACATAAAAATTGTTCAGGGGGCTTTTCCTTTTCTGAGTATTCAACAAGGCTTGAGCAACAAAAAAGACGCCCATTGAAAACACGATCTATTGAAAGCCGGATGCCTTGAGTATCCTTGAAGTGCTGTAGCGGAGGTATTGATGAGTATCAGAAACTTTGAAGAACTGGTTTCTTTGGCAAGACAAAGAGGGAAAAAGCGCATTGCCGTAGCTTGCGCCGATGATGAGCTTGTATTGAACGGAATCAAAATGGCCGTCGATGAAGATCTGGCGGAACCCATACTTTTCGGCAACAAAGAAAAAATCGAAAAGCGTCTCGAAAGCATGAATCTTCCGAGAGACTGGCGCATCGAACATTTTGAAGGCAGCGAGATAGAATGCGCCTTCAAGGTTATTGAATTCATCAAAGACGGCAAAGCAGACCTTATAATGAAAGGTCACATGCAGACCAGTTCCATCTTCAAAGCTATACTCAACAAAGAACGCGGACTGGCAAACGGCAAAAGTCTGTCTCACATCGCTTTCATCGAAAGCCCTCACTACCACAAAATTTTCGGCAGCACAGACGGTGGCTTGAACATCATCAAGAACTTCGACCAGAAGGTAAGCATCGTTCGCAACGCAGTAGACGCCTTCCACAAACTCGGCTACGACACACCCAAGGTCGGCCTTCTCTCCTTTGTGGAGAAAGTCGTTCCCGGCGACCCGGAGACCGAAGATTGGGCCAAGATCTCGGAAATGGCCAAGAACGGTGAATTCGGACAGGCATTGATAGAAGGCCCATTGTCCTTTGACCTCTGCCTGAGCGAAGAAGCTAAAAAGGTAAAGAACTTCCAGAGCGAAGTAGCCGGAGATATCGACGTTATGGTGTCGCCGACCATCACGGCCTGCAACGCAAGCACCAAAGCCATATACATGCACGGCGGATTGGCCGCAGGCATAGTAGTCGGAGCAAGGGTTCCCGTAATTGCACTTTCGCGCGCCGACGTTCCCCGTTCGCGGCTTAGCTCAATCGCAATGGCAATCGCCCTTTTAGGAACCAATTGAAAAAGGATGAATGCATGAGCCCCAAGAGATTGTTCGTAATCAATCCCGGTGGGACTTCCACCAAGGTAGCCCTGTTCGAAGACGAACGGCAGCTTAAATCCGAATCCATAGACCACAGTGTCGAAGAACTCGAAAAGTTCGAACACGCCGTAGATCAAACCGATTACCGTCTCGGCTTTTTGGAAAAGATACTCAAAACGTGGGAAACCTCGCTTGAAGATCTTGACGCCATCGTCGGACGCGGCGGCCCTTTGAAGCCCATGACAGGCGGCGTTTATGAAGTCGATGACGCTATGGTAGATGACATCATGGCTGGTCGCGTGGCAACGGACCACCCGAGCCTGCTCGGTGCGCTGCTTGCAAGAAAGCTCGGAGACCCGCACAACATCCCGTCTTTCATCGTCGATCCTGTCTGTGTCGATGAATTCGAGGATATCGCCAGACTCTCAGGCTTGAAAGGTGTGCCGCGCAAGTCCTTGTGGCACGCATTGAACAGCCGCTATGTCGCTCAGAAAGCCTGCGAAAAGCTTTCCCTGGACTACCACAAAACCAATATCGTCGTAGCTCATCTGGGCAGCGGCATAAGCATTTCCGCCCATAAACAAGGGCGGGTCGTAGATGTGAACAACGCAAACGACATGGGGCCGTTTTCGCCCACACGCGCCGGTGGAATGCCGGCAACCGGACTGGTCAAGCTTTGCTTCTCCGAAGGGCAGGACATGAAATCCCTTTTGAAGCGCATGACCAAAAACGGCGGTGTAGCCGATCACCTCGGCACCAGCGACCTGCGTCAAGTAGAAGATCGCGTACTGGCTGGAGACGCAGAGGCGACACTGGTCTGGAACGCAATGGCATATCAGGTATGCAAAGAAATCGGGGCCATGTCCGTCGCCTGCGACAAGGCAGAATTAATTGTTCTGACCGGTGGCCTTGCAAATTCAAAGAAACTAGTAGAAGATATTTGCCGCAGGGTTG
>CAYTHG010000080.1:0-12662 GCA_964437525.1 uncultured Myxococcales bacterium | reverse complement strand
CTTATCTCCCCCAAGAGTTCACATCGACGGGGAGGTTTGGCACCTCGATGTCGGCCCGTCGCATCCTGGGGCTGGAGCAGGTCCCAAGGGTTTGGCTGTTCGCCAATTAAAGCGGTACGCGAGCTGGGTTTAGAACGTCGTGAGACAGTTCGGTCCCTATCTGTCGTGGGCGTAGGAAATTTGAAGGGAGCTGCCCCTAGTACGAGAGGACCGGGGTGGACGAACCTCTAGTGTTCCTGTTGTCTCGCCAGAGGCATCGCAGGGTAGCTACGTTCGGCAGGGATAACCGCTGAAAGCATCTAAGCGGGAAGCCCACCCTAAGATAAGATTTCCCTCCATTTATTGGATAAGACCCCTTGTAGACTACGAGGTTGATAGGCCAGGTGTTTAAGGGCAGTGATGTCCTCAGCTAACTGGTACTAATTGGTCGAACGGCTTGATCGTCTTTTTGAAAGCAGGTTAAGGCTGAGAGTCTTACTACAGCTTGAAGATACATTTGAAATTTGAATCTCTACTATGCAATGAAATTGACTTGTCCGGTGCCTTTTGCGGAGGGGCCACACCAGAACCCATCTCGAACTCAATGGTAAAGCCCTCCAGCGCCGATGGTACTGCACGGTTGGCTGTGTGGGAGAGTAGGTCGGTGCCGGACATTAATTATTGAAAAAGGGTAGACGAAAGTCTGCCCTTTTTCTATTTGTGATTCAGAATGTATGAAGCGACAGGTCGAAAGGCTTGTCGCTTTTTTTATGTCTTGGGCGTTTAGTTTTTGTCGGGTGATGAATCACCCGGTCTACCGTCATCATATCGGGTCATCATGGGAGACATCATCGGGCTCGCCTTCGGGCCGCAATAAATTGCGCCCCTACGTTCTGTTTGTATCATAGGGTATAATCCGCCGGAGCTGGTCTCCGACCGACTCCGCAGGTTTATGCGCCGTTGTTGGGTCAGAGACTCAAGTAAAAACAAAGGTTCAGGTCGGGAGACATGAACCAAGGGAAAATGGGCGGCCACAGGGGGCCGCCCCTACGGGTATTTGCACGTTTTTGTTATCGCCGGATTCTTGAAAAGGTTTATTGCCAAGCTTTCAAGTGTCGCGGGTTCCCAATTGACACGGCATTTGCAGATCGTAATCTCTTTTGATAGTGCTTGAAAGGGTTGGAGCAAGCTTTAAAGCTCTGCTCCAACCTGAGAGATCTTGTCGGGCAATAAATTTGCCCGACCTACCCGAGAAGTTGCCTTGTCCAAAAGCAAATCCCGCGCCAATTCCCACCCACCCGCCCGCGACATTTGCTCGACCAGAAGAAAATTGTCGGATAAAGAATTTATCCGACCTACAACTGGCTTTGGTTTTTGTCGGGTTTCTGACCCGACAAAAGCGTGATGAACGTGTGGAGCCGGTCGGGAGACCCGCTCCATCGGGAAGGGAGGATAATATTGGCATGGCGAGAGTCCATGACAAGCAATAAGCATCGGAAATATGACCGGCTTAGGCCTGCAAAAACTGAGGATAAGTCTGGGGAGATTTTTCAGATCAGGGTTTTAAAACATTGAAGAAATAGTTCTGCGGCACTCCATCGCCATTTCTCGTACTATCCAGGCTGCAGGATAAATATTGTTTATCAAGGCTGCGGCCTGACCTATTTCGAGTTCGCCATCTTTTAAATCGCCTTCGGCCATTCCGGTTTTGGCGCGTCCACGACCAAGAATTTCGGATAGCTTTTCTTTGTCCGCTCCGCTATCTTCGGCTTCGATTGCCCGTCTGGCAAAATCATTCACTATCACGCGGGTGGGAACAAGTTTCTTCAATATCAGGCGGGTATCTTCGGCCTTGCAATTGAGAACAGCTTCTTTAAAACACTCATTGCATGATGCTTCGCGGCTGGCCACGAAACGTGTGCCAACCTGAACACCTTCGGCTCCCAGCATTATTGCGGCGGCCATGCTGCGCCCGTCCACAATGCCGCCAGCCGCAATGACGGGAATATCCACTGCGTCTACCGCCTGAGGAACCAGTACCATGGTAGTCAATTCGTCACGACCGTTGTGTCCGCCAGCTTCAAAACCTTCTACAACAACGGCATCGCAGCCAGCCAGCTGACATTTTTCGGCCTGGCCGGGAGTAGAGCAAACATGTGCTACTTTCGCTCCCCAGCTCTTGAACCGACTTGTGTATTTTGCGGGAGATCCTCCCGACGTGAAGATTATCTTGATGTTTTCTTCTTCGAGAACTTTTATTATCTCTTCCGCATGACGTAAAAATATGGGGAAATTCACGCCGAAAGGCCTGTCGCAGTTTTCTCTGGTTTTGATAATCTGCTGGCGCAGCACCTCGGGTGTCATGGAAGCCGCCCCGATCAGCCCAAGTCCTCCGGCATTAGATACGCTGGATGCCAGTCGCCAACCGGCACACCATAGCATTCCACCTTGCACGATTGGAAATTCCAAGTTAAATATTCTACATATTTGTGTACGTAGCATTCTCACTCCTTAATGGAACGGAACATGGATCAAGTTTGCAAAGTCAATTTAATATAGAATCTGGACCTATTATGACTAACAGAACACGAATTTACAAAGGATTTGTAAAAATGCAATCAACGGGTCAGAAATTTCGTTATATTTGTTTTCACTCTGAGCCGTATTTAGAGTTTCTAATCCGTCGTTTCCGGCTCACCCTTAAAACAATGGTAGATATAAAGGCCATTATAGCCTCCGGCATAGGCGTAATCGCCGACCACTTGTACATCAAGGAGTCCGCTGTCGCTTGTCAAGTCGCTTATTAGTGCCCACTCGTCGGGATTTTCCCAATTGCTGATATCGTAGACTGCCAGACCGGCTGGGGAGTATTCGGAGTGTTCATAACCGTATGCAATATAAAGCCGATAATCTGAGACATCCGCAGCCTTGGGGAGCCTGGGTTCTTTTATAGAAAATAGGATCTTGGGGAATTGCGCCTGTCTCACATTGACGATATGAACCCGACTGCTTACATAGATACCGGTATTTCCTACCCGTAGAAAATCGATATTATTAGACCCGTATTTTTTGATATGTCCTATGACCTCTATTTCGGGCCAGTTTTCTATATCTACAGTTGCAATCCCGCTGTTTCCGGCAGTTGCCAGAATATTTTCATTGAAGTTCAGGATATTGGAGCCGTACTCGCTCCAGTCAAAATTTTCGAAACCGAGATAGGTATTCACGTCTGGTGTGGCTGGATTGTCCAGATCGAAGATGAAAATACCCGAATCCATGCGGTTGACCCACAATTTATCGTCATGCAGCTTTATATCAGTCAATGTCTGCACGTATGATGAGCCCAACTGATCATAGCCGGTGGTAATTTCTATTTTGTGGGTATGACTTATGGTCGGTTTTTGAGGTTTGGAAACGTCCATAGCCATTAAAGCACCGTTATCTGCATCGAATTTTGTGAAAATCGCGTAGAGGTGATTGCCATCAAGCAGCAGTCGCTTGGTTTCGTTGTAGTAAGGAGCGTTCTCATTAGGTTTTATAGAACCCAGATGAACGGGTTTTTCCGCCTCGGAAATATCGAGGATGTGCATACCATCGAATGTCGCCAGATATAATTTGTCGTCTTTTACAAGTACCTGATTGACTTTTCCATAAGACGGGTCATGCAGCACCGGTTCCGGCCAGCCTTCTTTTATCTGGCCAAGCTTGGAAAGATCTTCTTCGGGGGGCCTATCAGCATCTCCATTTGCATCTCCATCTTCGGCACCCTGTTCGCTGTCTTTTTCTCCGAGGGCTTCCGCTTCGTCATCGGAGTCACCGTCCAAGTTTTTATAATCAGGATCCTGATCCCCATCTGGATCGTATTCCCATTTGTCTTTCTCGCTACATGCGACAGATAAGAACAGTATGAATGCCAGCAGACAAACATAAATCCTGTAAAAAATCACGGGCATCTTTAACCTCAGCAGTTAAAAACTAAAATGTAAAATCGATTTCCCTTTTGCCTAGCGAATTATAGATGCAATCAAAACAATTGGCAATACATACAAGCAGAATTGTTGAAATAGCTTCAAGGTCTTTGGAGAGAATGGTTCGATACAATTTCGCTGCGCGAAATCACTCACCATGAGCGGGGTTTTGCTGATATCCCCTTAAAACCACAACTTGCTGCAATTAGGGGCTAATCCTCAGAAGAAAGTCAGAAAAATACCCAATATTAATATGGCCGCAATCTCTGCTGTCCGACTGTTTTCTCTCAAGCAATATTTATTTATAGTACTTTGGAAAGTATCAAGAAGTCAGAGCGATTGTGTTTGGACATGCGGGGAACAATGCATTATATATGGACCTCAGATGTTTCCGGGCAGGAGTCCTTTCTGGTGGCGCCTACCTTATATAACAGCTTGCTTGTCTGTCGGTTCATTCATGCTTATTTATTTCTGTACAAGAGCACTGCATGGTGATAGGAATTCTGCATCTTTGTTGTCAATAGAGAGGCACTCCATGTTGAATGGAATCAAAAACTACTTCAGTGAGTTCGCAATCCTGAAAGACGCTCCTCGTGAATTCTGGATATTGAACTTGGTCATCAACTTCTTCGAGATGTTGGCGTACTTTTCGTTCATCACCGTCATTACGCTTTATTTGAGCGAAAATGTCGGTTTCAGCGATCAGTGGGCCGGTAACGTGGTCGGTTTGTTCACGCTGGCGATCACGTTGATCATTTTCGTCTCGGGGCCGATCATCGACTCCATAGGAGTGAAAAAAGCCATTCTATACAGCATGTTGCTGTTGATTCCGTGTCGATTGTTGATGGGACTGGCCGGTCCGTTCGAGAACTGGTATCTCGATAAAAATCTGGACGTGGAAAAAGCGCGCCAGATTATTGTGAGCCAAGACCTGCATAAAAAAGTGTTCACGCACGACAAGCAGTTCATCATCGAGTCTCAGATAGACCTCGTATTGAACAATCCGGCTTTAGCCGACAAAGGTTACGATTACGATGCCCTCAAAACGGATGCCTGGACGCTGCGAGAGAATCTGCTTCTGACCGCCAAAGCTTCCCCTAAGATCATGGCCAAGTACGGCGAAGATATTGCAATCAAGATCAAGGACCAGGACAAGTTCAAGGAACTGCTGGTTGATATGGTCGATGAAAGCCCGGTAGTGGCTGCGAAATATGTCATCAACCTTGAGAAAGCCGAGAAAGAAGGCCCGGATGCCCTGAAAAAGGCCGTCATCGGAATTGTCACCAACTACCCGGAATTGAGAACGCAGTTCTCTATTCAGGAAACCCTGAAAATTCTCATCTTCATTCTTTTGATGCTGACCGCTTTGGGTGAGGCGCTGATGGTTCCTGCTATTTACGCTGCCCTGCGCCGCTATACCAGCAAGCGCACCTCCGGCACAGCCTTCAACTTCCAATACCTGACCATGAACATCGGCGCCGTTATGAGCTATGCCATGTTCGACTTCCTGCGGCTTAACTTCGGCAATGCCTCAATTCTTCTGGCCGGTTCGATCTTCGCCATTATCTGCGCTATCGCCACCTTGACCCTGCGCGCCAATATCGAAGTCCAGGACGACGGCGTTGTAATTGAAAAAGAACCCGTCAAAAAGGAAGACCGCGAGACACCCTGGGCCATTGCCTGGTCGGTCATTCGTGAGTCTGCCTTCTGGCGCTTCATGTTCTTCCTGCTGATCCTGATCGGTGTCAAGCTGGTCTTTACGCACCAATTCATGGTCATGCCGAAATATTATCAGCGAGTGCTCGGACCCGACGCCCAGATCGGCCTGCTCAACATGATAAATCCGGCCATCATCGTCATCGGTCTGGTACTCTTCATCCCCATCGTGATGCGCTTCTCTGTATTCAAGCTGATCATAGTCGGTACCTTTGTGTCGTCGCTGTCGGTTGTCTTCCTTATGATTCCGGGCAAGGCCTTCACCGCTCTGGGATGGAGCATCGAAAACGGTTACTTCATGCTGATTATGTTGCAGATCATATTCTTCGCCTTCGGTGAGTTGATCTGGTCGCCGCGATTGTCGGAATATACTGTCACCATCGCGCCGCGTGGCCGTGAAGGAACGTACATGAGCATGGCAGCCCTGCCGATGTTCATCGCCAAGCCTCTAAACGGCTGGCTGTCGGGAATGCTCTTGACCGAGTACTGCCCCGAGGGAGTCATGAACGATATCGTTTCCGATTCGAGAAGCTGGTCGGAAGGCCCGGAAATGATGTGGCTGATCTTCGGTATCATCGCCATTTCCAGCCCGATACTGGTGCTGATCTTCCGCAAGTTCATTCGCGGCGGTGAAAAGCACGAAGAAGAAATCACAGTAGAAGGCAAAGAAGAACAACCCGCCGAAGCCTGATAAATCCTTCAGGGTTCAGCTAATATATCAAAAGCAAAAAGGCCGGGCGCGAAAGCGCCCGGCCTTTTGTTTGTATGAATGGGGAGATTATTTAATCCTGCGACAACAAAAGGGTTTGCTGCTCTGGACATAAGTAAGAGAAAAGGGATACAATTTTGTCTTAAATAATGGGGAAACAAAGATGAAACGGGATGAGCCATGGTAAGGTCACAAGATTATAAACAAAAAGATTTCATTCCCCCTTGGCCTGAAAACAAGAGCGTTTGTAAGCTGCTAAAGTTTGGAGCACGTGAACATATGCGACAACTTTGGGACGAAGGTGTCCTTTTTATGCGTCCTCTGGAAGATTACAAATCAATGGAAGGAGATTCTTGTCGCCACGATAGGAATGAAGGTGTTGGCTATGTGTATAATGACGTAAATGTCACATTGGGAGATCTAGTGTTGTCCCCCAAAGAAGATTTTGAAAGATGCACCTGGACACCCGATGGCATACGGTGGAATGTCTATTGCATGTTCTCTATACAAAAAGATGCAGGATGTTTCAATCTTCCTTTAATTGATCCTCGCAATTTTGAATTTGGAGATACAGCTGCGATAATTACTGATGCAACAGAATTTTTAAATCGCGTCAAAAGAAGTATTAAACTGAATTCAAAATCTCAAAATTTTGCTTGGTGGCTTGTTAAATACATAGATTTTACTGAGAGTGAAGGGATTGTTGGGCCTTTTCGTAAAGATAAGAAGTATTCATATCAGAACGAGTTCCGAATTGCCGTTCAAGCTTTGTCAGATATTAAATCGGAACCATTGTTTCTTCGGTTAGGCAGTCTTAGAGATATAGTTTCTCTGCACGACATTAAAAGTCTAAATGCAGAACTACAAACTAGTTTAAAGTAAAGCAGCCCGAATGAATTCTTTATCCGACAATATTCTGTGGGTTCTCGCCTATGTCGCGGGTGGCCTGATTTGGGTGGCATGGACTAAGCGGCAGCTTGCCCATGTGTTATGCCCGAACACTGGCAAGCTCCATTTCATTTCGCTTGGCCATGTGGCACCCTTGTTCTTGCCGCTCCGCTTTGCAGAATCACCCCCGAAATAAAAGAAAAGTTTAGGAGCCGGTCGGGAGACCCGCTCCAACTGGAAATATCAAAAACAAAAAGGCCGGGCGCGAAAGCGCCCGGCCTTTTGTTTGTTGTCTCTAATGGAAGAATTACTTGTCTTGTGTAGTGTGTTTTGTTTTTATTTCAGGCAGGAATTCGTCGGCATAGTGATCTTCGCCGGACATGTCTAGGCCTTTTTCCCCTTGGAAGACCTTCTCCACGTAAATATTGCTCATCAATCTGAGCAGGGCCGAATATCCGAGCTTGAATTTTATAGTGTCGCTGATCTTGAGATCGTTCATGGTGTCTCCGACATGTACGACGGTCAAATCAGACGACGCCCCGGCGATGGAATAATTCTTTTCCACCGGAGTTAAACCGGAAACGTCTGTGTCAAGTTCTCCAACTTCGACCAAGGCTCTGTAGCCGCGCTGGCCGGGCTGAAAATCGGTATTTGTCTCGACATCGAAAGGCATCGTGGCGTTGCTTGTCTCGCCGGTAGGCATCAAACTTTTCTCTTTTATCTCGGTAATCTCGGCCTCAAGAATTACCACATCGTCATGCAGCCCTTTTAATTGGCCTCCGTTTATCAAATCTGTTCCTAAGAATACGGACTCACCTATTCTGAAATGATTGATGGCCTTGGGTAAACTTTTATCCAGTACCAGCGGCAGCGCGGCGCTGGAACCCGCCGAGATGAGGGGCAGTTTTCTATCAAACTTCAATTCCAGAAGTTCTCTGTAGAGCATCAACTGCATGAACTGGTCTATTGTGGGAATGGTCCCATAAAGACAGCCGATATTAGCGCCTATGCCTATTACCTCGATGTTCGACAGTTTGAAAATGTCCTTGTAGAATTTCGCCAATGAACCGGGAAGAATGCCTTCTCGCAAGTCTCCCAGTTCGATCATTATGACAATCCTATGGATTTTGTTGATTGCCTTTGCCGCATCGTTCAGTTTTTTAATGGTTTCGATTTCACTGTTCAAACTTACATCGCAAAGTTTGGCAATGGTGTTTATTCTTGAACGGCTGGGAGGACGAAGATACCAGCGTTCTGTTTCGGGCATTATCTTGTGGATGATTTCCAGATTTTGGAAGCGGGAATCCCCGACCGATTTTACTTCCATATTATTAAGAATGGAAAGCGCTTTTTCATTGCCGCATAAAACCTTTGTGACCAATGTCCAATACGCGCCGTGCTTCTCCATCCAGCCGTCTATTATGGACAGGTTGTGTTGAAGCGCTTCGAGATTGAATATGAGCCTGCTCATTATTCAAACCTCATTTCCGCGTACTTGGATATGAAACCGTGCTTTTCATAAAGTCTTTTCGCCGGATTGTCGTATTCCACGTGCAGTTTGATTTTGCCGTCAGTATGCTTTTTCGCCAGATTTATAAACTTAGAGCCTATTCCCATGCCGCGCATTTTTGGAGAAACCGCTACAAACAGCAATATATATTCGGGGATATAGCCGCTCATGCCTGTCGCCAGCATCACGAGGGAACCGATAGGTTTCCTGTCTTGAGTTGCCAGCAGAATGAAACCGCCTTTGCCGGGCTTGCCGTTTAAGGCATCCTTAACTCCCTTTAATGAATCCTCCAGATTGTCGTTGTAAGGTTTCATGGTTTCGCTTAAAAACTCAGCTAGAATTTCGGCTGTTATGCCGTGGACGAGATCCGATTCTTCTCGGATAACGTCGATTTCTATTGGTAATTCCTCGGACTGTATTTCAATTCTTTCCATAACCCTGCCTTTTCCTTCTTTGATCTTACAAATATCAAAATTCTTCTCTGTCCTGACCGTTTTCTTTGAGGGGAAGATCAGCCGGACCTTCAAGTTCAAAAGCTTTTTTATCCAGATCGCTCAAACTGGCAATTTCTTCTTCGATTGATAACAGATATTGCTCTTTTTTCTCGTTTGTCAGTTTGTCCAACATTTCTAAGACAACTTTGATTCCTGCGATATTGACTTTGCGAACCGAAGCTAAATAATGCACAAAAGTCAATAATTCCACATCTTTCTGAGAGTACAAGCGACGATTGCCTTCGGATCGTGCAGGTTGGACGATCCCTTTTGTCTCGTAGACACGAAGCTGCTTCTGCGAACACCCGAGCATATCCGCCACTACTCCAATGGTAAAAATACCTTTTTCTGGATCTGAAATTCTCATGTTTTACTCTGCAAATATAGGTGCAATGCCGGATCTTGCTCGACCTGGGAGGATAATGTACCCCTAAGCAGGGAAATAATCAAGGGCTAATTTGTTTGAGCATATTTCAAACAATCTTCTTAGAGTGCTGAAATAAACTATTATAGTTGAAAAAGCTCATATATTGATTGTTACTTGCTAGCTTTGGTAAGGAAATATGCTTGACTAGGTGAGCATGATGTGTTGCCAATTAGGGATGAAATGTCAAAAGAATAAGGAAGTATTTGCTTTTAAGCCCGCATTTGTTCTGTTGGCTGTCTTGAGCCTGTTTCCTCTGAAAACCGCCTTGGCTGAGAACAATTCGACGGGTTACCTGATTTGGGTGGCATTGGCTAAGCGGATAGCTTGCTGATGTGCTACGCCCGAACACGGCCAAGATCCATTTTTTTTCGATGGAGCATGTTTCAGCCATGCTCCTAAATGTTTCTACTCGAACCTCCTGATGTTCAAGGTAAAACGTGTGGAGCGTCAGGAAACCCGTTCCAAGGGAAGGGCCCGTTTTTGTAATGGCTTCGTTTTGTGCCTACTCGAATACGCAGGCGTTTGACAACCAGGGACGGTTTCGACAGGTCATGCCGTCCGAGCAATTATCGTTGTTCTCACAGCCTAAGCAGTAGTAACCGTTGTCCACATAAAGCGTAGCCAAGATGCAGAACATTCCCGGTCGGCAGTTGTTGCTGTCGGGATTGCAGTTGGCACCGTAACAGAAATGATGCTGGCTGTCGCAGTTGGGGCCGTCGGGGTGATCGTGGCAATCGTCGGAGCTGCCGCAGGGATCGAGCGCTATGCATTCGCCGTAAAGCGTGTTGCAGAAATAATTGTCCAGATCGTGCGGGCAGTCGTCATCTGTGGCGCAGGGGAAGACATGCTCCTTGCAGTCTCCGTTGCGGCAATAGTAGCTTTCGGGGCAATCGGTATCGCTCTGGCAAGGCTCGGTGTTTATGCACTCGCCGTTGTCGCAGGCTTCCGTCTCTTCGCAATCCTGTCCCATATTCCAGTCCGAGAACTTGACGACGCCGGTGCATTCTTCGTCGCTGCCGGTGCAGTATTGCTGCTTGATACGCACCCCCGTATCGCTTCCGGCCTCGTGCCCCCACGGACAGCCGATTTCCTGATCGAGGTTGTCCTGACAGACTGTGTATGAGGGCAGATAATGGCAGCCGTCGCAACACGGGCCGCTTGAGCAGTTGCATGAACACAAATCGTCGTCTATACAGCCGTGTATCTGTGCCGAGCAATTCTGGTGCGAGGGGCAGTTGGCCAGTATTTCCCATTCGCCGTAGACTTCCGGGCCGTCGCAGGAAGCGTTGTAGCCGCTGCATGTGCGGTGGCGCGGTCTGCGGCCATAATCGTCGCCGCATAACTGCGAGTTCTGACAGCCGAATTCCTCGCCGACGTTTTCAGCACAAACTGTTCCCGACAGCTTGAAAGAGTGCGTTTCCGCATCGCAGCAAGCGCCTGAAGAACAAGCCCACTGGCAATTTTCGGCATTGACGCAACCGGAGGCGTCCTCGTCGCATTTCTTGGTGGATACGCATTGCTCGACCAGCATTTCCTCAGGCTGGTAAACGATAGAGCCGGTGCAGGCATTGCTGTTGCCGGTGCAGTACTGGAAGGCGACTCGCTTTTTGTAAATGCCGCCGCATAACTGGTCGGGGTGGTTGGGGTCTATGGGAGAGCAGTATGTTTCTTCTTCTGCATTGTAGTTGCAGATGCGCGTGGATGTGTCGTAGTGGCAGAAGTTGCTGCAACACGGTCCGCTTGAACATTCGCAGTTGCAGGTGGGATCTTCTTCGCAGAAAGCGCCTTGCTCTGCGTTCCAGTTGCAATGCTGGGTTGCATCGCATTGTACATCCTGCACGGGATCGAAAGTATAAGTGCTTCCGTCGCATTCAGGCGAATAGCCGCTGCAATAGCGCTGTCGAATGCGTTTGGTGGTGCTGCTGCCGCAGCCCGTGCCGAAATCACAGCCGACCAGCGGGTCGAGGTCTTCGCATTTGTGTGTAGCGTCGTAGAACAGGCAGCCGTCGCAGCAGGGGCCATCGGCTTCGCTGCATACACATTGGATATCGTCCGAGTCTCCATCGGTATCCGGTACACAGATTGCATCCTGACAAACCGTGCCGCCCGGGCAGGTGTCGAAGGTGGTCCAGACTCCGTTGTCGCATATCTGGCGGTCGTTGTCATTGCAGCGCTTGTCGCCGTGCCTGCATTCGCCCGTGTCTTCTTCCATATCGGGTTCTTCATCGCCGTCTGTCAAGTCGGGATCGGTATCTTTGTCAGGTTCGTCTTTTTCTTCATCGCCGTCGCTGGCATTGGGATTGACGCACTCGCCGTCCCGGCAGACTTCATAGCTTTTGCAGAATTCGAAAAGTTCCCAGTGTTCATCCTGACACTTTTGCAGGCGATCGTTGAACTTGGGATTGCAGCGAAGATCGCCTTCGGTGCAGACCGTCTCGATTTCATCTTCTAAATCCAACTCGGAATCACCGTCGGTTGCCGCTTTGTCCACTTCAATGTCGCCGTCTTCGTGCATGCCTCCGGGACGACAGAAATTGAACTCAGAATCGCAGACGTTGCCATCGGCGCAGGGGGTGTTTGCATCGCAGTAGACTTCACAGGAGCCGTTGTAGCAGACATTTCCGTCCGGGCAGTCCGAGTGAATCTTGCAGCCGCCGGAGCCATCGTCTATCTGCTCGCCTTCTATGCTTGAAGAACTGCATGATGCCAGCAAAAAGAGAGCGAAAACAACAACGGGAAACAATAAAATGAAGCTTCTCAAAACACACCTCCACATCAGGTGGCCATTCCAATTGACAGAATTTGCCTAACAGACTTCTTTAGTCATGTTAATTTGAGTTGCAAGCTCATGTCAACTGTACATTGCAACAAGGTCGATGATTTTGCTGAGTAGCCCCCATTTTCAGGCAAGAGGCATAGGTCGGATAAATTTTTTATCCGACACTAATCAGGAATTGTCGGATAACAAGTT
>CAYTHG010000079.1:0-12817 GCA_964437525.1 uncultured Myxococcales bacterium | reverse complement strand
CCTCACCAGCTTTACCTGCTGGCTTCTTTGGACATTGTTGATGATTTCATCAAGTTGCAGGACAAACAGCAGGAGTTGGAAAGAGAACGCCGTCAACTTCTTGAAGATGTCGAGTCGGTTTATGCCGATATCGAGTTGAAATTGAAGGAGCTGGACGGGCTCTCGAAGTGACCCCCGCAATAAAGCGGGTTTACATATGCAGTTTATCGATTATACGGTGATACGAACGTTGTTGCTCCGGCGAAATGCCGGTTAATGAATTGAGCAGTCGGCCTTTTGAAAAAACGTAATGGTGTATAGACAGATACTCGGGCCGATGAAATTCAGCATACGACGTTCCTGTGGATTATCGGGTAGTTACCGTAATTCCATCCCCGTTTGAATAAATCATAATCATATGAACTGCAATAACCTTGATCGGTCGACAGCATGACTGTCTTAGACCGATCCCTGAGTGGATAGGAGAAAACCGTGGACGTCCTGGCTATATTATTGATTTTAGTTGCCCTTTTGGCAGGACTTGGGTTGGGGTATTACTTCAACCAAAGCATAGCCCAGAAGAAATTGGGCTCTACAGAAGAAAAAGCCCGTCGTATTCTGGAAAGCGCCGAGAGAGAATCCGAGACGCTTCGCAAAGAAATCGAGCTTAAAGCAAAAGAAAAGCAACTCGAAGCCCGCCATGAATTCGAGCGGGAAATGAAAGACCGAAAAGAAGAACTTGGCAAACTGGACAAGCGACTGTTCCAGAAAGAGGAAAATGTTTCCAAAAAAAGCGATTACCTGGACCATCGCGAACAGGAACTGGGTAAGAGAGAAAAACGTATAAACAACCGTGAAAAAGACTGGGATCACAAGCATTCCGAACTGGATGATATGATCAAAAGCGAACGTCAGGTGCTGGAGGAGATTTCGGGCCTGAGTTCCGAAGATGCCAAGACGCAGCTTAAAGAATCCCTGATGGGCGAGGCCAAGCACGAAGCAGCCAAGAAAATCAAGCAGGTGGAGGATGAAGCCAAGGCAAGCGCCGAACAAAAATCCAAATCCATTATTGCACAGGCTATTCAGCGCTACGCCGGAGACTATGTCACCGAACGCGCTGTTTCGGTAGTCGGTCTGCCGACTGACGAAATGAAGGGTCGCATCATCGGGCGCGAAGGCCGCAATATCCGCGCTCTGGAAGCTGCCACCGGAATGGATCTGATAATCGACGACACACCGGAAGCGGTCGTGATCTCGGGCTTCAATCCCATCAGACGCGAAGTGGCCCGCATGGCTTTGGATCGCTTGATAACCGACGGGCGTATTCATCCTTCGCGCATCGAAGAGATGGTCGAGAAATGTGAAAAAGAGCTGGATCAGAAAATCAAGGAATACGGCGAGCAAGCCGCCTTCGACCTCGGAGTCCACGGCCTGCATCCCGAACTGGTAAAACTGATCGGACGCCTGTACTACCGCACTTCTTACGGCCAGAACGTCTGGCAGCACAGTATAGAAGTCGGTTTCATCTGCGGCATCATGGCCAGCGAACTGGGCTTCAATGCCAAACAGGCTCGCCGCGCCGGTCTGCTGCATGACATAGGCAAAGCTTTGACGCATGAGATCGACGGTTCACATGCCATCAATGGCGCCAACCTGGCCCGTAAATACGGTGAAGCGGACAAGATAGTCAACGCCATCGCTGCCCATCATGAGGAAGAAGAGCCCACAAGCATTCTGGCCGTACTGATGCAGGCCGCCGATGCTCTTTCGGGTGCGCGTCCCGGAGCCAGACGTGAAATACTTGAGACATACGTCAAGCGCCTGCGCGACCTTGAAGAAATCGCCAGAGCCTTTGAAGGTGTCGAGAAATCCTTCGCAATTCAGGCCGGACGCGAAATCAGAGTCATGGTCGAATCCGAAAGAATTTCAGACGCCGATGCTGTCGTAATGTCCAATGATATAGCCAAGAAGATAGAGAGCGAGTTGACATACCCCGGCCAGATCAAAGTCGTGGTTATCAGAGAAACCCGCGCTGTGGGTCTGGCTCAGTAACTCAACTTCTGGCTTAGAACCTATCTCGATAGGTCGAACCGAGCATGTTTTTCGATGGCGAGCATAGCAAGGCGCGACGACGAGCTTTACTGCTGGTAAGGCTCGAAGGAGCAACGAAGCCATGCGACCCCTATGGGAATCCAGGCGACGGGAGATTTACTGAGACAGGCTCTTAATATTCATTGAGGCATTAACATGCGTATTTTATATCTGGGCGATATCTTCGGTAAGCCGGGCCGCCGGGCTGTGCGTGAGCTTGTACCGCAGCTTGTCAAAGACAAAAGCATAGATCTTGTTTTTGCCAATGCCGAGAACATCTGCGGTGGCGCGGGCATCGATCGAAAAAGGCTCAAGGAAGTCTTCGATGCCGGTGTCAGCCTGTGCAGCTCGGGAAATCACACCTGGCATGTGAAAGAAATCTACGATTTCATAGATAAAGAAGATCGGCTGGTTCGCCCCGCCAATCTGCCCGAACCCTGTCCGGGAAACACCATCGCCAGCGTTGTGCGTCCAAGTGGCACCAGAGTTGCCATCATCAATCTTTTGGGGCGCGTCTTCATGGAGCCTGTGGATTGTCCTTTCAGGAAAGCCGATGAGCTTTTAAAAGAACTGGAAGGTCAGGCCGAGATCGTTATCCTTGATTTTCATGCAGAAGCCACAGCCGAGAAGCTGGCTCTGGCCCATTATCTCGACGGTCGTATCAGCGCAGTTTTGGGTACTCACACACACGTTCAAACCGCCGACGAGCAGATCATGGGCGGCGGTACGGCTTATATTACCGATATGGGTATGACCGGTCCGCATGACTCAGTGATAGGCGTAGATGTAAAACCCATACTGGAAAAATTCCTGTCGGCAAGGCCAATGCGATATCATACGGCCAAGGGCGGCATCATGCTTAACGGCGTGATATTGGATATTGACGAGCAAAGCGGCAAGGTCAGCCATATAGAGCGTGTGCGCCTGCCTCTTGAGATAAGGAGCGAGAATGAAAAGTGTTAGCGAACAGATGGAGCTTTTGAAGCGCGGTACGGTGGACTTGTATGTCGAAGAAGACCTCAAAAAGAAAATCGCCAAGTCCATAGAAACCGGCAAACCCTTGCGCATCAAGGCCGGATTCGACCCGACGGCTCCCGACCTGCATCTGGGACATGTTGTTCTTATCGAAAAAATGCGCCAGTTCCAGGAGTTGGGGCATCAGGCGATATTTTTGATTGGAGATTTCACAGGCATGATAGGCGACCCTTCCGGGCGTTCGGCCACGCGCCGCGCCATGACTAAGGAAGAAGTCATCGAGAACGCCGAGACATACAAGCAGCAGGTCTTCAAGGTGCTCGATCCGGAAAAGACCGAAGTGCGGTTCAACAGCGAGTGGATGCAGAAAATGAACGCCGCCGAGATGATAGAGCTTGCGGCATATTATAATGTGGCCCGCATGTTCGAGCGCGACGACTTCCGCAAACGCCTGAAAGAAAACCGTTCCATCTCCGTCCACGAATTCCTCTACCCGCTGGTGCAGGCTTACGATTCGGTGGCTTTGAAAGCCGATGTGGAATTGGGCGGACACGATCAGATTTTCAATCTGCTGGTCGGACGCGATATCATGAAGCATTACGGACTGGAGCCACAGGTGGTCTTGACCGTTCCTCTGATGGAAGGCACCGACGGCGTGCAGAAGATGTCCAAGTCCTACAATAACTATGTCGGCATCAACGAAAGCCCGACCGATATTTACGGCAAGACCATGTCGATCTCGGATGATCTCATGTGGCGCTGGGCCGAGCTTTTGTCCACGCGCTCCATGGACGAAATCAAAGCGGCCCACGCCGAAGTCGAAGCCGGTCGCAATCCGATGGAGTTCAAAAAAGAACTTGCCTCCGAGTTCGTGGCTCGCTTCTGCGGCGAAGACAAGCTCGAAGAAGCTCGTCAGGCCTTCAAAAAACCGGAAGTCGAAGCCGAAGAAATCAAGCTGGAAATCGAAGGCGACAGCATCCAGCTTGCAAAGCTTCTGGTAGATATAGGATTCGTCAAATCCAACGGCGAAGGTCGCCGCATGATAAAGCAGAACGCCGTCAAGATAGACGGAGAGAAGGTTTCGGATATGAATCAGGAGTTGCCTAAAGGCTTCTCCGGGATGATCCGCTGCGGAAAACGCCGTTTTGCGGAAGTGGAATTGGGATAGCTGTTTGAAAAATTATTTTAGATTCACAGGCAAATGAACTAGAATATTGTGGTTTCAAAGAAACTTTGGATTGGGTGCCGGTCATAGTTGATCGGCTTGCCCGGGAATAACATTTAGGAGAAAATGAAATGAAAAAGACCATATTGCTTATGACTGTTCTGGCTGCAACACTGCTGATGTTCGCCATTGCCTGCGGCGACGACAATCCTTTGGACGGCTTGACTGAAGCCGATCCGGGAACCGCCTGCGGACGTTACTGCATCAAGTGCGAAACCTGCAAAACCGCCGATCTGGATGGCTATGTGAAGACCATCATGGATTACACCTGCTACATGGACCAGTTGGGCAAAGTTTGCGAGACCGCCTGCGATATGGGCGACAGCGTTCTGCCTCTCAAAGCAAACACCGAAGCAAGCGAAGCTGCTACCGGCATGAAGATCACCGATGCCGAATTCACCTGTCAGGATTTCGCTCTTTCGGTAGCTTCGGGCTCCACCCCCGGCGGTGTCTGCTATGACTTCTGCGCCAAATGCGTAACTTGCTCGACCGAATCCGGCGTTGGCGCTGCTGCCGATTGGTGCGCCAAAGAAGGCGGACTACCCTGCATCAAGGCTTGTGAAGAAGGCTTCGAGAGCTATGTCAAGACCGCTAACGAGACCATCGATGGTCAGTATGACGACAAATCAAGCTTGGCCGACCTGAACTGCACTGACTACCTGTCCAACGCCGACAGCCTGGTTAAGGGAAATACTGACTTCTAAAAAGTCGCCTCCGGCGCTTGATTAGAAGCACACTTGATATTCCAACTGCGGGCGGGGACACTACCCCGCCCGTTTTCGTTTGAAGGTATCGCCATGTCAGATCTTCGCTTCGCTCTGATTGTATTTGCACTGCTGCTGATTACGGTTCCTGCTCGTGTATGTACAGCCGAAGAGCAAGCCGCCGATGCTCAAGACCAGGTGCAGCCTGCACCAGAGGATACCCAACAAGCCGAAGCCGCCCCGGATTCCGAAGGCAAGAAAGCTCTGGAAGACAAGGGCGAGAAGAAGGACAAGCCTTCTGAAGAAACCACCAAAGACAAGCAGCCCGTAAAAGACGAAGACGCAAAAGAACCGGCTCCGGCAAAAACCGATGAGGAACAAGACCCGTCCGATGCTCCTTTGAGCGAAGTCGGACAGCTTGGTAGCGAGACTGCCGTAAAACAGGAAGCGGCGGAAAATGCCCCGGAAGATGCAGACGCAGACAAAGATGAAATTCCTGAATTGGGCGAAAAGCTTGAAATGGAGCATATCCCTTACGAGCGGGGCTTGACCGACGAGCCGAGTTTCGCTACTGAAGGTGACGAGGAAGAAGCTGCAAAACCTGTCGGTTCTCCCGATCAGCGTAACGGCTTTTACATCAGTATACGTCCGTCCATCGGCTATCTGTATTTCAGCGGCCAGGGCGAGAGCAAGCAGGAAAACCTGGATGACCCTTACTCTCAGGGCGTGGCCGGAATGCTTGATCTTGCGGTCGGTGGCGGCGTGACCGAGAATCTCATCCTGCATGCCTCACTCTCGGTTGATACCGCCTTCAGTGAAATAGAGAACGTGGATTCGCGCAAGCAGGCCAGCATGATAGGCATAGGCTTGGGCATGACGTATTATTTCATGCCGGATAGCTTTTTCATCAGCCCTAATCTTTCCTACACTCAAACCAAAATGCTGAAAAGCTCCGAAGGCACATCTCAGGCATTCGACACCGCCAATGGCGTCAAGTTCACTGTACTAGGCGGCAAAGAGTGGTGGGTCGGCGACAGATTCAGTCTGGGAGTGGCAGCCAAACTCATATATGGCTGGAGCAAAAAAGATGTCCTGACCTGGAACATCTACGGCGGCGGACTGGTTTTTGTCATCACTTATAATTGAGAACCTGAAGAGCGATCCCATGAAAATTCGCTTGATGCACATGCCCCAGAAATTTGAAGGCGATTCGCCGCGCGCCGGGGAGATGTTCATCTATATCATGGCCATGGGGCTTTTCTCTCTTGCCTCCGAGCTTAAAAAAGCCGGGCACGATGTGGAGATAGTCCACGCCGGAATGGAGTTTCTGGCCGACCCCGCTTTCGATCTTAAAAAATATTTCATAAAAGAAAATCCCGATCTGCTGATCTTCAGTCTCAACTGGCACCCGCAGATATTCGAGACCATAGAAGCAGCCAGAGCCGCAAAGCGTGTCCTGCCGGGGGTAAAAACAGCTTTCGGAGGTTTTACCGCTTCGGTTTTCGCCGAAGAACTGCTGGAAGACTTTTCCGAATCTGTGGATTTTATTATCAGCGGAGACGGTGAGCTTCCGCTTGTGGAGCTGGCGCAGAAGTTGTCAAAGGGTGAAGAACCTGAAGGCGTGCCGAATTTGTTTTTCAGAAAAGACGGCAAAGCTCAAAGCCCTGCAACTTACTGGTGTCCGAGCGAACCCGAGTTTTCATCCTACGACTTTGCGGACTTCAGCCTGCTGCGTCGTGCGGAATCTTTCAGCGCGCCTTATATCGTGCCGCCCGGTTCCACATTGCAGAGTATCGCCGGTCACGACGTTTTTTATCTTGCCACCAGCCGGGGCTGCACCGTCAATTGTTCTTTCTGCGGTGGCGGCAAAAACGCCCACGGGCAGTATTTTAAAAGGTCCGAGCCTATCTTCCGCAATCCTGAGGCAGTACTGCACTCTGTGGCCCAAGCGCTCGATCACGGCATGAGGTCGGTTTATATCTGTTTCGAGATGCCCCATGCCCGGCAGGATTATTACGCCGATTTGTTCGATGCCATGGCAAGGGAGTTTGGATCGGGACGCATCAGGATGCTCTTTGAGAGTTCCGTACTGCCAGATAAGCGCTTCATCGAAAGCTTCGCCCACGCCTTCGACCTTTCCGGCTCGCAGTATATTCTATCGCCCACATCCTGCCAGGAACATCTGCGCAAACGCTTCCTGGGTTCGTTTTATTCCAATGCCGAACTGGAAAAAAGCCTTGCAGCACTTGAGTCTGCCGCCATCGAGACGCTTTTGTATTTCTCAATCATGCCCGGTCAGAGTCTGGATCAGACCAAGGAAATGATACGCTGGCAGACTCACCTGAGAAATCGCTATTCGGCTTTGATACAGACCATGCCCATAGAACTTGAACCGGGTGCTCCCTGGGCGCTGGAGCCTGATAAGTTCGGTCTGCGCATCCTGCGCAAGAGTGCCCGCGATTACTACCTGCACCACAAAGCGCTATCCTGTGAGAAAATCGACATACAGCGACAGGTCGGCATCGATGACGATGCGCTCATTAAATCGTGGCGATTTTTCGAGGAGTTCGAGCGCCGCAGATCTCAAGCATAGCTCGGATTGTTCACCGGGCTAGAGAGCGGCAATATCGGCAGGCCAGGCCTGTTTTTCAAATCTTTCAAGAACCATCTTTATCAGCATTAACTGTTTTCCGAAATATTCGCTGGCAGAAGCGGGGTTTTCGCTCGTGGTGGCTATTGCAAAATAGCGCGATTTCAAAACGAAGTCGCCGACACCGGCGGGCAGGATGCGTATGGCCTGCTTGCCTTTGGAATCTAATTGCAACTCCAGAATGTTTTCTTTTTCGATCTCGCGCAGTTTACCAAAATGCATTTTCATAAAGGCTTCGGATTGCAGGTAAAGACTCATGTGTTCTTTTAAAGCCGACATGATTCTTTTGAGGTATTCATGTTCGTCGGCCCCGCATCGATGAGACCAGAGTGGCGGCATAAGCATATGCGGCAAGGGTCTCAGGATGACATCATCTTTGGGATCATCTTTGCCGGGCTCGAAGTCTTGCCACCTAAGCTCGATAGCGCGGACGCGAGCGAACTCGTTCCAGAATTCGCGCCAGCGCTTGTCCTGCGGGCAAGACATAACAACCTGCAAATACTTTATGCCGAGCCTGCGTGTCAGACAGATCGCCGCGTGAATGCGCTGGTTGACGCCGGTCGGCGCTTGCCCCCAATAGTTTTTCCTGTATACAGACGGAATGTCTTCAAGCCGCGCTTTAGATTGTCTCAGGTCCAGACTAGACTGGTGCTGGCGACCACGGACTTCAAGCCCTGCGCGTTTTGCCCTTTTCGATAGCGTTTGCGATGAGGTGAACACTCCGGAACAGAAGGGCAGTTTGTCGCATCTGCGACAACTGGGATGCAAGGCCAGCGCCGTTTCGCTGCGCAAGGTTTTGAAGGACACGGCCTCCTTTATGTTTTTTTGAACGATGTGTTCCATGCGGTAGATGGTCGGCAGCGGCGAGCGGTAAAGCCTAAGCCTGTCACCTTCTTTTACAAGTGCATCCAAGCTGTCGATACCGGGCTGCTTTAAAGCCTCCGCTGCCGGGCAACGGCCTTTGTCAAAGGGGAAGAACACATCTTCGGGCAACAGGTCGTATTCGGCTAAAGCCGCAACGCTGGGCAGACCGGAGCTGCGCGCGCCCGAACGGGATGGCTTGTAGCTTCCCGGAGTGAAAACCGGATCACGCAAGGCTTCCGGTATTGCTTCTGCAATCTCGGCGGCTAAAGAATCATTTGGGTGCAGCCATGCAAAATCCAGCGGATCGTCGGCTTCGGCCTCTATTTGCAGGGCTTCCGGGTTCGGGTAAATACTCGTTTCCGACAATTCCCCGTATGAGGAAACATGGTCGAACTCCACAAGAATTCTACCGTCCTCGCTTTTGAGACTGTATATGCGGGAAGCCGATTCTTCCAATACCGATTGCGGCAGGATATCAAAAGGCGCTCCCCACTTGGGTATCATGTCTTGAGACATTTATCCTAGAGCCTATCCGATTTTGACATGCAGGCTTATGAAACTTTGGTTTCCGCCTTGGGTTTCGATTGTATGCTCCTGTTAGAAACTCCGTGAGAGCCTTCGACGACGCGGAATTCCTTGCGGATATATTCCTCGAAAGGCTGCCAGTTCTTTTGCACCCAGGGTTTGTTGATCGCCAGTCTGTAACCCATTTTGAAGAACTGTCTCAGATAAGTGCGCAGCAGAGGATGCTTGTGCAGGAACAGCGTGCCCTTGATAGTACGCGGGTTGAGCATCAAAGCTTTGCCGACTTCGGCGCCATAGATGTCCTGCGCTTCTTCCATGGAATATTCTTTGGTAGGCATGATGGTAGTCATCTGGTCGAATTTGGACCAGTCGCTTTCCATTATCAGGCCGAGTTCTTTGGCTTCGTCGTATAAACGAGTGCCCGGATAAGGCGTGGTAATATTTGGCGCGATAACGTCGGTGTGCTTGGAAAGGTATTTCAAGGTGGCCTTCAACTCGTCGAGCGTGTCGTCCCAGTGGCCCCACATCAGCATTCCGAATACGATGAAGCCGTGCTTGTCAACCAGATCGACAGCCTCCTCGAAGATGCGCATATTGTGCGGTTTGTTCAAGCGTGCCAAAACTTCGGGTTTGACGGTCTCTATGCCCATCATAATCTGATATACGCCGACTTTTCTAAGGCGTGGTAATATGTCTTTATTTTGAAGCACAGAAGCGCATGTGGTCTGTAACCACAAGGCGACGTTGGGCTTCAGTTTTTCCATGGCCTTTACGAATTCTTCCACACGCTCGGGGTAATGCATGAAGTTGTCGTCGCCGATATAGAAGACATGCCTGTTGTAATCTACATCCAGACGCTTCAATTCCTCGGCTACGATCTCGCCCGACATCTGACGCATGGTGTGTTTCCAGAAATGGCTATCCGGGCAGAAATTGCATTTGTAAGGGCAGCCGCGCGAGAAAGTTGCAGCCAACGCCACTTTGCCACCCAAAGCGGGGATATTGTATCTTTCCATTGGAAAGAGATGGTAAGCGCCGCGCGGCAGGCTGTTGATATCAAGTGGCTCGGGCAATTCGGTCTTGACAAGCCTGTTTTCGTTATCGAGATAGGCTATGCCGGGCACCTTGGAAATATCGGAACCGGCAGCCCAAGCGTCCATTAATTTGGTAGTCGAGACTTCGCCTTCCCATAACACAACGGCATCGAACAGGCCCATGCGCAGATGATCTTCGGCTAAAGCAGCGGCGTGCATTCCACCGACGATTATCTTTGTATCAGGCAATACCGAGCGTATCAGCCGGGCGGCGTTGACCGGGTCGTTGTGCAACATAGTAATTTGCGATGTCAGTCCGATAACCTGCGGGCGTTCGCGCAGAAGATACATGTGCAGGTCACGCCAGGGATGATCGGCTACGGTGGCGTCGAAAACATCCACGTTGTAGCCTTCGCGTTCAAGATAAGCAGCCAACGCCACCAAGCCTGGAGCCGCTGTGTAACCCCGGAAAAATTCCCAGACTTTATGTAAAGGATCGATAAGACAAATCTTCATTGCTTCTTTGTTCATCTTAAACCTTTCAGATCAGATATAAACAAATGCAACCGTGAGAACCTCTCTTATTAAAGACTCTCAGCCGCACAATTATCAATCCGATACAGTTTACTAGAAAGTCTATGGGAATACCAGCCCAATTAAACAGGGATTGCGTGCAAGGCCGAGGCGTTCCCGGTTTTATGCCTGCTGTTGTTTCCCGAAAATGCTCGTGAGTTACGAATCAGTCGAAGGGAGCCATAGTCTCACAAGCGGAGCTTGAGAGGCTGTGCTTGTTGTCTATTTGTAGAGCAAGAACATCTCGGAGCTATATTTGAAGACACACAGCCTCCCGGCTTTCAGCCGTGAGACTATGGCGCCCATGAATCCCGGAAACACGACACCTTCTGGAAAACCGGGAACTACTCAGCATTCCGCCCCAACTTTCCCGCATTCACTTGACTTTCTGGCGTGTTATCAATAGAAATATACAGTAACTCAATGCAAAGAAAGGCTTTCATGATGGGTTGCAGAATTTTATGCGGACTTTGGCTGCTGGTGTTTTTGTTTGCCATCTCCGCTTGCGGAGATTCGGACGAAAAGATAGACCCCGAAGTCGTCAAGGAATGCGAATTGGCCTGCGATACGTATTTTGAATGCGATCCCAAGAACAACGTAGCCGTGGCCGACAAGCGCGACTGCGAGAAGGCTTGCGAAGATCCATCCTATGTCGGCTCCTTGCGCATGGATGAAGCCCTTCTGGATTGCTACAGGCTGGATCTTGATTGCGTGGGTTACAGCGCCTGCGTCAATTCCATCGGAGAAGACGGAGACGACAGCCCGGCCAGTTGGTGTGAGGCATGGTGCAGGCGTTGCTCTGAGTGTCTAACAAAGCAACCGGGCTTTGGCGAGGGCATGTGCCGCGACGGGCAAAAGGATATTTGTCTGGACGATTGCGCCGAACATTACGAGGGCGCCTCGGGGGACTGCATCGACAAATTCAACTCCTTCAACCCCAACCAGGCCACGTGCAAAGAAATAGACGACAAAAGCCCCTTTGAAAGCGGCTGCTGAATTTTGACATGTTTTTTACTTTGATTGACAAATACTTTTCAGATTACACGGTATAAAAATGGCGAGTGGACTTCCAATAGGTCTTCAATTGGTGGAGCTGGGTTTGATAACCCGCGAACAACTGGACGTGGCTTTAAACCTGCAACGCAAAAAGAAGGAACGTCTGGGCGAGCTGCTCGTAGCCTTGAAATTCATTTCCGAGATAGACATACTCAAGGTACTGGCCGATAGATTCCAGGTCAGTTATCTTTCGGCGGAGAAACTGTCAACGTTTGATATAAACAGGGAAATGCTCGATTACCTGCCCGTGGAATTCTGCGAGCAAAATTATCTGCTGCCGCTGTCCTACAACGAATTGACTGGCACGCTGTCTGTCCTGACAGTTTCGCCTTCCGATCAGAAACTGACACAGGAAATAGCCTCCATTGCCAAGGTCAAGGACATACAAAGCGTATTGTCCATAAAAGCCTCGATCAGGGCCGGGATAGAACTTTTCTACCATAACAACAAGAACGCCTTCGACCACCTGACAAGCTCGATGATGTCCAGCAATTCCATGATGGGCATGACTCCCGGCTCAAGCAAGCCCGACATGGTAACAAAGCCTAAAGTCGAAGCGGCCAAAGCCGGAACGCGCATGGCGGACGAAATTCTGTCGCTGTCGCTTTTGTCCGACAACGTGTACATCGAAACCCTGAATTTACTGGTGTCCATCATAGAAATGCGTCGCGGTCCCTTCCGTGGGCATTCGGCTTCTTTAGCCCGACACGTAAAGAAAGTCGCCGACAAGCTCGGCCTGATGCCGCAGGAGACATATTTCTGCTTGATAGCCTCTTACCTGCACGACCTGGGAACCGGAGAAGACAGACACTATACGCTTTTGAACATAAGTTCCAACGAGGACAGGCGCATAGCTCAGAGACTTGCACAGGCTCCCCTGAGACTGATAGAATCCGTCAATTTCCCGGCTGTCATTCCAACCATTCTGAGTCATGTTTACGAACGCTGGGACGGCAAAGGCTTCCCCGACGGTCTGGCTGGCGAAAAAATACCGCTCGGTTCCAGAATCATAGCCGTGGTGGAAGCCTACGAAGACCTGATGCGCGACAAATCATGGTCGGGCAAAGGCCAGCGGGAAGTCTGGCAGGAATTGGCCCGTCACCAGGGAACGGCCTTTGACCGCAGGATAGTCAAAGCACTG
>CAYTHG010000078.1:0-12851 GCA_964437525.1 uncultured Myxococcales bacterium | reverse complement strand
TTCATCGTCTTTATCGACAAACAGGTTGGCTGGGTGGAATTCGTTGTGAGTCAAAGACGTTGACTCTCCGACGAAAAGACTTTTCTTGGATTCCCACAGAGCGTCCAGCCGGTTGATAACATCTTCCCCGAGAAAATCGCCTTTTTTTCTAAATGAGTTCCACTGGTGAGGGACAATGGTGAACATGTATTTCTGCCAGGGGCCGGGGTGTACTCCTGTCATGGTGACAGCCAATATGCCGGCTCCGTCAAGTGGCACGCCATGAACTCGTGCCAGGAAACGACCGACCTGCGCTCCCAGTTGTTCCGTGTCTTTGTCGCTGAATCTCCCCTCGTTTTTTAGAATCTGCAAAAGCGGCGTGCCGGTTATCTTTTTGTAGACAGCCCAGGGGCGTTCGAAAGTGTTGCCTGCGTTTCCAATGGCGACCGGTACGGTAATCGGCGTATGCAGACTCCAGTCCGCTGTTTTTCTGTTCATGGCGTGGATTTTATCCAGCACATATTTTTCTCTATGGGTGGGCGACCATTCAGGAGTTTTTGGGTCTTTTTTGAGAACTCTAATCCAGTATTCGCCCGCTTCGTAAGTGGATTGTTGTCCGCCAACCGGAACCCGCTTGATTTCTCCAGGATCTACATCAGAGTCTCCAGTTGCTTTTACCAGTATTTCTTTAAGATTCTCATGCGTAGGTTCTGCCATTTTCTGCCCCGTAATTCCTGCGATTTGATAGATATTTACAAAAGTATAAACCGAATCGGTGTTCTCACAAGTTTAGATTTTACAAAAAAACTTGACCGGGAATCTAGAATTCGTTTTTGAGATGGTCTGTCTCTTGTGTAAATCTGCCTGTTTATTGACTTTTTTGCTTCAGTTAAGTATACTCCACACTGTGTAGAATATTGATTGTTCTTATTCCCGGTGCGATGTCTGTTTGGTTGCGGGAATGCTTCTGTTTATATTTGCAAGTGGAGGATGACATGAGGAATATTTCGGCATTGGTGCTGTTTATGGCGCTATTGCTCTTTTCCTTCGAGGTGCTGGCTCAGGAGGAGGACGGGTCTTTCAATAAACAGGTCGGGCTGGGAGTTATCGGTGGCGTGAATATCCCCATTTCGAATGACACAAACTACGAGGTTACGGAAGTGTGGGGCTTTTATGTTGATGTTCCCATTGTCAGCACTTTCCATCTCACTCCGCAGGCTAATTTGTGGCGTATCGTCGAAGACGGTCACAAGTCGGGTGCAGCCGATCTCGATTTGAACTTCAAATTCGTTATTCCGCTTCCCGGCTGGAGGATATTCATCTCCGCTCTGTTGGGATTGTCCACCGGCGATTTCAATCTTGGAATGTACGCTCCTCATATGGGCGGAAATATTGGCTTTACCGCTCGCATGGTATCCAACCTAGATTTTGTTTTTATGTTCCAGTATAAATTCCTGGTGGATGGTACAGCCAGTAATGCTCATCTGCTGCAGCCTGTAGCTGGTCTGCAATTCAACTTTTAAGTTTCCAAAACAACCTTGACTAAAGTATTGGCGGCAAGTAAATTTACATAAAAGCCAAGCTTTCGGCTATCCGAAATAATTCGTTGCAAGGGGTCAGGCCGATGAGAAAAGTTTCGCAGTTGGCGTTGCTTGTGGGGTGTATGTCGTTTTTGTTTTCCTGCTCGTCTTCTTCAGACGACTGCACTCTGTATTGTTCCAAGATGTTCAGCCTCAATGCTGGTGGAACCTGGCACTGCAAGGTCAATGAGAGCATAGATGCTGCCGGGCAGTGCAAAGAGAGGCTCGTCTACCGTGTTTGCGAAGATTGGTACGGCCAGAGCTGGGAATGCAGCGATGCCAATCAGGTTTGCTTCAACCGTTCGACCACAGCCGAGGTCAATAAGACTGACGGAAACGAGTGCGAAACCGAAGACGATTGTGCCGGGTTGATTTGCGTTAAAGAAAATGAGACGGACGAAAAAGGTGTCTGCACCCTTGAGGGCGTCGCCTGCGAGGATTCTCTGAGTTGTCTGTCTGTTCTTTCCAACTACATATGTCAGGCCGATATCGAAGGTGTGCGAACCTGTCAGGATGTCGGCAAATGCGATAGCGGTTGTGTGCGCGAGAGGACAGAGGCTACGCGTCGCGATGGCGATGACTGGATCTGGATGACGATATACAACCCGGAAGACGAAGTCACCTGTCAGGATCAGTGCGATTTGAACACAGCAGGTGATCCCATGCCGGAATATTTCAAAACCGATCTGGAATCGGCAAAGAGCGTTTACGATTTTCAGGATGCCCAGCTTCAGATTCAGTGCCGGGTTTCCTCTTCGGAAATGTAGCGGAAAGGTTGTCGCAGTGAGTAAGCCTTTTAGCGGCTTTGAAGTCATTGAAGAAAAGCACCGGCTTGAAGAGGGCGAAAAGCGTTTTACAAGCGCTCGCTATCTGACCGTGCGCAATCTTTATAAAGACGGCTCCAAATCCCGCGAATACAGGCTGGATGTTATCAGCCACCGTGGGACCGATGCTGTCTGTGTGTTGCCCTACTGGAAAGAGGCGGGGCAGTATAAATGCATGTTGATCGAATCGTTTCGGCCTGCATTGTACTTTAGGGATGTCTCCCCGGAGAATCCCCCGTTTATTCTCGAAGCGGTTGCCGGTGTGGTTGAAGAAGGCGAAGATTCGTCGGAAGGCGTTTTGAATAGAGCCATAGAAGAGCTTGTAGAAGAAGCCGGGCTGGTGGCCGAAACCAGCGATGTGCAAATTCTGGGTGCTCCCATATACATGTCTCCCGGAGTGTATACTGAAAAAATCTGGCTGACTGCGGTTGAAGTTGATCCGACTCAAAAAGTTGCACCGACGCATGACGGTTCTGTTCAGGAAGAAATGTTGACCCAGCACGTTTACGGTATGGTGGAAGCTTTGGGTTTGGTTGAAGAGGGAATTATCAAGGACGCTAAGACCGAGATTGCCTTGCGGCGCTTGAGCGATAAGCTTGCATGACAGGTTCTGAGGCTTGAGCTTTATGTAAGGCAAAGGGAGATAGCGATGAGAAATAAAATCAGGTTTATTGTTGCTTCAATGTTGTTTGCGCTCTTGGGCTTTTTAGGCTCGCCTGCGCTGGCTGCTTTATCTACAGAGGTAATCGACGCTGCCGATGGCGTGGACGATCCCTTCGATTTCTCCCTGGAGTTCCAGTTCGAACAGGATTACCAGTGGGCGACGGTAAGTCGCGAGCGCAACACGTTTTCTTCTCTACAGCCCGATATGCTGGAGCAGAACGAGTTCGAGGTAAAGCACGTCAAAAATATTCTCAACATCGTCGGCTGCATCGGTATGTATCACGATCTGGAATTTCATTTCCTGATTCCCGTAATCATCAGCGAATCTCATAGCGGCGAGATGTCAAGCCACTGGCGCGACAAATACTGGGGCGGCGGATTTTCCACGGACTCTTTAGCTCAAGCGGGCAGGCCTTCGCTCTTGACCGACAGCGTATTTGGATATGCCGGCTGGGACATGACTCATCGCGGTTTCGGCGATATGCAAATCGGCTTCACCTATGGAATATTTGCAAACGACCGCGACCCCGACAGGCCGTCGTTCAACGTCACTCTGGATTTGGAGCTTCCCACCGGTCCCGAGCAAAACCCCAAGATGAATCCATCCAGCGTCAATTCGCAGCGCGGACAGGGCACCATCGGTGTCGGTAAAAAACTGGTTTCCTTTATATTCAAGACTGACCTGTCCATGCGTTTCGGCGTAGCCGATCCGTATTTCGGTATCTGGTACAAATTGCCGATTTCCACCGGCGGACTTATTTCCGATCCCCGGCACCAGGGCGGCTTTAATTTAGGAACCGAAATCGTCGCCTTCGAGCTTATTCCCGAGAACACTTCTGAGCCATTGTGGAAAGTCGCTTTTGACCTTGGAATGAAGATTTCCCTTTACGGTCGCGGGCAGGATTTCAACGAAATAACTGATTCTCTGGCATGGAGAAAAGACGACAGCAGTATAGAGGCATGGCCGACAGACCCGAGAGCGTTTGCTGTAGACAACCAGAACATGTTTTACGAGTACGCAAACCGTCCTCCCGATTACGAACTTCCGATCAATGGTCGCTATGCCCAATTTGAAGGCGTACTCGGCTTCTATACGATCTTTTACCACTACCTGATGCTCAAGACTCAGGTTAAAGCAGGACATCGCACGGAGCATTTTTTGTCCTTGGCAGACAAGGTTGACTCGGAGACTTTGAGGCCAGCGGACAAGGGTGCCTACAATACGCAGATAAACGAAGTCGGTGCTCGTGTGAAGCTTGAAAAGTCTTTCATTCTGTCCTGGAATGTTTCTCTCTCACTCTTGTATTAAGCGGTCTCAGTCGGTTTTATGCTAAAGGTAAGCGAAGAAGCTCGAAGACTTCACGAAGATTCCCACGTAATAGATCTGCATGTGGAATCGCTGCTTTTGGCGCGTCAGTTCGGGTACGATATCACCCGCAGGCATAGGGCATGGTTACCGGGCGGAGCCTTGGGGAGCCATGCCGATCTTCCGCGCATGAGGCAGGGCGGTATCGATACCGTCGGTTTCGGTCTGGTTGTCAATCCTCTGGCCAAGCCTTTCAAGCGTTGGCAGAACGCTTTATATCAAGCCGAACTCTTCAAGAAAACCTGCCGGGATTCCGCCGGGCTTTTGCAGCTTGCCGGTTGTGCCCACGAAGCCCGCGCCTTGAAAGCCGACAACAAGTTCGGTGCGTTTCTGGGAATGGAAGGCGCTCATGGACTGGGAGATGATATTTTCAATCTCAAAGAAGCTCGTGATGTCGGTGTGCGCTATATAACCCTGACGCATCTGAGTGCCAACAAAGCCGCTCATCCTGCCAAAGGGAAAGGGGCCAATCCCAAGCAAGGTATCAGCGATTGGGGTTTTGCTTTGATCGAGGAGATGAACAGCCTCGGCATTCTGGTGGATTTGGCGCATGTTAATAAAAAAGGTTTCATGCAGGCCATAGAACATTCGAAAACGCCTTGCATCGTCTCCCATGCCGGTGTTATGAGCGAGCACGATCACTGGCGCAATCTGGACGATGAGCAGATAAGAGCCATTGCCAAAAGCGGCGGCACCATCGGTTTGATCTTCGCGCCGAATTATCTATGCGGTAAAAGACGCTGCAAGGCCGAGGTTGTTATCAGGCATATGGAATACATCATTATGCTGGTGGGAGAAGATCATGTCTCCATCGGCTCTGATTTCGACGGCTACATAGTCGGCACTCCCGACGACTTGCGCGACGCTTCCTACATGCCGACTCTGACGCAGCTTATGCTTGAGCGCTACTGGTCGGAGGAGAGAATTCGCAAGGTGCTGGGCGGGAACTTCCTGCGGGTTTTCGAGGAAGTCTGCTGCGATGTGCCTGTCCTTGAAGCAAACGGTATCTCATCGATTTGACCTCTGCCCCTTCTGGGGATATTCTCATAACAATCGAACTGCACGAAAAAAGGCGAGGTGTTAAATGAACTCTATTGCAAAACTTCTATGGATAGCCTTTCTGATTTGTCTGGTTTTTGCAGTCTGTTCGTGTCAGGAGACCTTCGATCAGGCTCCGCAATCCGCAGAGAATATTTATTATGCCCAATCCGAACGCTTCGATGGCGGTGGTGGAGGAATGGCGCAGGGTACTGTAAAAAACATGGTGATGCCGGAATCGTCGCGGCAGGTTATTCGCGGCGCTCGTGTTGCCGTGAAAGTCTCCGACTACACAGAAGCCCGTAAAAAGATCAAGCAATTTGCCGAAGAAAAAGGCGGTTTTGTTTTCAGGTCTTCTCAGCAGAGAGAAAAAAACGATGACCTGTCAGGCACCATTGTCGTCAAGATTCCTCAGGAGCATTACAACGCTGCTCTGGAGTTTTTCTCCGCGCTTGGCAAGGTTTATGAGCTTACCGAAGAAGCGGAAGATGTCAGCGATAACGTGGCCGATCTGGGCTTGAGAATAAAAAATTCAAGGAAACTCGAAGAACGTATTCTGGCGATATTGGCCGACCAGACCGGCAGTATAAGCGATGTACTAGAGGCGGAGCGCGAACTTGCCCGCGTACGTGAACGCATCGAGAAGCTCGAAGGACAGAAGAACGGGATCTTGAAGCGCGTCAAGTACGCCACTTTTACGCTGAATCTTTTCGTGTCTTCTTCCAAAAGCGTCGAGATCCGCACATGGTACGGGCCGCTATTGCAGGACTTGAGAGAATTGGGCTTTGTTTTGACTTCTTCCCTTGGAGCTTTATTAAAAGTTTTAGTCGGGGTACTGCCCTGGCTGCTGTTGATATTTGTGGGCTTGCGCTGGCGTAGGCGATACAAATTACGCAAGTCCCAATCTGCCAGCACGGACAAGAAATAAAAGAAAGCCCCGGCCATAATGGTCGGGGCTTTTTACTTTTATCTGAGATATTTAAGGATGGTTGTTCAACTCAGCAGGATTTTCTTTTCTGTCGCAAAAGAGCAAAACCCAGCAGCAGCAAGGTCAGGAAGGGCAGGCTTGCTGCGCCGCTTCCAGAGCATCCACCGCCTGAGTCTCCGCTGCCTGTGGCACCTGAGCCGTCTTCGCTTGCGTCGGTTTCTGCAAGATCTTCGTCGCCATCCTCATCTGGAGCATCTCCGCCGACGACTTCAAGCAGGTCTTCAAAAGTGGTCGAGCTGCCGTTGGAGTTTGTTAGAGTGATTGTCACCGGGCCTTCTTCTGCGTTTTCGGGGACGGTGAACTTGCGAACTTTCGCGGTGGTTCCGCTGATGTAATCTATTTTATCATAGCTGAAAACGTCCGGATCGAAATTCGCTTCAAAATCATTGTTGAGGTAGCTGCCCTCAAACACCAGAGTGATGCTGTCACCGGGAGAAACTTCCTGCGGGCTTACCGTCTCCAGTTGAGGAGCGGGATTGCAGATTCCGACGTTGCACATGCGCTCGCCGTCATCGTTGTAATCGGTTTCGAGATAAATCGTTACCATGTCGTCTTCGATGACATTGCCTTCGGTATCCGTGATGAGGCCGCGAATCAGGGCTGGTGTCATGCAAAGATCTTGGTCCAGAAGTTCGAGTTTGAGAGGAATGGTGATCTCGTAATAAGATCTCGGTTCCATGCCTTCTATCTCGAAGGTGTTTCCCTCAGGAAAGCTGATGGCGCCGGCTGGTACATATTCGTCCTCGATAACCGAGAACTCTATGTTCATGGCATTGGCGGTTCCATCGCCGCTGTTGAGCAGCTTGAAGGTGACCTGGCCGATTTCATTGGGGTCCAGCGCGTTATCGTTGTCGCAGCCTCCTGCGACCGTGGCGGAGCGGAAAGAGAGCCTTGGCAGAAGCACTTCCGCTCCTTTGCCGAGGTTGCCGCTTGCGATCAGTGCATAGCCCTGTCTGTCCGAGTCGTAGGGGTCATCCTCTCCGTTGCCGGGAACGTTGAGTGCATCGACTTCGATGCTCCAGAAACCTTCTTCGGGATTTTTGATAAACACGTTTTCAAGCGGGTTGAGATTGTCATGTTCTTCATTGCTGATATTGGGGGTCGAGAATCCGTTGGTGAAATTCTGATTACCGAAATATACCTTGCCGGAAGGGGAAGTGACGGTCAGGTTGAGGTTGTTTACAAGTGCTAATCCTGTCGAACTGTGCGCTGCCGGGTCTGTCCAGACCAGCGTTACCTTGAAATTCTCTTCAGGTTTCACATAAATCTCGTATGCTTCGTTGTCGCCTTCTTCAAAAGCGTCATCACTGTCGTTTGCAACATCGGCTAGCAGTTCAAGGTCTCTGCGGTCCCCTTTCAAATACAGTGTGTCGTCCAGAGTTATGCGTCCCCAACCCTGCTGGGTAGAAGGCGGTGGAGCGATACTTCCGATTTTATAAGTGCCGTTGTATCCAAATCCAACGACGTCGCCGGTCAATGCTCTGGCAGAATTTATCATTACTGCCTTGATCAAAGCTCCAGTCGGAATGAAGCCGTCATCTTCGGTTTCTTCTCCGGAAGGGTAGAAGCCGTCCATGAAGTACTGGCGAACGAGCAGGGTCATACCCGCTGCGGTTGGGGCGGAGAAACTGGTTCCTGCGGTCATTGCGGCGGCGCACTGGTTATTGCCCGGGTCTGTCCTCGATTCATAAGCCTGTTGGCCGTAGACGTTCTTAAGACCGTCTACCATTGTGGTCTGAGTTTCTGTGGCAGAGTAAATAAGGCCCGGTGCTACAACATCGGGTTTTATGCGCGAATCCTGTGTGTATCCGCAGGAGGAAAAACCGATCAAGTCTTTTCCGCCTTCAAACCAGCCCGGCATACTTGCACCCAAAACGAGAGTGTTTTTCGATGTGCTGCCTTCGCCTCCAAGTGTTCTATTGTTAGGGCCGGAGTTTCCGGCGGCAAAGACGTTAGTGTAATCGAGGTGGGACCACAAAAATTCGTCTATTTCCTGTGAGTCGCTGTCGTATCTGACGCTTGAATTACCTAGGCCGTAGCTGTTATTGTGAGTGCGTGCGCCTGAGTCGTAAGCCTGCTGGTTCATATCGAACTGGTGCGTGAATGCCAGTCCCATCAACTCACCGGCTTTGGTGCCGACATCCTGAAAAACGATCTTCGCTGCCGGAGCCATGCCGTCGTGTTCGTCCAGACCGGGGGTTACTCTCGATGCCAAGTTGCGGAAGTTATCGCCTGCGGCGCAGCCGCAGGTCATGGTTCCGTGGAATCCGCCCGAGGTTTCATCATACATTTCAGCACCGGGCAACACATAGTAGGCCATGGTTTTGCCCAGCGGGTTGTCCACGTTTATTGCAGGAGGACGAAGTTCCTGTGCAAAAGTCTGAGACGTCGGCGTTTCATTGTAACGGAACTGGCAGGCGTCTGTATCCAAACCAGAATCGGCGGCTGCATAAACCTGCCCGACGCCTGTTATTCCAACATCGAAAAGCGGCGTGAATTTCAAATTGGTGTCGCCCGATTGCAAAAGCCAGATGGAGCCGGTGTTCATCAGTACCGGCAACTCAAAGACATCGGCCATTTCTATGTCTTTTATGGAGGCGATCAAAGCCGCTACGTCATCTATAGCAGCAAATGGAACGCGCAGGGTTATTCTTCCCGGTCCGTTTTGCGAGACTGATAGGAATTCCGCCCCGGCTTCCTCGAACAACTCGCCCCAGGCGCTTGTTTTACCGCCTCTGAAAGCGGCAATGCGCACCATGATTTCATCCGGCGTATCGATCTCGCCTGTCACCATGTCGAGCAGGTTTTCCGAGAATCTCAGGCCGTTGGGGTAATTGCCTGTCCAGCGGATATGGTTTGTGTCTGCGAGCTTGTCGCTCTTGGTGGCGGGTACTCTGACGATATAGGCGTTCTCTGGAATATAAGCGACGATCTTGAGGTTTTCTCGCTTTAGTTGCTTTTTCAGGCTTTTGCTGGTGCCCTGCTCGAACTGGACGATTTTATAGTCGAATTCGTTCAGGGTGGAAACTCTTGAAAGAAGCGGGGCCGGAAGGACATAATCGAAAGGTTCTGCAAAGAATGCCTTGCTGCCTTTTTTGAGCGGGTCCAGTTCGCCTGTGCGGAAGATGAGCGTGTTCGGGTTTGTGTGGTAACTAAAATCATAGGGCGCGTAGCTGTTGACGCTCTTGGTTTCATAGCCTTCTTCTACAGAATTGTCTATGTTCGAGACAAAGGATTCCAGTTGCTCATAGCTCAATGGCGAATGAGGTGAATCTGCAATGAATTCTTCAGTGTTCGGACATTGTGCCCAGAGGTTCGCTCCTGAAATAAATATGGAAAACAGGATGAGCGCGCTAATTTTGAACTTCATCAGAATTTTACCTCTCTGTGTGTTTCTGCGGAAACATGGAGTGGGCTATTTAAATAAATGAATAAATATGGCAGGTTACGAGGTCTAATTTTAATTTCGCCGTACAAAATATTGATTCCCAATTTAATTAATATTCCAAAATGCCTTCAACCCAGCATCTAAGCAAGATAATGCGGGATTGTCAACTCTTGTTAGGGGGTATGAAACTGATTTACGGGTAGATTTACCCCGGTCCATGAGAGACACGGACCGGGGATTTCGTGCGGTAATTTATGGTGGGATATCTTAGCTGTAGTTATGAGGGGCGAATTTTTCGTATAAATCGCCGAAAAGGTTATTTGGGTCCAGGCGTTTTTTTGCGGATTCTATGCGCGGCTTGTTGAAGATTTTCCAGAATTCTTCGCGGCTGTAGTGGTTGCGGGATATTAGCGTTTTGACGCCGTTTACATCCGTTACTTTATTCTCCAGCAGTTCCGAGTAATCCACGTTCGGGTCGTTATTCAGTTTGCCGTAAACAGCGGCGTCGATCAGAAATCCGTCGCCCATCTTCTTTGCGTATTCGTCATCCACCCAGGGATAGATTTCTTTCATCTTGTAAGGAACCAGCCAAAGGGGGAAAAATTCGAATTTCTCTTCGTACCACGAATAAAATTCATCGAAACGGAAAGCGGGGATAAAGACGTCAACCACCACTTCCGGTCTCTTTTTGAGCCTCATTACACTCTTGAGACGGTTGGACCAGCTTATCATTTTTGAGCTGCCAAGGACCAGCTTGCCTACGGCAAAGCGCACCGGTTTTGTTTCCATCAATGGAATCGTGCGTGTCAGCCAATGGCATTCGGCATCGTAACGGAAGAGGTATTCTTTGATGGTGAGATAATCCTCTGTTTTGGTGATGGTGCTTTTGTAGTAGATATTCAGCCATTCGTAGCTGGATGTATAAGGCGCTTCGTCTGCCAGTTGTCCGATGCATATCACCATGTGAGCGGGGCTGTGAACTATGCCGTCTATGAAAAGATCTTCCTCCGATTTGCACAGCGTTTTCAATTCGCTCCAGTATGTCTTGAAGTTATCGAAATGCCGATATTCCATTTTCATATAAGGTTTGGTCGAGCGCAGCTTGAATTTAAGCTTACTGATGCGTCCAAGCGTACCGTAGGAGCCGTGTAGCAAGTTGAATATGTCCGCGTCTTTTTCCGGCGAGCAAGTAAGCACTTCGCCGGTTCCGCTTATGACTTCGTATTCTAGGCAGTTGTCGTGGAATCCTCCCACCTTGTAGGATTGAGATTCTATGGAGCAACCGGATACGGCACCGCCGATGGTGATGGTTTTCAATTCAGGGACGACATAGGGCATCAGGCCCAAAGGGAGAGTTTTATCCAGCAGATCAAGAAATGTCAGCCCCGGTTCTGCGGTGGCCGTCATGTTTTCAGCGTCTATTTCTATCAATTTGTTGAACGGCGAAAAATCGACCTTCGTTCCTTTTTTGTTCTTTGCGTAAGGATTCGGGACCATATGGGAAATCGAATCTTTCTTGAAATGAAGAGCCTGGCCATTGTCGTTGATGGACTTTATGGTTGCTACCGCTTCGGCTACTTTTTCTTCGTGTCGGGTCATTTACTATCCTCGGCTGTTAACGGGTCATTGTGTTTTTACTTACACTTGGCTGACTTCTTTGACCATTTCAAGTTCATGGCTGCCGTTGGCTATATTTACGATGTAGGTCTCGATAATGTCGTTGATGTCGCCTTCGCCGTCATAGAACATATTGGCCACAGGCACGTTGTATTCCCGTTGGATCTGCTGGAACACTCCGCTTGTTATCGCTCCCGGCATACAGCCGAAGGGTGCGCAGTTTACGACCAGTTGCGCTCCGTCTTTCATAAACTCGATGGCTCGTCCCAAAGTGATGATGGTTTCGCCCTCGAAATCCATGGGAACGAAACGCGAGCCTTCTTCCACGCTGTTGGAAATGGCTGGCTCGTGGCGTTCGTCCAGTATGGGGGATACGAAATCGGTCCAGTATTTTTCGTCATGTACTAAGAATCGGTTCTTTATCATTGAACCCATGCGATCCATCAGCCCGCCTTTGCGGTAGCCTTTGAGCCACGATTCCATGTAGGCTACATAAATTATCCATTCGCTGATGGGGGCCAGCCATGCCTCACCACCGGCCTGCTCGATTCTTCTGACCAGATCCTGATTGGTATAGCGGTTTGTGCGAACGTAAATCTCTCCTACAATTCCCACCAGAGGTTTTTTGCTGTCGTGTTTGGGAACGTCCAAAAATTCTTCTTTGGCCTGCTTCATAAAGACCTTAAGGTCTTCGCCTTTCTCGAATGCCAGATCCAGACGGTCTATCCATTTTTCATAAAGCTCTTCGGTCTGGCCCGGATTGGTTTCATAGGGAGCCGTGCGGCAGCGCATCTTGAATAAAATATCTCCGAGCAGGATGGCCGACCACAGTTTTCGGCGTGTGGCGCTGTCGGTGCCGTCGTAGCTGTCGGTGCTGTTCCAGCTTACAATCGGAACATCGTCCCAGCCTATGCGGTTGAATACCATGCGATCCAGCGTGCAGTATTGACCGAAGCGGCAGGGGCCATCGGCGGTCGGCATGAACAGCGCGGCCTTGGAAGCGTCGCCGCCGCTGCGTTCTACGGTAGCCAGAAAAGCTCCTAAAGTGGCAGGGCAGGGTACGCACTCGCCGCCTCGTGTGTGAGAGCGCCCCAAGGCAAAGCTTTTGGAATCTTCAAGTGGCAGACTGCGGGCATCCGAACCGGAATTGCGCAGTACGGCTGCGGTGAAACGCGGTTGTGCTTCTCCCATGGAGGGAACCCACAGCGTGCGCCCTTTCAGGTTTTCGGGCTTTCTGCCCGGCTCTGTAAACTCGTAGAGAGGAACTGTTTTGGTTTCATTGACGCCCACAACGTCTGCGAATGCCTCAAGGCGGGTCAGATAGCCGGCATCCGCGCCGTGTTCGTCCAATTCCAGCATCAACAAAGGTTTCTCGCCCATTATTTCTTCGGCGTAGGTCTGGATAAAG
>CAYTHG010000077.1:2153-12861 GCA_964437525.1 uncultured Myxococcales bacterium | reverse complement strand
GATTTTTTTTGTGCCGCTATTGTGCCGTTATTGTGCCGATGGAATTCAGTAAATCCACTGCGCCCCGCTCCAGGCATCTTCCCCATCGTTACCCAAGAATGGTTTGAACTTCGATTTTTCTCATGTATTAGTGGTACTTAAATGGGGAGTAGACCAGCTGGCTCCAGTCTAACATGAAGACTGGCGTCGTTATCGGGGTCAGGGCATTGGCCGAGTCTCGATTGAACGATGAACCGTGGGTGCCATAGTCTCACAGCCGCAGGCTGGGAGGCTGTGGACAGGCATTGCTTGTGAGTTTTATTGGTAAAGGTTCGATCCCGGTTCGGCAGGGAAACACAGCCGCCCGACTTTCAGTCGTGAGACTATGGCATCCGGCAAATTTCGTATCTACTACTCAGGCTTTGTTTTTCCTTCTCAAGATATATCTTTCAATTCCGAGCCATTTCGGGGAATAATACTCGGATGATGTCGTGTTTGCGGTGATTTTGAAAATGTCTGGGAATCTAGTTTGTAAGGGAAGTTTGAAAGACTTATGGCCAACAGGTATTTGATAGTTTCCGATCTTCACTTGTGCGATGCGGAAGAGCATCCCGACGGGTGGATGGCTCATAAGAGTTCGGCGTATATCTTCGATGCCGAATTCGATCTGCTGGTGCGTGATTTTATGTCCAAGGTCAGAGCGAAAGACGAGGTGATGCTTGTCTTGAACGGCGACATCTTCGATTTCGATCTGGTGACGGCCACACCCGAGCATCCTCCCTGGGAAGTCTCGCGCCAGGAAAAAAAGCGCGGCCTTCGGCCCACTGCAAAGAAATCCGCCTGGAAACTGCAACACATATTGCAGGATCACCCCAAGTTCATGGATACGTTGGCGCATTTTTTATTGGCCGGTCATCGCATTGTTTATGTCATGGGAAACCACGACCGCGAATTTCATTTCGAGGCGGTACGGCGGACATTTTTGCGTGAATTGAAAGCCTCTGCAAAAAGGCAGGATGGCAAAATAGAAAAAGAAGCGGTGCGCTTCGAGCCTTGGTTTTTCTACGTTCCCGGCGAGCTTTACGTCGAGCACGGTCAGCAGTTCGATTACTACACCTCGTTTAGATACCTGCTCGATCCGACCATCAAAAAAGGCGGCGAGAAAGTCATATCCCTGCCAATGGGCAATCTCTCCAATCGCTACCTGATGAGCAACATGGGTTACTTTAATCCCTTCGCCACCGATTACATCCTGAATGTCTTTCGCTATGTGGCGCACTGGTTCAAATATTATGCACTCACGAAACGCAGCCTGGTTTTCAACTGGTTTTTAGGCAGTTTGAGTGTCATGGCTAAACTGCTTGAGAACAAGGGGCTTATGCTGAAGCCCCCGCGTGGATACAAGCGCAGATTGAAGGACACCGCCGAGCGCTACGGCCTGACACTGGAGCATGTCGAGAATCTGCGACGTATGCACAAGCTGCCCATTACCAACAGATTCTATCGTATCGTGCGTGAATTCTGGCTGGACAGGCTTGGAATAGCATTTTTTATGCTGCTTGTAGCGGTCATTCTCGCGCTTGTTCCCATACCTTTGTGGATCAAGCTGATGGTGCCGTTCTCAACTTTTCCACTTCTGTTTTTTATTTACGAATATCTGGCGCAGGGCGAAAGCGTTTTCTCCGTAGAGCACGAGCTACCTAAATACGCCCGTAAAGTGGCCGATACTCTACCTGTCAGGCTTATCAGCTTTGGGCATACGCACCAGCCACGCCTGATTCCGCTGGCTCGTGGCGTGACTTTCATCGACAGCGGCACCTGGGCACCGATTATGAGCAAGGCAAGAGAAGACCTGCCCGAACAGGGTTACAGAAATTATATCTACGCGTCCTTCAGCAAAAACCGACACGAAATAAAATTCGATTCATGGGTTCCGCAGGAACGCCAGTCGCAATTGAACGGCGATCACTCAGGCGAAGAACGCTAGAGCTTCAGTAGAAAAAAGCTCAGGTTTCGAGTCGTTTGAGTACGAACTGAGGAAGGTGCGGGGTGCTCCATTCAAGCGTTTTAGCCCAAATGCTCGCCTTCTCTTTCGGGGCGATCAGCTCCGCCAGAATCGAATTGATGTCGCCTTCTATCATACCCCCATGTCCGCTGCACAGCCGCTTGATGGGCGGCAGCTTGGGGATTATGCGCTTGACGCTCTGATGGCATTTATCGAATTCGGGAGAAAACCCCGGCATGGCCAGTTGCAGTTTCTTCAAAGGGCGCACGAACGGGAGTCCTGCCAGAATCGCATCGCCTGAAAACAGTGTCTGCGAAGGTTTGTGATAAAGCATGGACGAGCCTTCCGTGTGGCCCGGCGTGTGAAATACCTCGAAGCCCCATTTGAAATCGCCGTCTTTATAAGTTTCATCTACCTTGCTCAAGGGCGGTACGATATCCTGAATTTTGCAAGGTATTACACAGACAAGTGGTGTCTGCTTGTGCATCATGGACGGCGCTTTTTCTTGTCCTTCGAGATATGGCCTGTCGTCTTCGTGGCAGATCAGCGGACATTCGAATCTGGAACGCAACCAGGCGGCGTTTCCGGCGTGGTCGCGGTGGCGATGTGTCAAGATGACTGCCGTTAAGTCTCCGGGTTCTTTTATGCCGGCATTTGCAAGGCAGCGGCGCAGGAGTATTCTTTCGGAAGAGTCTCCCGAGTCTATCAGGAAGCGTCTGCCTTCGTCATCCGAAAGCAGCCAGATATTCGACATTTTCACCTTGGCGGCAAGCGACAAATTTACATCTAACTTCAACATTGTCATCTCCGCAAAAAGTTTTCATTGGTTCGCTTATGACGCGAACTGATAAGCATAATGACACAGCGCGTTAAAAATGTAAAGCGTTAAATGTTTCACAGGAACAGGCGCGGGAATATTTTGGGCGTAGCATCTGTTTGCTGTAATGTGATGACGGTATTTTTCTGCAAGTTTTAATTTATTCGGATTGATGAAAATGAGTAACGAAGCGGTAGTAATCGAGTCTTACAATTCAGACTGGCCGAGGTTCTTTGAAGAAGAGAAAAAGCGGCTGGAGGCTGTTTTCTCTGGCTGCCTTGTTTCAATTGAGCATATCGGCAGCACGGCGGTTGCGGGTCTTGATGCAAAGCCCATAATTGACATCATGCTGGGCGTCGAGTCTTTTTCAGTGATCGAAGAGCGTTTATCCGCGCTTGGCGATCTGGCTTATGTCTACATGCCCCAATACGAAGACGAGATGCCCGAGCGCAGGTTCTTTTACAAGGAAATCGAGGGAAAACGCAGCCATCATCTGCACGCAGTCGAGATTGATAGCGATTTCTGGAAACGTCATCTGCTTTTCAGGGATTATTTGCGAACGCATCCCGAAGCCTTGCTGGAATACGCAAATCTTAAGCACAAGTTGGCCCGTGAATTCAGAGAAGACCGCGAAGCCTATACCGATGCCAAAAGCGATTTTATCGAGCGCATACAAAAGCTGGCAGGTTTCGAGCCTTTAAACGGCAGATGATGCTTTAAAATACTTCGGTCGGCGAGTTTTAATTTTGCTCTTGGTCAGACGTGACCACAGAAGGTATTCGTGATAAAGTGGGCTGAAAAACTTTCTCGGGAATGGAATCTATGTATCGAAAACTCGCAGTATTTCTGATGGCTGTTTTGTTGCTCGGATGCGCTTCCGGTGCGGATAAGTCCAGGCTGAAAAGGCGTCCGACTTCGCAACAACTGGCAGACCAGCTCGGTTTCTCAGACGATCTCGAACGCGAATTGCAGCAGCGCAGGCATGATACAGACTATCCTCCAGCCGATATCGCCGTCTCGGATTTATACGGTCGCCCTGGGAACTTGAACGACTATAGAGGCAAGGTCGTTTTGATAAACTTTTTCGCAACCTGGGCCTTGCCCTGCCAGTTCGAGGCGAAATTGCTGAACGATCTTTACGGCAAGTACAAGGACAGAGGTTTGGAGGTCGTTGGAATTGCCATGGATCAACAGGGAGAATTGATGGTTTCTCCCTTTGTCGATAGCATGAATATAAAATATCGGGTATACTTGGCAGCGGGAAAGACCAAAGAAGGGCAGACACCCTTCGGCAAGGTCGAGACCATTCCCGTCTCAATTCTGGTAGATCGCAAGGGAAAGGAAATCAAGGGTTACATCGGGCCTTATCCAAAAAATAAACTGGAAAAGGATATCCGGCGGGCCTTAAGGATTTTCGGTGGAGGAAATTGATGATAGAGCTGTTCGAAAAAGGCGGCTTTTTGATGTGGCCTATTGGCCTGGGCGCTGTTTTAGCTCTGGCTATATTTTTAGAGCGCGTCTATTTTTTAAGACGTGTCGGGATTTTGCCCGAGCGCCTCAAAAAAAAGGTCAGGGAGCTTATTGAAGAAGAGAAATTCTCGGAGGCGGCGGTTTTGTGCGAGCAGGACCGCTCGGCTTTGGCTACGATATTGCTGACCGGTTTGAAGCTTCATAACAGAACCCGCGAGCGCATACGCGAGGCCATGTCCGAGACCGGAAAATCCGTGGCCGCCGAGCTTGAACGCTACTTGAGCGCTTTAGGCACCATCGCCAGCGTTTCGCCCTTGATGGGCCTTTTGGGAACCGTTACCGGAATGATAGGCGTTTTTCAGCAGGTTACGACCGAAGGCGTCGGAGATCCGCGCATTCTGGCCTCGGGTATCTGGGAAGCTCTTATTACCACTGCCGCCGGAATGACGGTGGCGATTCCGGCATACATCGGTTATCGGCACTTGATAACGAGGGTTGACAGGCTGGTTCTGGAGTTAGAAGAAAGCTCCTCGGAGTCTTTAGACCTTATCAAGCGGGAGGACTAGCGTTGCAATTCCGCGATGCGAAAAACTCACGGCGCATGGAAGTCATTATGGATGTGACGCCGTTGATCGACGTTGTTTTCCTGCTGTTGATCTTTTTTATGATAACCACGACTTTTGTAAACAACCCCGGAATAGAAGTCGATCTACCCAAAGCATCCAGCGCCGACAGCCCTTCGCAGGTGGTTGATTTGACTATCGCCATTACAGAAGAAGGTGAGATAATCTACAACAACCGCAAGGTCAGCCTGACGGAATTGCAGGCGGAGCTTGAAACTCAAGCCAGCGAGAACGCACAGGCGACGGTTATAGTTCAGGCCGACTCGAAGACCAACCACGGTTTGGTGGTTCAAATAATGGATGTCGCCAAAAGCTCGGGATTTTCAAAGCTGGCGATAGCGACTCAACCGGAATAAGGGGAGCAGGATGAAAAGAGAACCTGTTTTTTCTTACCAGGGCTGGTATCCCGACAGCCGCGAAGCTGCCTTGATACACCTTGCGCAGGTCATGGAAAAAGACGCCAGCCCCAAAAGAGCGCTGGCGGCCATCTCGCCCCATGCGGGCTGGGCTTTCTCGGGTGGTGTGGCAGGCAAGGTTTACAGTCGCATAGAGATTCCCGAGCGAGTGGTGGTACTGTGCCCCATGCACCGCGCCGTGGGGCATCCCATATCCATCTGGGACGAAGGTATCTGGGAAACTCCTTTGGGGCCGATGGAAGTCGATGAGGATTTCTGCCGGGCTTTGATGAAAAAAGATACTCGGGTGCAAGTGGATTTCGAGGCGCACCGTGTGGAGCACGCCATAGAAATCCAGTTGCCTTTCATACAGCATCGCAATCCGCAGGCTAAAATTGTTCCTCTGCGCCTGGGGCACCTCGATTATGAAAGCTGCCTGTCGCTGGCCGAGTCATTGGCAAAGACTATGGAGCAGGTCGATGGCGAAACCCTGGTGGTCGCCTCCAGTGACATGAGCCATGAATCGTCTTTGGATGTTTTAGAGCGAAACGATGCGCTGGCCATAGAGAAAATGATGGAAATGGACGCAGCTGGTCTGCATCAGGTCGTTTCAGAAAACGACATTTCCATGTGCGGCGTTATTCCGGTTACGGTTGCGCTTGAAACGGCTCGTCTGCGAGGAGCCGCTTCCATAGAAAAAGTAGAATACACAAACAGCGCCGCTATCAGCGGTCGCCATGATTATATAGTCGGATATTTTGGAGCTATAGTCCTGCCATGAGCAGAAAAGTCAATGTAATCAGAAAACCGAAAAAGAAGTCTACCCGGAGAACTCCGGTGGAGACTTTCAATAAAATTCTACCTTTTGCCATGTGCCTGCTGGTGTCGGTTTTGCTGATGGCAGGCGTTTTGGTCGATCCCTGGCGGGATGTTTTTGTCTCGGCCCTGTTTGTGGGTATCGTGATATTCAGCGCTTTGCGGGTCGCTTATCTGGGAAATCGTTTTGCCAGACGCGAAGATACGGATTCTCCCTTTTTAGACGCTCTTGAAGTTGGATTCTGGGCTATATCAATAGCTTATCTTCTGATATATGCCAGTCAGGGGCTTGCCTCGCCGCTGTATCCGATTTTATACCTGTTGATAGCCTTGCTGGCAGCCCTGAACGCCCCTGCTGTTATGGGACTGGTGCTTTTGTATGCCCTGCTGCTGGAGTTCGCCATTCCGTTCTTCAATAACATACTTCAAGGCTCGTATAAATCCGCAATGACGCACGCCGGGCTTATGATACTGTTCGCCGCCGTCAACAACCTGCTTCTGCGCGTTTACTTGCAGGTGCAGCGTTCCCACACAAGGGTGGAGTTGGTCAAGACGCTTGACCGCATCGAGGAAGAAGCCCGCAATTTCCGCTTTTTCAAAAACTCCGATTCCCCCATGGAAGAGCACAGGCGTCAGCAGGACGTGGCGACTTTCTTCGAGATTCACAGCATTCTGCAGGATCAGTTGAAGCTTTTGTGGGCCACCATGCACGCTTATACATGCAGTGTTTTGTGGATAAACGAAGATCGCGAATCTTTGAAGGTAACAGCGGTCTACCCGCCTAACCGCAGTGTAGTGGACTCTAATATAGATGCCGCCGGGACAATTTTTCAGGGAGTCTTGAAGCAGGGAGTTCCCTTGCGTGTTCTGGTTTCGGAAAGCAAAAAAAACTATCCGGCCTATTATCGCTTAAAAGAAGACATTTACACCATGTGCGTCGTGCCAATAAAGGACGGCGAAAAGATTCGCGGGCTACTGATAGCCGACCGCAAACAGCAGCTTGAGTTTTCAGAAGCGGAGTTGAAGGTGATGGAAATCACCGCCGGTGTCATTCTGAAATCCATGGTCAACGAAAACCTGTTGCGCGATCTGGACAGCAGCCAGCACGAATATATGCATCTGGCGGAAGCGTCGAAAGAAATCGCCAGAACCCTTGAAATAGACGAAGTGCTGCGCGTCTCGCTTGAGGCCACTCACAAAATCGCCAATTTCGATCTTGGCGCTATCGTGATGCAGAAGCCCGATAACGGGGAATACGAAGTGGTGGCCTCGGTTCCTGAAGAACTCGGACTGACCGGCACCGGTTTTCAGATGGGCGGTACGCTTGTCGATTGGGTGGTACGCAAAAACCAACTCCTGGTCAATCAGGATTTTGATCGCCTGCCCAAGCGTCCCATAATTTTTACTCCGGGCGAGAAACTGCGGGATGTCGGCTCGCTTTTGATACTGCCTTTGAACGCCAAGGGAAACACCCGTGGCGCGTTCGTGCTCATATCGGGGCAGCAGCGTTTCTTCAGCGAAGAGTTGCAGCGCATCTTCCAGATTATTACCAACCAGATAGCCGTCAGCATGGAAAACGCTGAGATATACAAAGAAAAAGAGCAGATGGCCATCACCGACAGCCTGACGGGTCTTTACAACAGGCGCTTCTTCAAGGAACGCATGGAAGAGATGGTCAGCCGCGCCGGTCGTTACCAGAAAAAGCTCGGCGTAATGATGTTCGATATCGACCACTTCAAAAATATCAACGATACCTACGGGCATCCCGTCGGAGATATCGTCTTAAAAAAAGTGGCGAAGATCTTGATAGAATCCATGCGCAAGACCGACCTTGTGGCGCGCTACGGCGGCGAGGAATTTATAGTTGTTCTGGATGATGCCGATCCAGCTTTTGCAAAGCATAAGTGCGAGGAAATCCGCGAGGAGATGAGTGCTCTGAGCATAGAAACCAATATCGGTAGCTTCAGTCTTACAGCATCGGCAGGGATCTCGATCTTTCCCGATGATGGCAATCAGGATATAGAACTGGTAGAAAAAGCCGATGAAGCGCTTTACCACTCCAAGCGCAATGGCCGCAATCAGAGTACGCTGCACTACGAACTGAAATAAATACCCATTTAAAATTCAGTGAATTTCTTGAATCCGAACAGGTCGGCGAAGAATACCGCCGGGATGGATGAGAATCTGCGATTGTGGACTTCGACGCGACCGTTGTAATAGGCCACGGCGTTTGACAGTTTGCGGTCTATTTCGAGCAATTGCACCTTTTGCTTGCCGATGAATACATCCTCCTGCAAATCGGGATGGTCCTCTAGGAACGAGAAAAATTTTGTCAGGTATTCCTGTAATTGGGCGTTTTCTTCGGCCATCTTTATCGGGCCGTGTTCCAGCGAGTTTCTGGCACGGACGAGCCCGTCACATAAGGCTTCGCAGGTTTTCTTCTCGAAAGACATGTGCTGATCGGCAGTATCTATTACTGTGGCGACAAGCTCGTGCTTGGCCGTAATATGCGTTTTAAGTTGCGCCAGTGCGTGCAGTGCGGAGTTGCGCAGCGTGCCGAGCCTGCTGTATGTATAAAGCAGCCATGCCGTTAAAACCAGCAGGCACGAAAATATTAAATAAGCCGGCCACATGATTCACTCTCTGAAATTGTCTATCAGGTTCATTATGGATCCCGTATCGCCCAGGTCATCTACTATGCGGCAGTCGCCCGTCGCTTCGAGATCTTCTTTTTGAGCTATGCCGGTGGCTACCGCTATGCAGTTGACGCCCGCCATATTGGAACTGTGAACATCGTTCTCGCTGTCGCCTATCATTATGGTTTCACCGGGAATGAAAAGCCTGCCGTAATGCCTGTCGGCGCGCTGTATGGCAAGCGGTATCAAGTCGGCCCGCAAAATCGAGTCGCAGCCGAAACCGCCCACGGGAAATGTTTCGTTTAAGCCGAAAGGTGCCAGCTTTATTCTTGCGCCGCGCTCGTCGTTGCCGGTTACAAGCGCCAGGTACAAGTCATCGCGTTTTTCTATTGTGTCGATAAGTTCCCGTACACCCGGCAAGAGCATGGCCGAGTTTTCTTTTGCAAAATGCTCTTCCAAGATCTCGAAATAACCCGCCATGAATTTTTCGTACAAAGATTCGTCGTAGTCCTTGCCGTTGATCCTGAAAAGCTCGGCTACTATCCAGCGGTCGCTTTTGCCATCCGGTCGGGTATGGTGGACTTCCCCTTCATGGCCGGTGAAGTCGCGGAAATATTGCTCCATCGCCTTCAAACCGCTGCCGTTGCTTTTTATCATCGTCAGATCGATATCGAATAATACAAGCTTGTCTAACAATGGAATCTCCCTTGAAAATGTTTTCTCATGCGAAAGACACTTTATATTCTATTTACCAGAACTTGCGGCAATTCGCAATATCGAAGGCTTACTTCCGCACCCCGGCTTGACCTGAAAAGCATTGTGAGGTATGAAATCCTTACCTGAAACAAGGCTTTGATTGCGGCGTCTACCTGCGGGGGGAGGCGACCGTGGCCCGGCAGGTAATTTAAATGCCCCGCAAACGGAGGGATTGTCATGGACAGAAAAAAAGTCGATATTGTCGCTTTGAACCAGATGAAAAGCGACGGCAAAAAGATCACCATGTTGACAGCCTACGATTACCCGAGCGCCAGACTGCTGGACGAGGCCGGGATCGATACGATTTTAGTGGGTGACAGCGCCGCCAACGTCGTCTTGGGCTATCCCGATACGCTGCCGGTTTCCATGGAAGAAATGCTGATGCTGACCAAGGCTGTCGTGCGCGGCGCGGAACATGCCTTTGTCATCGGCGATATGCCTTTCATGTCCTACAATATCACCATTCCCGAAGCCATCTTGAACGCCGGGCGCTTCATAAAAGAAGCGGGAGCCGCTGCCATCAAGCTTGAAGGCGGAGCGCATATGATCAGCACGCTTTCGGCCATCGTCAAGGCCGGTATCCCCAGCGTAGGTCATTTGGGCCTGACGCCGCAGACCGCCAGCATGATAGGCGGCTACCGCGTGCAGGGAAAAGAAGCGCTTTCAGCCTGTAATATCATCGAGGACGCCATGAGGCTTGAGGACGCCGGGGCTATCATGTTGGTACTCGAATGCGTGCCGGACCGCGTGGCCGGAATGGTCGCCCAGCGCCTGGATATCCCGGTTATAGGCATAGGAGCCGGAGCCGAATGCGACGGGCAGGTCTTGGTATTGCACGACATGCTCGGCTTCAAGTCGGCCTTTACGTCGAAATTCGTAAAGAGCTACGCCTCTCTTTCCGACTCCATCAGGGACGCCGCTGCCGCATACAAAAAGGATGTCGAAGACAAGACATTCCCGGATCTGGAGCATTCTTTTGAGATAGGCGATAAAGAATTCGCGATGCTTAAAAGCATAGCGCCGCACAAGATCTGAGTTGCTGTTTTAGATTGCAACTCGCTCAATCATTTTGAGTGCATATGTGTCTGTCCTCCGCTCGTCCCGAGTGTGTACAAGCGTATTTTCACCGCTTTTCCCGAGTGCCGCCCGTAAGGGCGGTGTATCGAGGGACGCTTCGATACAATTACGCTAACTCTTAAATCCACCAAAGA
>CAYTHG010000077.1:1402-2053 GCA_964437525.1 uncultured Myxococcales bacterium | reverse complement strand
GGTGTATCGAGGGACGCTTCGATACAATTACGCTAACTCTTAAATCCACCAAAGATAACCACCGCTCATCCCGAGTGCCGCCCGCAGGGCGGTGTATCGAGGGATTACTTTCTGTTAGAGAAACTTTTTCTCGAAGCCTTTTTCAGGAGGTTCCAATTCCCGGATATTAAGGCTTCTTTTTTCTGGCGAGACCATGATTTAATTCGACGTTCAAATTGAAAGGCTTCATCCCTGCTGGGGAATTCTTCATTCCAGACCATCTCTATTGGTCGTCTACTATGGGTGTATCCGGGGATAAGTCCCTGTTGATGTTCGCTGAGTCTCTTTTCTAAATTATCTGTATGGCCAACATAGTAGGAGCTATCCCGACATTTCAGCATGTAAACCCAGAATGACATATGTTCCTTACCCCAATATTGACTCATCTAAATTGTATTCAGGTGGCAACATTATGCAACATGGTTTGATTATTATTCCTGTTCACTTGCATCATTATGGGAACGGATACCATTCAAGAACCCTTCGATACAATTTCGCTCCGCGAAATCACTCAGGGTGAGCGGTTTTCCCGTTTTATGAAACCTAGATCCATAACTCTTAAATTCACCAAAGATAACCATCGCTCGTTCCGAGTGCCCACAAGCATGTTTC
>CAYTHG010000077.1:0-1302 GCA_964437525.1 uncultured Myxococcales bacterium | reverse complement strand
CACCGCTCATCCCGAGTGCCGACAAGCGTGTTTCCACCGCTCATCCCGAGTGCCGACAAGCGTGTTTCCACCGCTCATCCCGAGTGCCGCCCGTAGGGCGGTGTATCGAGGGAGGGGCCCTTCGATACAATTTCGCTACGCGAAATCACTCAGGGTGAGCGGGTTGGGATTGTAAAAGAAGATATCTGTATATTGTATAAGTCTTTTGATTCCCTTCCGCCCGCAATTGATATTCCGCCTGCTTTCTGGTAGCCTGAGTCACAAAAAGAGGTGAGGTGTCTTGGAGGTTTCGGCGAGTGCTGAAAGCCGTTTATGTAAGGAATGGAGAGGGCAGGACCATGAAGCTTTCCTTCGCAGCTTTGACGGATGTCGGTAAAAAACGCAAGCACAACGAGGACAGCCACTTAGCCGATGGCGACTTGAAGCTGTTTGCCGTCGCCGACGGTATGGGCGGACACGAGGCCGGAGAAGTGGCTTCGCGCATGGCCATAGACGTGCTTTTGCACAAAATTGTCAGTGAAAAAATCCTGGTAAATTCCTTCATCAAGGATCGCAGCTTGGACCGCAAGCGCATCCTGCTCGATCTTTTGGAAGAAGCCGCTCAGGAAACCTGCCAGATACTTTACAACATCGCCAGAAAACGCGATTCCAAGCATGGCATGGGGACCACGCTTTCGGTTCTGCTTTTAGCCGGATCGTCAGGCTTTGTCGCCCATGTTGGCGACAGCCGCATCTATCTTTACCGCGACGGTGAAGTTCACCAGATCACCGAGGATCACAGCCTTTTGCGCGAGCAGGTCAAGCGCGGTTTGCTCAAAGGAAAAGACATAGACAAGTTCAAATACAAAAACGTCCTGACGCGCGGTGTCGGCATACATGAAAACGTGCAGGTCGAAACACTGCATCTTGAAGTTATGCCGAAAGACAGGTTCCTTTTGTGTTCCGACGGTCTGCACGGGTATTTCAAGAAGGACAGCGAATTCTCTAGAATGCTCGCAGAGCCGGACGCTGATATTTTGTGCAAAAACCTGATAGACCTTGCAAATTCTCGTGGCGGCAAAGACAACATCACCGCCGTTGCGGTGGACGTGCAGGAAGTCAAGATGTCGCCGGGTGAAGTGGAGGTCTCGCGCAAGCTCGAAGCGCTGCGCCGCATACCGCTTTTTTCAAAACTCAATTACCATGAACTTGTTCGTGTTCTGGATATCGCCCAGATCAAACATTATGAAGAAGGCGCACGCATCATTACCGAAGGTGAATCCGGCGACCGCATGTTCATACTCATAAACGGTCAGGTCGATG
>CAYTHG010000076.1:0-13045 GCA_964437525.1 uncultured Myxococcales bacterium | reverse complement strand
TGTTGGATGATCCTTTGGGTACCGAAGCGACAAACGGGCTCTTTGAACAAATAAAAACAGATTTCGACAAGCAGGTGGCAAGTTTTGAGATGACGCGCCGGGACTTGGAGCGCTATCCGGGACAGAACAACTTTTTGCAAGGTTACCGGCAGCAGTTCGATTCGCTGATACAGCAGACGGTCAGAAAACTTGAGCGCTTTATCATCGATTTGAAAGACCTGATTGCCAAGCAGCGCTATGACTCGTTGGTAACAGATGCCGAAAAGCTCTCTCGTTTGCGTGATGAATTGCGCGACCTGATAGAGCAGTACAAAGCCTCCGGCGATAAAGCCTTGAAAGAAAGGCTACTGGAAAAACTGCGCCAGTTCCGTTCTCTGCTTTCGCAACTTCGTCAGGGACTGGCAGAGACTCAGAAAGAAATTTCCGAGGAGTTTGTCAATATAGAGGCAATCGAGACCAAGGAGCTTGATGAAGATCTGGCAATGCTTGAAAAGCTTTTGAAAGCCGACGACCTCGATAGTGCGCTACAGCAGATGTCGGATCTTTCGGCGGAGTTGGATCAGGTGCTGGACCAGCTCAAGGAAGGCTCGGAGGATCTGGGCGAGAGTCTTTACTCGGAATCTATGAAGCAGCTTGAGGAATTTCAGAAGGAAGTGGAAGAGCTTTCGAAACTTGAACAGGAATTGAAGGAGAAGACCGAGCGGCGTTATGAGGCATTCAAGAAAGCCTTGAAAAAGAAGATGCAGCACGGGCTGGAGAAAAAGCTTGACGCTATCAGGAAGAAAGTCGAGAAAGCCAGGATTCAAAGCGAGTTGATAGACCCGGACGGACGCGAAACAATAGACAGCTATCGTGCCCGCGCCCTGCAATACATTGACGGCCTGCTTGAAACGCTGAAGCTCGGTGACGTGATGGAATCTATCGAGATGGCCAGATCAGGTGAAAGCTATCTGACGGCTATCGAACGCATAATAGTCGGTTCATTCCCGCCGGAGCGCAAGCATTTGGCCGAACGCGAGCCGGCTGTGGGTCAGTCGCGCAAGGCGGCTCAAATTATGAAGGAAGTAAAGGAAGAACTTGAAAAGCTGATGCCCGGACCGGATAAAATAATGGGGCAGAAAGAACGGAAGATGCTTGAGGAGTTATCCAAAAAGCAGCAGCGGCTGGGACAGGAAGCCGGAAACATGTCCCACAAGTTGCAGGGAATGCAGCAGGAAATGCCGTTTTTTCCGTCTGAAACTACTGAAGAAATGAATCAGGCCCGCTTTGGTATGGACCGCGCATCCGAGAGCCTGCGGCAAATGAAACCCGGACAGGCCGGAGAAAAACAGCAGGAAGTCATGCATCATCTTGAGCAGGTCAAAAAGGGCTTGCAGGGCGCGAAGAAAAAGATGATGAGCGGCATGAAATACGGCGGCATGAAGCCGGGAATGCGCGGCGGTAAAGGTCGCAGGCACAAAAAAGAGAAAGTCTCGCTGCCATCGGCGGATGAATACAAAACCCCCAAGGAATTGAGGGACGACATACTAAAGGCCATGAAACAACCCGCTCCCGAAAACTATAAGGAGCAGAATAAGCAATACTACAAGGAGTTGGTCAAATGATTAAAACCCGCCTGATACTGGCGTTTATGGTTCTTATGTGGGCGCTGCCTTTAGAGGCCGCATCTCACAGGGAAATGAACGATCTTCTGCGAGAAGGTCACAGGGCGCTTTCGGCGTGGCAGATAGAAGAAGCCGAGCAGATAGCCTTGAAGGTCGAAAAAGAAGCTTCGGGGCGGGTGCTGGCGCACTATTTCTTAGCGCGCTATTATTTCCGCGCCGGTCAATATGTTGAAGCTTTAGAGCATTTGCAGCAGGCTGGCGGGCCTATCCCGAAGGAGAAAGGCGGCATAGGATTCGAGCCTTTTTTGGCGGCTGCCTATGAAAACGTCAAGGATTTCAAGGTAAAAAAGAGTGAGCATTTCGAGTTGCGCTACCCCGAGGGCGCCGAAGAAATTTTGGTAGAATACGCATTCGAGACGCTTGAAAAGGCATTTGCGGAGTTGTCGCGGGATTTCGATTACGTCCCCGAAAAGCGGATTCCGGTCGAGATTTTCCCCGATCTATCCATGTTGGCCAGAGCTACCGGGCTTTCCATGGAAGCTCTCAAAACCACCGGCACCATTGCCATCTGCAAGTTCGACAGGCTGCTGATTTCTTCCCCGCGTGTGTCGTTGATGGGCTATTCGTGGCGCGACACCATCAATCACGAGTTGGTGCATCTGTTTGTCTCGCGTGTTTCCCAAAACCAGACGCCGGTCTGGTTGCACGAAGGTTTTGCAAAACTGGAGGAGTTACGCTGGAGACGCGGGCCGGGTGGGTATTTGAGTGCCTCTTACCAGAATCTTCTGGCTCGTGCATTGCGCGAAAATACATATGTCTCGCTGGATGAAATGCACCCTTCGATGGCGCTTTTGCCCTCGCAGGAACACGCCGCGCTGGGCTATGCCGAGGTGCTTTCCATGGCGCAATACCTGCACCGCCTGAAGGGCTTTTCTGGTTTGCGGCAACTGCTGAAGGAGATCGGCAAGCACGGCAATCTCGAAAAGGCTTTCAAAACGGTCTACAACTTTGGCCTCGAAGGTTTGCAGGCCAACTGGAAACGTCAGTTGCGCATGTCGGGTATCAGAGAAATCCCCGATCTTTATGCAGATTACAAGCTGGTCTTCGATAAAGAAGGCGAGCAAGATGAAGAATACGACCTCAAGTCCATAGAGCGTAAACGTGCCCGCAATTACATGACCTTAGGCAAGCTTTTAAAAGACAGGCAGCACTCCAGAGGAGCGCTTAAAGAATACCAGAAGGCCACCAATATCGTCGGCAACGGCAATCTTTTGCTGCAAAACAGGCTGGCACAGACCTACCTCGAAGAAAACATGCCGCAACAGGCGGCGCAGGCTCTGGACAGAGTCGTCAAACTGCATCCGGGTTTTGTGGGAACTCATATCCGTATGGCGCGTGCGCTTTTGGAACTTGAAAACCCCGACAGCGCTCTGGGGCATTTGATAATAGCTGTGGGTATCAATCCCTTCGATCCGCGTGTCTGGAAGATGATGGCCGATGCCTACGACAAGCTGGATTTGCCGGATAAGCGCAAGCTGGCAGAAGACAATCTGCGCCAACTTGCAAAACGTTGATAATTCTTGCCTAAAGCTTCAACTACCTGCCTGTGTCGTCTTGCAAATAAGTCCAAAATAAAGTAAAATGCCGTCTCAAAGAATTGTTTCGTAATTAGCGGGGGGAAATACCCGTTGAGGTTGTGCTGTATTTTATGGAGGAATAAAATATGCGGAAGCCAATCGTGGCGGCAGTGCTTGTGCTGTCGATGTTTTTGCTGCCGGGCTTTGCGTCCGCCATGGACGATGATCCCATTCCCGAGTTGGAACAAAAACCCCAACAAACTTCAGATGACGATGTTGACGATGACAGCCAGGCTGTAACAGAAGAAAAAGTCGTCGAAGAAGGTGAGCGTCCGATCAGAATCGGCCTTTTCATGGTCAGGCAGACGGTCGAAGCTGAAAAGCGCTCGTCCGCTCGCATCGTGCCCATGATTGACGAGCAATTGCGCGAAGCTATCGGATACATTAACGCCAAGCCCTACGAACTGATCTTGCACGAAGATCTTTTGCGGGATTTCAATCGTCGCGACAGGTATATATATAACAAGTGCTGGGTCGAGACGGGCTGTACCTCCAAACTCCTGAAAAAACAGAATATCGATATAGCAGTAGTAGGTAAAATGCGTGCCCGAGCTTTGGAAGCCGGTCAGGATCTGGGGCGCAACTACCTCGAGTTCTCGCTTCTTGTCAGAATAATAGATATCAAGCGCGAACGTGTTATGAAGGAATTTCTGGTAGTGGAGAGCCAGGATCGCGCTTTGGCAGGATCCGCTTACAAGAAGACTTATTCGGCGCTTGAAAAGCTGGGCTTGATTATCGAGCGCAGACAGGACGATGCTGCTGCCGTGGCAACAGGAGCCGATGCCCAGGAAGAAATCGTTTTCGTTCCTCCGCCAGTGGTGGAGCGGCGCGATATGGGAATGACCATTGCCAAGTATACGACGCTCTCAACCGGTATAGTAGCAGCCGGATTGGGCGGTTTGTTCTTAGGGCTTGCATCAAACGCATCAGACGATCAGAAAAACGCTCGTGATGCAGGTGCGCTCAACGATGCCAAAGACAAGCAGGACACCTACATGATTACATCTTACGTCATGTTCGGTGTCGGAGGCGGTTTGCTTATTTCATCCATAGTTCTGTTTGTGCTGGACGCCGAAGAAGCAGAATCAGGATCGGGAGGCGACGACTGGTCGGGCTATATAGCTCCCACACCGGGCGGCGCATACGCCAACTTGAAGTTCCGCTTCTAGTTCCCAAGCATTGAATCCCAAGTTTGGAGGTTCCGAATTATGACAGATAGAGTTTTTAAACCGGTACTCGAAAGCAGAATTCCGGTCTTATTGTTTACGCTTGGTATCCTTGTTCTGACAGTCGGCTGCGATTTTCGCGATTACGGCGGACACGGCGAACGTTGCGCCGGAGTGGACTGGGATGAAGTCGGGCCTACGCCGCCCCTAAATGCTTTTGGCGGTGTGCAGGGCGCTTTCTGCTTGGATATGGACAAGTTTGTAGGACAACCGGAGCAGCATGTCATTTGCTGTCCTTCGACACGTAGCTGCCTGACCGAGGCCGAATGCTACGACTTTGGAGAAGACGGAGACTTTGTCGAAGTCGAGCAGGAAGAATCCGACGGCGACGAAATCGAAGATGTTGAAGAAAGCGAAGATGACAGCCAGATAGACGGCGATGACGACCCGGACCCGACAGAAGACGGTGACGAGGTTGAAGAGGAAATCGAGCAGGAAGATGCCGAGACGGAAATCCCGACGGATTTCTCCGGTAGTATTTGCAGCGACGATGGTTTCTGCTGGGTATCTCCCTGGCCGCACGGACACGACACCAATGGGATCTGGATTTCCGATTCCGGAACTGCATGGCTGGCTGGCTCCGATAAATACAGTGCATCTTTTGATTTTGAGAGCTTTGCAAACGGATACAACTCGACAATCGATGGTTCGCTGACACTGAACGATATTCACGGTCAACATGACGGTTCGATCTATGCAGTTGGAAATCTTGGAGCAGTGCGCAAATTCGATGGTCTCCAATGGCTTGACATCGAAGGTCCCGACGATCAGGTGAACTTGAACGGAGTCTTTGTGGACAGCTTCGGAGTGGTTTTTGCGGTGGGAGAAAATGGTGGCGTATACAAGAGAGCCGCCGGGGTCTGGGAATTGATCAAAAAGGAAAATCGCCCCTTGAACGATTTCTGGGCGATAGAAGATGAACTCTACATAGGCGTCGGCGATGGTGGCTTGGTGGTTATTTCCACAGACGGCAACAGCTTCGGTAGTTTCCCTCCTTTGGCAGATGGCGAAAATCTTGTTTCGGTATGGGGCAAAGACGCCGAGCATTTCATTGTGGTCGGTGAGAATGGAACCGTGCTTTTCTATAGTGGCGACAAATGGCATTATTTCGATACTTTGCTGCCCGAAGGTGGCGAAGGTGAGGGCGAAGGCGAAGGTGAGGGCGAAGGCGAAGGCGAAACGGAGAAAGTATCTGACAAGGCGGATTCTGGTGTCTGGAACGCAATATCCGGTTATGACGATGATGTTTATATTGTTGGAAGCATTGGTACGATTCTGCGACTGGTGGAATTCGATGCTTCAGAAATTGCCGCTGTAGATGCCCCTGATTACATAAAGAACCATGCCTGGGAAGTTATTCCGATTGATAATGATTTCAATTCTGTTGGTGTGAGCAAGGACGGTTATGTACTCGTCGGCGGGTCGAATGGAAGCATGTATGTTTCTACTACGGATACAACCGAGTTCCAGCCGGTCAGCAATTTCCAACTCATAGAAGCCGAGCAGTCTAGTCAAGGTGCGTTGCTGCCGGATGTAACCTCTATCATGGGGTATGCAGATACCGGCTCGGAGGACATGATGCTGTTCGTCGGTATGGACAACGGCAAAGTATTCATCAACATTACAAATTCCGGCGATTATTCGAACTTCTTTGAAATTGCCGACTTCTCCGAATATTCATCCGTTACAAAGCCGAACGATATGTGGTGGTCGGGTGGCAGGCTATACATTGCCACTGACGTGCTTTACACTTGGACGGCAATACCTTCGACACTGCTTATCGCTGCTGATCCCGGAATAGACGACCTGCAAATCAACGGAATCTGGGGAACATCCGACAACGAAGTCTACATCGTCGCCGAAGATGCCGTTGAAAACGAAGGCTTGATATACCTGTACAACGGTTCTTTCCTTAACGAAGAAGCCGCCGAGTTCAGTGCGGACACCAAGTGGCGCGACATCTGGGATAATGGTGCCGGTGAACTGTATGTTGTCGGTGGAAGCGATAGCTGCAAGGTTTTGAAGAAAAGTCTGAGTTCCAAAACCGACAATTGGGAAGATATCTCGCCGGGAATCGATGGTAAATACCTGAACGGTGTATGGGGAACGGAAGGCGTAATTTTCGCGGTAGGAAACGATGGCCTTGTTCTCAAGCACAGCAATCGCGGCTGGAGCGACATTTCGATGGGCGAGGATGAAGAGGAGTTCGTGAAAGTCTGGGGTTACAGCAAGAACGAAGTGGTCGTGATCTCCGATCTTGGAAACTTTTACGCTTCCTTCGACGGGCAGAACTTCATGCGGTACTACACGGGAGCGTCCTCCTACTACGGCTTGACGGCGCTCTGGGGCGATTCTATGAGCAGAACCTTCATCGGCAATCAACGTTCGCATCTACTGGTAGGTGACTTGGAAGAAAAAGAAATTGACGGCGATATCGACGGTGATGTCGATGGAGACCTAGACGATGATATCGTTGAGATCGAGATAGAAATCGAAGAAGAAATCGAAATTCCGGTTGATGGTGACGAAGAAATTGTAGAAGTCGAAGCGGAAATGGAAATCGAGCCTGAAATCGAGCTGGAGCCCGAGGTCGAACTTGAAGCCGAAGAAGAAATAGAGCCGGGCCTTTCATGTGCAGCGCAGGGCGACGATGTAGCCTGCAGCGCGGAGTCATGTGTCTGTTGGTCGCATCCGCGCCCTTTGGGAACGGTAGTATCGGCCATGTTCTCGGGTGGCAGCGGCAGCGTTTATCTGGCTGGCGACAAGTCCCAGATAATCGAGTACGACGGAACTTCCTGGGATCTGCTTTCCATGGGAGATGCCGAAATACTGGAACTGTTTGAGCGTAGCGACGATGGTCTGTATTATCTGACCAGCGATGACCTTTCTAAAATCGATGTTGACGGCAACTTCGAAACAGTCAAAACACCCGATGGAACTTTTGTTGCCATGCATATGGATGCAAGCGATAACCTGTATGTACTGGAAAATTTTGCCACCAAAGAGCGTGCCACAAGCTTCAGGGTACATTTTTACGACGGTTCCTCCTGGAGTGTTTTGGGCAGCGATCAGGCGTATACGGGAGCAGCCGACATCTGGGCATTTGATTCCTCAAACGTATATGTCAGCGGCATGAACGTCTACAAGTTCGATGGCACAAACTGGAGCGCCAAGAACTTCGATACGACCACCGCATACTCTCGTATCTTCGGTCTGGCCGCAGACGATTTCTATCTGGCCCAAGGCATCAAGCTGCAACACTACAATTCCGGTACCGATGCACTGGACGAAGTCAGCTACGATATCGCCCGGATGGTTATCAGCGATGTCTATGGTACTGCCGGCGATGATTTGTACATTGTCGGTTACCGTCTTTCGACCGGAGACAATATCGGTCTTGTGTACCATCTGGGCACAAGCGGTTGGGGAAAAGTCGATGACATGGTGAACACAGGCGCGGAGTATAAGCGTGTCTACCAATACTCCGGCAAAGTTCTGGTTTCCTCCTATGAGGGCGGTCTGTGGCAGAATGACGGCGCTCGTGGCTGGACGCAGTTGAATACCATAGGAACAAAAGAAGACATAAACGATATCTGGGCTTTTGCCTCAGACGAAATTTACGCAGTCGGCCCGGAACGCAGTATTCTCAAATTCAACGGTACGCTCTGGAGTGCAATTACCCCTGACATCTCATTGGGTCTGCCCGAAGACACCATCTTCGAGAAAGTCTGGGGAGACGATTCCGGTAACCTGTACATCTACGCTGGTGGAAACGAAGTCATCGTTTACGAAACCGGTACCGACTCATGGCTGTCGGTTCCAATCAACGTAACGCTCGATAACTTCGTAGCCCTGTCTCCGACAGAAATCTACACCGGTCAGATCGCTCACAAATGCAACGGCACGCTCTGCGTACCTCTGACCTGGGGTGGCACCGGCGCAACCGAGACGGTCAATGAATATTGGTCCGATGGCACAGACGTATACGCTGCAACACCGGACGGAATCTTTAAATTGAATTCCGGTCAGCTCGACAAAATTTACCCCGACTCTGGTACTGTTTCCATGCAGCAGATAGAAGGCGAGGGCAGTGAGTTGGTCGCAGCCGGAATCGACGGTTCCACTCCGGTAGTCATAATGGGCAGTGAAGGTTCCTTAACCGACATCTCCGCCGGTCTGCCGCAGAACTTCAGCCCGGTGGATATCCAGTACTCAGGCGGCGGGATACTTTACACAGGCTACGACAGTGACAACAGTATCCAGCGCTCCTATTACTACGACGGAATCGACTGGACGGAACTCATGCCTGCTCCGCAGACGGGCATTATCTCAAGCAGTGGTGTGGACCTGGAGAAGACCTATTACATCGCTGGTGAAAACGGCATGATCATGCACTTCGCTCTATCTGAATAGTTAAGAGTAATCAAGAACGCAAAATGGGGCGCGGCCAAAGGCCGCGCCCCATTTTTATGTGCATCTATCATTTCTCAGATTCCATTACAATCTGAGATTTCAATCAGGATTGCCTGCAAACAGATATCCTACTCCTCGTATCGACTTTATCATTCTGGCATTTCTGGATTCGTCGTTGAGTTTTTTTCGCAGGCGGGAAACCCTTATATCTATGGAACGGTCTATGCCGTCATATTCGACACCGCGCAGGTCAGTGCACATTTTGTCTCTGGATAACACCTTCCCCGCATTTTGCACGAGGTACAAAAGCAGGTCGAATTCGCCTGAGGTCAAATCCAAGTCCTGTTGATCGATGATTACGCGCCTGTTGCAAGCGTCAATACATAAAGATCCCAACTGTATCATTTTGTTTTTCCTCACCGCTTGTTCTTCCAAGATTCGCATCTTTAAAAGATGTTTGTATCCTCACCTGTTGTTTAGACGAGGCAGGTTTCCTTTCGTTACCATTTTTTAAATAAGGGCAGGAAACAGAGTTTTGGTTACAAAATGTTACCAAAGATATATAAAGCTTTCAGATTTTCTGCCGAATGCAGAATAGAGGGAGCGATGAGGCGGTAGGGATGCCAGCATGACTTCTTTTCTTTTACCGGGAGGAAACTATGAGCATAGGAGGAATCGACAGCAGCTATTCCGCTATAGCTGTAATGCAACAAATGCAAGGAGGGCAACAGGCCCAGCATTTCCAGCGCGTGGATTCAAACAGCGATGGTGCAATCGACAAGGCGGAATTCAGCGATATGGCAGTCAAAATGAGCGAAATGAGCGGCGAGGAGACAGATACTGAAGCCACCTTCGACGAGTTCGATCTGGATGGCAACGGCATTCTGGACGTATACGAGATGGAGGACGGCATGAAGTCTCTGCACGAGAAAATGGGACCGCCGCCGCCACCACCGGGAGAGGGTAAAATGCAGGCTGGCGGAGCTGGAGAAAAGAACCAGATGGAAAGCTTGATGGATGCCTTAGGGTTCAGCTCTGAAGACAGCGAAGATGAAAATGTCTTCAGTGTTTATACCGAGTCCTACAGCCAGTTGTCTTCCGAATCGCTGCTTGATATCACTACCTGAAAACAGAGCGGGCGCGACCGAAGGTCGCGCCCGGTGTGTTTTTACTCACGTTCATCTTTATTCTTGAAGGCAGGACGAGAAATCAAGCACGTACACTCCGCCCTCTCCGGTTGGGGCATAAACGTAATCGTCCTCGATTATCAACTGGAATGGTTTGTAATCACCGAAATAGTATGCTCCAATCCACTGCGGAGATTGCGGTTCGGAAGTGTCCAGCAAAGTTATGCCGTAACTTGTAATCAGAAAAGCATATTCTCCCCAGCTATAAACACCGGATACATAACTGTGTCCTTCCTCATTGTATTCGGAAACCAGTTCCGGTTCTTGAATATTTGAAACATCCAAAACATGTAGGCCGTCCCACACCGCGCAGTAGTATAAATAATCTTCCACTAAGGTTACTCCTCCAGCAGAGTATGTTGGGTATTCAAAAATTTGTTGAGGATTGTTGACATCGGAGAGATCGAATATTTTCAAACCGATTTGATTGCTTGATGAAAGATAAAGATAGGTTCCATCATAAAAGGCTGCTCTAGGTTTTCCGCCTATTCTGATGGTTGATATTCGTTTAATATTCGCAGGATCTTTCAGGTCGAGTATAGAGACTTTATCATCAAGATCTATGGCAAATCCCAAGTCATCAAAGATTGTAAGACCTGGATTCTTGAAATTTGTATATTTTGCAATTGTTTTTGGTTGCTCGGGTCGAGAAACATCTAAAACAGACATTCCTTTTCTGTCATTCAAACAGTACAAAATCTGTCCGTCAAGAACTATCCCTTCAGTTTCAATGTCATCAAGTTTCTTTTTAAATTCCATATTGGTTTCATCTATGATTTCCCACAATTCAATACCGGGGTAGGTGGAAACATATAGGTACTTGCCAACATGAGCTATAGATTCTACATAAGTATATTCGACATTGAACCATGAAACAACGGTGGGCATACAATTTCCAATTCCTTCTCCACCTTTTCCGTAATCAGCTACCCATTCATCGTCATCTTCATTATCGCCTTCGCCTTCGCCTTCGCCTTCACCTTCACCTTCACCTTCACCTTCGCCTTCACCTTCACCTTCGCCTTCGCCTTCACCTTCACCTTCGCCTTCGCCTTCGCCTGAGTCATTTTCATCGTCACCGCAGGCATTCAGGAAAAGCAGGAGCCCACAAAACACACACACCATTATTATCTTCAGACGCATATCTATTCTCCTTCTAATATCCGGAGACACACCAGCAATTTATAATCTATCATAGATGTATCAATGGTAACAAGTCAGGGTGGTTGACTTTGTTTGATGTGTACAAGAAGACACAAAAAACCGGGCGCGGCTTTTAGCCGCGCCCGGTCTGTTTTAATCTGAAGAATCAGACTTGGGCTTTATCTCCACTCGCCCCAGTACTGGCCGTCCTCGCGGCCTATTTCCACTTCGATGGCCGGGATGGTCGGATCGACTTTGACGACGTGGATGTTGAGCATGTCGCTGTTGCCGTCGCCTATGGCGCCGGTTTCATATACGGGGATGTCACCGAATATGGTGTCGCGTTCGAACATGTGGCCGTGACCTGAGAACATGCCGAGGATAAGGTCCTTGTGGCGTTCGGCTATGTCGTAGAATTCGTCGGCGATGTCTATCAGGAATGAATCCGAGAAGGAAAACAGTGCGTCGTCTGAGTCGGTTATGGGCGGATGATGGAAAAACAGAATGGCGGGCTCGCCCTTTTGAAGTTCTTCCTCGAACCAGTCCATCTGTTCTTCGTCAAAGGAGCCCGAGCAGAACGCCTCGACCTTGCAGGCCGTGCAGAGCCTTGTGTGTTGGTCGCCACGGTTGGGATTGAGGAAAATCATCCTGACGCCTTGGTGGACAATGGAATAGTATGGATCAAGGTCGAGTACCTTTTTCCAGACTGATTCTATCGCCTCGATATTGTCGGTACTGATGCCTTCATGGATTTCCGGGTTGTAGTCGTTCTGGTAATCGTGATTGCCCAACACCGAGTAGTAAGGCATATCCAGGCCGTCCATCAACTCCTTGTAAGTCTCGGCGGGATTTTCATCACCTGTAAGATAATCTTCGGGGTCTTCGGAATACAGACAGCCGACTAGATCGCCGGTTACTGCCACAAAGTCGTTGTCCTGGAATTCATCGTTGATTCGCTGGACGCAATCGGCAAGGTTGTCTATATTCTGTTGGTTGTCGTAGTCGCTGTTGTCAGGATTGTCCGGTAGGCGTATATGTGTATCGGAAATCACCAGAAAACTGAAAGGCTCGCCCTCGATTTCGCCTTCGCTCTCACCTTCACCCTCACCTTCACCTTCGCCTTCACCCTCACCTTCGCCCTCACCCTCACCTTCGCCTTCTGCACCGGAATTATCGGAATCGCCGCCGCATGAAGGGGCGAGTATCAGAATCATAAATAACACAGCCAGAATTAAAATCGGCTTTCTCATATCGGTCTCCGTATATCTTGTTTACTGCTTATATCTAATCGCATTAACTGGGCAAGATACTAAGAAAGCCGACGGCAAATGGCAAGCGGTTTCGGCTTACTAATGAATATCTGATTTTGAGGGTTTTGGAGCCATTTTCAGTTTCAGTGCCATGGGAGATGTTTCTATAAATGTAGCGGCGGAGCGTAAGCCCGCCGGGTGGCAAGGCTAAAAGGAGATGTTTTTCGTTGGGTCTTGCTAATTCTTTGGTGAATGGGCGGCCACGGGGGGCCGCCCCTACGATGTTTCCTTGTTGTGCAGGTCTGTCTTGAAGAGTGAGGAACCGCCGAGATCATTATGCATTGTCGGCTAATAAATTAGCCGACCTATGGGGGATATTAGGACAAATATTTTACCGTGGCACCCCACCGTAGGGGCGCGATTCATCGCGCCCTTGCCCGGACTATTGCTATCGTCGGGTGCGTCATCGGGGACACCATAGGGCTAGCCTTCGGGCGCAATAAATTGCGCCCGAAGGCTTTCCGTTGGAGCATGGCTTCCCAGCCTGCTCCAAATATTTCATGATTTTCGATACCAATGCTATAT
>CAYTHG010000075.1:0-13114 GCA_964437525.1 uncultured Myxococcales bacterium | reverse complement strand
GTAGAAAGATCAGCCTTCCTGACTCTCGTGCAGGTCTTTCAGTTTCTGCTTGACCATCTTATGCACTTCTGCGGCAGGCTTGCCCATGACAAGCTCTATACCGTCGTCGATATGCTTCATGGTCCAGACATGGAACTTCCCGGCTTTGACTGCTTCAAGCACATCATGATCCAAAGTGAGGTTGATGGCGTTCTGAACAGGCAAAATGACGCCCTGCTCGCCTGTCAGTCCCTTTTCTTTGCATATGCGGAAGACACCCTCGATTTTCTCGTTGACACCTCCGACAGGCTGCACCAGACCGCGCTGGTTAACGGAACCGGTCACGGCCACTCCCTGCTTGATGGGCAAACCGGAAAGAGCCGACAGCAAAGCAAACAGTTCGGAGCAGGAAGCAGAATCGCCTTCCACACCGCCATAACTCTGCTCGAAGGTAATCGATGCCGACAGCGACAGCGGTTGATTCTGAGCGTACATGCCGCCGATCAAGCCTATCAGAATCATCACGGCCTTGTTGTGGATACGCCCAGCCATCTGAGCTTCGCGGTCGATGTTGACAATACCGGAGCGACCCGTATAGATGCGACAGGTTATTCTTGAAGGAATACCGAAGGCATGGTCTCCCAGATCGTAAACGGCGATTCCGTTGATCTGCCCGACGACTTTGCCTTTGACATCCAAAAGCAGACTACCTTCATGGATCTGCTCGTACATTTCGTACTCTATTTTACCCATGCGCTCTTTGCGCTTCAAAAGCGCAACGCAGACATCTTCTTTGGTGACAACTTTTGCTTTTGAACGCCCCTTCTGAGCCCGGCGGTTTTGCGCCCAATAGTTGGACTCAGAAACGATGTTGATGAGATTCAGGAAGCGAGTGGAAAGCTTATTGCGATGATCCGCCAGCCTGGAACCGTATTCTATGATCTCGGCAACAGCTTTGCGGTCGAAAGGCAGAAGCTTGTCTTCTTTGCAAAGCTTGGCTATAAAACGCCCATAGCGAATCATATTTGCCTTGCTGCGCGGCATAGTCTCGTCGAACTCGGCTTTGACCTTGAACAGTCGCTCGAAATCGTCATCCATACTCAAAAGCAGATAGTACATTTCTTCTGTACCAATCAGGATAACTTTGGTTTCCGAATCGAGTGGAATAGGAATGGGCTGAGGAGACGACAGAGAACGGGTTCTATGCTCGACATCCAACTCCTGTATGGTCAGTTCTTTATTACGCAAAACCTTCTTCAAGACGTCCCAGCCGTTGTAGCTTTTCAAAAGATCGTTGGCCTGGAGAACCAGATAACCTCCGTTGGCCCTGTGCAGAGCACCGGCTTTGACCATGGTAAAATCGGTTTTCATCATGCCGTGCTGGTCTCGATACTCCATACGGCCCACCAGATTATGATAGGTGGGGCTGGACTCGAAAACCACTGGCGCGCCTATGACACCATGATTGTCCACAAAGAGGTTCACTCTAAAAGCCTGGAAAGGGTCCAGCGCTTCCGTAATCATCTCAGCAATTTCGTTTTGCTGTAATTCTTCCTGAACGAGTTGGTACTCATCGAAGGCGCGTGGAATCTCGTCATGAAGCTTGGCCAGCCATGTCCGCAGTCCTACCGCGTCTTTGTATTTGCTTTTCAGGTCATCCACATAAGGTGCCATCTCACACCGAGTGATGCTGCGGATGTGATCGCGGATCTTTTCCTGTTTCTGTTTTTCAAACCTTGCCTGAGATTCCAGAAATTTGGTTATGTTATCTTGAATCAAACGAATCTGGTCTTCATAGTAAGACCTGTCCTTGTCGCTCATCTCAGCCATCTGCTCCGAGCCCATCGGGCGACCGTCCTTTATGGCCTGTATCAGCAGATCTCCATCCGAATGATCGATATCAAGGCTGTGCTTTTTGGCGACACGGCGAAGCTTCCTGAATTCGGTATCGCTTTTTTTACGGAACTGCTCTTCAATCTTTGTATCGTTGCGCTTCTCAGACATCTTGGGCAGAAGGTGTTTCAATTCGCGCACGAGACTTTGCATGTCTCTCTGCAACTCACGTCCCATACCTGCCGACAGGCAGAAAGCCTGCGGGTTGTCGGGAGTCTCGAAGTTGTAGAGGTACACCCAGTCCGGAGGAGTTTCTTCTTTTTTGGCTCTCTCATCCAATATCGAACGGAGAATGCTGGTCTTACCGGAACCCGGCGCACCCAGACAGAAGATATTGTAGCCTTTTGTTTTGTTGTCTAAGCCGAACTTGATAGCTTCTCTGGCTCTGGCATGTCCGACTTCCCTACCTGGCTCAAGCTCTGCCGTCGTATCAAAAGTGAGAACCTTGGGATCGCAATATCTACGAAGTTGCTCCGGCTTCAATTCTATGGCTTTTCTTCGAGGCAAGTTTAGACCTCCTGGCAAATGGTTTTGTAATCTTGTTATTTGTTTTTCTTGCTTTTTTCCCGCCGAGCTTTTTGAGCGTCAATTTTCTGGCGCGCAATAGATTGTACAGCCTGCGGAACAGCTTTACTCTTAGAAATCTCCTTGATGTCTTTTTCCTGCAATGTAGACAGCAAGCGGTTGGCAATAGTCAATGGTGTTTTAGGGTTCAGCACCAATGCATGACGAATGGCATAAGTTCGCATAAAACCGCCGTCTTTGGAGATTTCTTCCAAGACTTCAGGATCAATGGTGCGCAACAATGCTGCTCGTTCAATCTCGGTCTTACTGATACGAGGACTTTTCAAAACGGACTTGGCAACCATGCCAAGCGGGTCTTCGATCAGAATCTTCCTGGCTTCCATGTTTCCACGCGCTGCAAGCCTCAACTTCTGAGGGACGACCATTTTGCGGATAATATCGCGCATATTCTGCTTAGCCTGGATTTTACTCTCTATCAGTTTTGCATCGGCGTCCAAGTCCTCCATCTCTTCATAATCCATCGTCATAAACGAAGGGAACTCCCAGTCAACATCCCCATCCTCACCGACCACTTCCTTTACGACATCCTCGACTTTTACTTCTTCCGGCTCTTCTCCGGCTTCTTCCGCCTGTTCTCGACCGCGATTGACATAGCGTTCAATAATGCGGTCTTCTTCTTCTGCGGTGATTATCTTTTGCCGACGAGCAAATTCGAGTACACGAGCCAAAAGCCCCATCGAGACATTTATACTCTCTGCAAACTCATACACCAAGCCATGCTCGCGAATCAAGCGGCTCTGGTTACCGGCAATCATCTCCAGTATTTTTAGAGGGGCGTTGTGAATCAGGGTGGTCATTGTTTCGCGCCCGGTCGCCTGATTGAAGATGACAGCTTCTAAAACGTGATCTTCATCTTCTTCGCTGTACCAGTTGCGCATTATGTAATCGAGAATCCTCTCCGGCAACCTTTGCCCGGCAAGATTTCTCAAGATGTTCGAAGGCAATTCGTCGAAGCCATCTTCGGCTGCATCGGCAACGGAGGGATTGTCATCTGCCATAAGGCAGTATAGCACCAGACCCAATTGTTGAGGCGGCAACGGAACCAGGGACTTAGCCACCATCAAGCGACGAGCATCATCTGCATTGGGCTTTAAATGCTTCTTTATTTCTTCAGGAATCTCATGCTCGGAAAGCGGCTGATAAACTATCTCCACTCCACCGACCTGAGAGAAAGACAAATCCTGAGAATCATTTTCCTGATTTTGACGAGGCTTTTCTGTTTCGCTCATAGATAATCCTTAAACCGTTTAGAGTCAAATCGGGAACGACATCCTCGATAGTATCGCATTGCTCAGACAACAGCGAGGCAAAGCCGCCAGTGGCTATTACCCTGGGCGGACTGTCGAACTGGGCGGACAGGCGGCTTACCATACCTTCCACCAGAGCAGCATACCCGAACATCAATCCCGAACGTATACTATCTACGGTGTTTTTTCCTATGGGATGAGGCGGGGGTGTCAATTCAACCCTGGGAAGCTTGGCAGCAGCCTTGTATAGAGCGTCTGCGGCTACACTCAAGCCAGGAGAAATCGCCCCGCCTATGTATTTCCCATCGGAGGAAATGCAATCGAAAGTCGTTGCCGTCCCAAAATCCACAGCAATGATATTTTCGTTTTCGTACAAAAATTGCGCTCCGGCGGCATTGGCAACGCGGTCGGCACCTACTTCTCGCGGGTTGTCATAAACTATCTGGATTCCGCTTTTGGTACCCGGCCCGATAACAAGCAAATCGAGCTTCAAGAATTTCTGGCACAACTCCTGCCACATGCTTACCAGCGGGGGCACCACACAGCTCAGGACAGCGCCATCAAATGCAGATGAAGACAAATTTGACGAGCTAAAGAGCTGGCACAACAAAACGCCATACTCGTCGGCTGTCTTAGCCACATCAGTGGCCATCCGCCATTTGTTAACAAGATGCTCGTTTTCATAAACACCGACGACTATATGGGTATTACCGACATCAATTGCAAGAAGCAAAACACCCTCCTTCCGCTTTAAAGGTTTCTATTTATCACAAATAGACCCACAATTGGAAGAAGGCATCAAACATTTCCTAAAAGAACTCGCTTAATCTTGCGTCATTGTTTAAATTCTTTATAAAAATAGAGTTGAAATATTGAGTTTTTCATCTGCCGGATTAACATAGAATTGAAAATGTATTTGAAAAACGACTGAATACAACAGGAAAGATGCAAATTGAAAACGAGTAGGAAAACCATACTTGTTGCAGTTCTTATCCCGCTTTTGCTGGTTGCGCATATCTTCGCCTTCAGACATGTATCTGCAAAACAGTTTCAACTTGGATCGCAGGAAAGCGAATGGTTCTTGCCTGAAGAAAAATATGTGCGCCTTCTAACCATCGGATTCAACCAACTGGCCGCCGACTTGTTCTTGATCGACACGCAGGTTTATGTGGCCGACAACAAAGATAAATTTGTCGAACACAATTGCAGAATCCTCAACAACAAGCTCAACCTGATAGCCAGACTCGACCCCAAACTTGAGGAAAACTACATATACGGCGGCTTTGTGCTGCCAAAGTACTGCGACCAGATGGGAGTTGCCGACTCAAATCAAATACTAAAAAGAGGATGGTCCAACCTGCCGGACAACTACAAAATGCCCATGATGATAGGCTTCAATTATTTAAATTATTCCGACTTAAACAAAAAAGCCAGCCTCTGGTTTCGCATCGCCTCCCGCCTGCCGGACGCCCCATCCGGGCTGGTCTGGGTGGCAGACAATCTTGCCAAGGAATCCTTAGGCGATATCGGCATGATTTCTATCCAGCAGAAACTCATGTGCGAGATGTGCGCTACAGCCAAAGATGAAGAACAGAAACGTCATTTATGCAATCACTGCAAGATGTACAAGATCATTGTCATATTGAACGAGAAGGCCAGATTATTTAAAGAGAAGACGGGACAAGCGATAACGAGAGTCAATGATCTTGTCGAAAATCGCTTGATAAAATATATCCCCAAAGACCCGACGAACGGTAAATTCGTTATCGATAAAAACGGCATCGTAAACAGCACAACCAATTTGAAAAAAAACAATTAGATCCAGCAACAGCGATAGAGGTGAATAATGGAGACGGTACTCCAGACAAAAAACCTGACCAAGCACTACAAGTCAAACATGCTGCGTCAGACGATCCGAGCGCTAAACGGCGTCAGTTTCGACGTTATGAGGGGCGAAGTATTCGGTTATGTCGGTCACAACGGAGCGGGAAAAACCACCACAATCAAGATCCTGACAGGCTTGATCTCCGCCACTTCGGGCGAAGCCAAAATATTGGGAAAACCTCTGGACAACATTGAAGCCCGCCACATGGTTGGTTATCTGCCGGAGCAGTCGTATTTTTACGATTATCTGACAGCACGCGAGATTATGAAATTCTACGGACGCTTGAACGACATGGACAACAAAGCCATCGTTCGCAAATCCGAAGAACTCTTTGAAATGCTCGACCTGACACACGCACTCGACCGCCCCCTGCGTGAGTTCTCAAAAGGAATGCTGCAACGAGTCGGCGTGGCCCAGGCCATACTGCACGATCCTCACCTGGTGATTCTGGACGAGCCCATGAGCGGACTGGACCCGCTCGGACGAATACAAATAAAGAACATCATCAGAATGCTCAAAAAACAGGGCAAGACCGTGTTCTTTGCATCGCACATTCTCTCCGATGTCGAGCAGCTATGCGATAGAGTGGCCATCATCACTCAAGGCAAGATGGTGCAGACAGGAAGCATAGAAGAGCTTACCAGTCAGATTTCAAGCGGGTTTGAGTTTGTTGTCAAGAATTGGGACAAGACTTTCAAAGAATCCATAGACAATATAGCCGAAGAAGTCGAGGAGCGAAAAGACACACTCGTATTCATTGCGCCCGATGAGCAAGCCCGCTCCAAAGCTTTAAGCCTGGTAACTTCCGGCAAAGCCGAACTCGAATCCATGGTCTCCAGACGCGTATCTCTGGAAGATGTTTACATGAAGGAATGTAAAAGCAATGACGAAAATCTGGACAGTCGCAATTAATACGCTGAAAGAAGCGGTGCGCAACAAAGTGCTTTACACCTTGTTGTTCTTCGGCGTCATCGTCTCCGGGCTTTCCATGACGCTTGCAACCATGACCATAGCCGACAGACTGCGCATCATAGCTAACGTAGGCTTGGGAAACATCGAAATATTCGGCACGCTGATCGCTATTTTCGTGGGAATCAACTTGGTCCACAAGGAGATGGACCGCAGAACTATCTTCACAATCATCACACGCCCCATAAGGCGCTACGAGTTCATACTCGGTAAATACCTCGGATTGATTCTGACGCTTTTAGTCGAAATTTCTTTCATGGTGGCAATCTTTTACGCCCTTGTCATCTACTACGGAGGAGCCGAACACCTGCTCGACTATACAAAATCAATCTGGCTTATTTTTGTACAGATCGCCTTGATTACCTCGATAGCCACGCTCTTCTCGTCTCTATCATCTCCGATACTCTCCGGCATGTTCACCCTGGCCTTTTATATCATCGGCTCGATTTCATCTTACCTCGAGATGCTGGCCACTCTCGATGTAGGCGGCGCGGCGATAATGCTGCTGGCGATAATGCGCCATCTTCTGCCGGACTTCAGTTTTTTCAACATTAAGGGGGCTGTGCTTTACGGGCGTGAGGTCAGCTTCGATTACATGTTCAGCGCCACCGCCTACGGTTTCTTCTACATTGCTCTGGTACTTGCGATTGCCATCATCATCTTCGAGAAACGGGATATGAAGTAAGAAAAAACATTCATGAACCAATCGACTGGCACAGATTTAACAAAATAATTGATGTCACCATAGCTATCTGATGTAAGAACAAAAACAAATTGCCAATTTGCAAAGGGAACCAAGCTCAAATGTATAAGAAAACAATCCTCGTTCATTTGACAGCAATACTGGCCACCTTACTTGTACTGTCTGCATGCTCTAGTGCAAACGATAACAATAAAGCAGGACACGGCGACATAGACAGCGATGGCGATATAGACACGGAAGACATCTCCAGCGAAGAGGATAAAGATTCTGACTTTTTTGAAGAGCGGGCGGAAGACAACCTACCCGAAGGACTGCCGTTTGAATACACACGCCCGGACGCAGGAGAACCGCTTAGCCCTGAAGAAGTAGACACTTTTACACAGAAGATGATCGACTTCTACAAAGACACAGCCTATTTCGATTGGCTGCTTAGAATGAGCCACGGCATAGACGCTTCGACGGGAAAGCGGGATTATCGACTCTGGTGGAGGGACTGCCATGCAGTCAAAGACGGCGACAAAGTAACGATGGTGCACAATTACTCCGAAGAGCATGGCGGGCACAACATCCTGAAGGTGAACTCGAACATACTTTCTTCCGCCATAGGCGGATACTTGCTGACAGGCAATGAAACACTGGGAAAACTTTCAGAGCAATACTGCAAAGGTATTTCATCGACAATGCTCGGGATGGTTCATGACGAAAACGATACAGTCCTGCATTTGATGACCCGCAATGTCGTCACCTTCAACCACAGCTACAAGACCCATGACGGATACGACAAAGCGGTCGATTACTCAAAATGGTTTTTTCCATATGATCGCTGGAACTGCTCACGCTTTTCTTACGAGAACAACCCTTACTGGGGCGAAGTCTGGATAACCAACACGCGCTCAAAAGACGGCCTCGGCTACTTGTTCGACGCATCCGTACCCATCCTTTATGCATCCTTGCGAGCACAGGACGAAGAGGTACGCTTAGCCTGTAGCGAAACCATTGATTTACTGCAAAAGTTCACAAAAGACATCGTCGATAATGGCTACAACATACGCACTAAGGATGCCGAAGGAAATCCATACACTCCCGGCATTGACGAAGGGCCGGAAGAAGCGGACACTGGCGACTTGGCCTCGTTTGTGACCTGGGATCTGCTTCTCCCGGATGCCGAATGCAACAACAAGCAAGCTGCTGCGCTGCTGGCATACGGAGACCTTCAGGACAACGAATGCACTCCCTTCGGCGGAAATAAAATCTACGAAAAATTCTCAATCGAAAACAACGCCCCCAACGGCCACATAATGCGCGCATTCCACATTGCTAACATCAAGCTTTCTCTGCTTAACGGTTACAACGATAAGGCACAAGCATCATTGGAAGGTCTGGATGAAAGATTCACACGTGACATGGCAAACGACCTGTCAAAAGTCAATACGTCTCCTGATGGTTGGCTGCGCGATCTTATTTCTAACAAGCTTCAAGCGGCTGGAGCGGGTTATCCAATGACCTCGGAAGAAGTTCGGCTACTGCACAACTACTTAACACGCTCAACTGAAGCATTTTCCAATTGGCCGACCTGGAACCTGTGGGACAAATCGGTAGCTGACGGCGAACATGAATGGCTACCGCCGGATTACGAAAAAGACGATGAAGGAGCAAGGATATACAGAATAGGCTCGGAAGCTCTCGCATTGATAATGGAATACTGCTGGTCACCTTTCAAGAATCCCGATGGAGTTCAGCCGGTAAACTGCGAAATGCTGTCAAACTTGTAAAACCGATTAAACACGGCATAACAAAACATAAAACACAAAAAAAGCCCCGCACTTCCAAAGAAGGCGGGGCTTTTGCTGTTGATTCGATTTTAGCTTACATGGATAATTTTCTGCGCATTCCCACAAGACCAGCCAGCATCAGCAGTATAAACCACGACGCCTGACCCGAAGAGTTGCAGCCGGAATCTCCCGAACCGTTATCCTCATCGTCGTCATCATCGTCGTCGTCATCGTCATCGTCGTCTTTACCGTCATCGTCACCGCTTGTATCGGAGTCTCCACCTTCAGAGTCATCGCCATCCTCTGCGGAATCGCCGTCTTCCGCGCAGCCGTCGCAATCGTTGTCACAAACGGCTTCGCCCTCTTCCAGTTCTCCGCAATCGGCAAAGCTTAAAACAACCGTCTGTGCAGCGTTGAATCCACAATCGCCTTCCAGCGACAATTCGCCCTTGTCGTTTTCGGGACCGATCAGACATTCGGTGTTTTTCGCCAGATCTTTCGGACCGTGCCATAGCTGGCCGTCCCACTCCAAAGCAACGGAAAACACTTCCGAACCGCAAAGCTCGCAATACGGCAGCATGACGGTGTTGCAACCGGTCAACTCGGGACGGGCGAGGATGTTCGTGCTCAGGCATTCTTTTTCGTCCTCGACCAGAATACTCCAGCATTTGATATCAGAGGGTTTGAGACACGTTACGTCTTCATCGTCGCGTTCCAGAGTGTCTTCGTCACCATCGGTTTCCTGTTCCTCGACAATTTCTACTTCGTCGTCTGCATCGCCGTCAACTGTATCGATATCTTCATCGACATCAGACTCATTGTCCACATCGACATCAGGTTCATCGTCCGCATCGACATCACCATCTATCTCGTCCATATCCGGTTCCAAATCTGGTTCCGGGTCAGGGTCGGAGTCGGGGTCGGAGTCGGGATCGGGATCGACATCGCCGTCTATATCGCCGTCTTCGATTTCCGGTGCGTATTCGACCGCATCAAGGGTGAACTCTCCGGCTGCGGTATCATCCATAATTCTGATGTAACGCGTATTCGCTATGGCGGCGGCTCCCAGCTCGAAAGCCTGACTGCCGCTACCGCTGCCGATAAAACTCCACTGGTCCGGCGCGAAATCATCCGAGACATAAACTTTATAGGAATAACCCGGCTGAGGATCGGCTTCGTAGACATAAAGATCCGGACCTTCGAGGTTGCTCATCTCAAGACCCATATCAAGTACAATGTAACCTTGTGTAGAGAACCAGTAATCGTCTATTTCTTTGAGAATAAAGCCCGAGCCGTCCGGCTCCCCGAATGCCTCCACGGGCCAGGTGTCGTTGCCGGATGTGATATCGGTGACAACAGTCAGAACCTGCAAAGCGCAATAGCGTCCGCCCGGCTCCAAAGTCACGTCGCGCCTGACGGCGGGACCATCATCAACGACGACATTTTCAACTCGTGCAGGCAGATATCCCGGTGCCCATACTAAAAAGCTATAGGTTCCGGGCATCAGGAAACGGTGATAGTCGCCCATCTGCGGATCGGTGTAAACCTGCCAGTGAGGATTGTCCACCAATATCATGGCCTCAAGCGGCTCTCCGGTATCTGCATCGATCACGACGCCGCGAATGCCGCGCTGGGCGTGTTCGAAACATTCCAGAATTCCACCGTCGTTTTTGTCCCAGACTACATCAGGCGAGGAATCGGCTAGCTCTATGGTCCAGTCGAAATCGCCGCGTGTGCCGTAAGACCAGTCGTTTGTGTCGCCGTTGGTGACATACCACTCGGCTCCATTGGTTACGGTATAGCTGTTTCCCGTGTGGAAATTGTACCTGTTGGAAAGATAATAAAGAGACGAATCATCTACTGCCGGATAGGCTACGCCGTTGGTGTGTCCCATATTCCACGGATAATTCACATAGTCGCCATATGTGTGATAACTGAAAGACACCACGTAATTGGATTGTAGTCCTTCTTCAATTACCGCACGCACTTCGGGCTCAGTAATAGCCTTGCCTTCTTCATTGTCGTTACGCCATTGATAACCGTAATTGCGGTTGATATCTATACCGTGAGCGTTGTATCTGTAGCTGTTCCCGTCGGAAGAATCGTTGCCGTCGGGATTCACCAGAGGGGCAATCATGATCTGCATGGAATCGACAATCTCGGTAATTCTGTCTTGACCTTCAAGGCCGTAGTTTTCACACAGATAGCGGGCCATGCGTAGCGGTATTTCCACACTCATACATTCGTCGCCGTGGTGGGCACCCAACAGTCGAGCTTCCGGTTCGTCTTCTTCGACAGCGACATTGTCGGAAATCACGATACCGGCAATTTCCCTGTTTTCCACCGAATACCCGAGCGTGATCCGGCGAGCGATGGCCGGATAATCATCCTCCAATGAATTCAACGTAGACAAAACCTCACTATGCTGCGGAAAAGCGGAACAATTGTTCAGACTGCGGGTTCTCGAAATAGCCGGATTGCCGGGCAAGGATCGCAAAAGGTAACCTAGTTTTTCAAGGCGCTGCTTTTCCTCATCATTAATCCTGACTACAATTTCGTCTCCCAGACGATCTCTGGTACGAATCCCTTGAGACTTAAGCTGCTTTGCGATATCGGGAGAGAGAATTTTCACTCCATAAAAATCGCCTCTGTCCCACTCGGGTTGTTCGGCATTCGAATTTGCAATCGGGAAAAGGCAGACAAAGGCCGCCACTAGAAAAACAGATAGGTACTTCATTTCAAGAACTCGCGTTAATTAAAGTGAACACATCAATAATAGGCGATCACTCCGACACTAAAACTGATTCCCTGATGCAGACGCCGCAGGGGAACGGTATCGCCCATATTCTCAAGAGTCTGATTGCCGTTTTCATTCGTATACTCGACAGGCTCGTCGATAATGAAATCGGCGTACAGATCGTCTTTGAGAGCATAGGTCAAAAGGTATTTGGCTTCAATGGAAATCCCCACATGATCGCCGAGCAGGTAGTCGAATCCAGCAACCACCGGGAAGTCGATGTTCATGTAGGACAGCGAATCGGGCGCGCCCATATCGTACTCACGGATACAGATGTCGCCTTCGACCGAGTAGGGATCAGCACATGGGGGCTTGGGATAGCCCGGCTGGTGGCGTTTGATCTTTTCGTCATTGAAGGAATAAAGCTGGTAACTGACTCCCAATCCGGTTCCGAAATAAGGCAGGAACTTCCCGCTTTTGGGGCGAACCTGAACCATCAAATCGAAGGGAATGCGCATGGTTTGGTAATCAAAGCGGCTGGTGGTGATGTCGAAACCTTCCATCTGCTGAGGATTACCTGCATCATCCAGATTTTCATTGGCGCTCAGCCTGACTATCATCTGCTTGTTCTGGTTGTGGAAATCTTCCATGATGGAAATTCCCATGCCGGTCGAGGCCACCAGTTGGAAGTAAGGGTGGAACTGCCAGGCGAAGTCGGTCGTCATGATCAATAGCGAGGGCAACATGTACTTTAAGCTGCTGTCGTTTTGAACCTCGCCTATGGGAACCTCGTAACCCAGTCTCAAATGGAAGAAGAAAGTCTTCTTTTTCTCGGCTATGGTCAGATCGTGAATAAGCTCTCCGGTGATGTCGGGAGCGACACCGCGTTCCTGCAAACTCAAGGCGATAACCGCCGAACGCAGAGAACCTATCAATCCTCCGGGTTCGCCGACTAGAGTCTGGTTGACGCGCCTGACAGCTTTTGCCGTGGCGACTTCGACCAGCACCAGCGAAAGAACGTAGGTGTTACCAACCTTGCCAATGCTTCCATGTAAAAGGAAACGGGCTCCCAGTTTTTTACCGACTACGGTGAGCGCTTCGTCGTCGTCTTCTCCCAAAAGCTGCTTGTATTCGGCCAGTTTCAAAAGCTCCATCAACTCCGTCTTGCTGTAAACCTCGAACAGCCCGGAATTATCGACTTCCAGAGCCATCAGGTCCGTCAGGTTTTCGGCAATTGCAGGCTCCACTCCCTGAGGACGCAACGGCATGATAATCAAAGTGGGAGTTCCTTCGAAATCCTGATAGACAGGCTGATCTCCCTGTTCGTTCTCAGATTCCGGCGGG